>CBINPE010000057.1:0-27649 GCA_966252435.1 uncultured Burkholderiales bacterium | reverse complement strand
CCTCGGGGGGCTGGGTGCGCCGTTGACGGGGGGTGTGGGGGTTTGGGGGGTCGTTTTCTAAACTGGCGCCACACCCCCGCCACTTCATGCCAAGAACCGCGCCATGCCAACCCCCGCCGATGCCCTGCTGAAACAGATCCTGCGTGCCCGCGAAGGCGTCACGCTGGCCGACCTGCTGGCCCGCCATCCAGCGGTGGCTCGCCGCACGGCGCAACGCTGGCTGGGCCAGTGGGTCTCGCAAGGACGCATCCGAGCCATCGGCGAGGCGCGCAACCGGCGCTATGCGGCGGCTGTCCTGGGCGTGGCGGAGCCGCCGTCATGGGGCGACCCCGGGCCGACTTCCGCCCAAGGCAACGCAGGCTTTGCCGTCCCCCTGTCCGCCGACAGCCGGGACATCCTGGCGTACGTGGAACAGGCTCCTGGCCGGCGTCACCCTGTGGGCTACCAGCGCGAGTTCCTGGAAGCCTACCGGCCGAACGAGACCCGCTACCTGTCCGCGTCGCTGTGCCGTCAGTTAGCGCAGATGGGCCAGACTGACGATGTCCATGCGCCGGCGGGCACCTACAGCCGGGCGATCCTGGGCCGGCTGCTGATCGACCTGTCCTGGGCGTCCAGCCACCTGGAGGGCAACACCTACACGCGGCTGGACACGCGCGAACTGCTGGAGCACGGCAAGGTGGCGCAGGGCAAGGCCGCGCTCGAAACACAGATGATCCTCAACCACAAGGCAGCCATCGAGCTGCTGGTGACGGGCGTGGCCTCCCCGCCCCCGGGTCAGGCGGGCTTCGACCGCTACACCGTGATGAACCTGCACAGTGTGCTGTCGGAAAACCTGTTGCCCAACCCGGCGGACGAAGGGCGCATCCGGCAGCACGCGGTGGACATCGGCGGCAGCGTGTACCGGCCCATGTCCGTGCTGCAACAACTGGAAGAGATGCTGGACCTGCTGCTGGCCAAGGCGCGCCGGATCAAGGACCCCTTCGAGCAGTCGTTCTTCACCATGGTGCACCTGCCGTACCTGCAGCCTTTTGCCGACGTCAACAAGCGCACCTCGCGCCTGCTGGCGAACCTGCCGCTGTTCCGCGCCAACTTGTGCCCGTTGACCTTCGTCGACCTGCCGCCGGGTGTCTACAGCCAAGCTGTGCTGGGCGTGTACGAGCTAACCCGGGTGGAGCTGCTGCGGGACGTCTACGTCTGGGCGTACGAGCGATCGACGCGTGAATACCTGGCGATCCGGCAGAACCTGGGCCAGCCGGACCCTTTGCGCCTGGCCTACCGTGACTTCATCCGGCAAACCATCCATGAGGTGGTGATCCATCCGGAGCGGGATGCTTTCGCAGCCCTGCGGCAGGCCGTGGAGGCTGGGGTACCGCAGGCGCATCAAGCGGAGGTGCAGTCACTGCTTGTCGGTGAATTGCGGCGCTTGCACGAAGGCGCGCTGGCGCGCTACGGGCTGCGTCCTTCGGAATGGGCTGCCTGGCGCGCACGCCAAGGGACGTGAGCGACGGGGCCGGCCAGGCTGCCAACCGTGACATTTGAAACAAACCGATGCCGCCCCTGCGAACAGGGGCCCGTCGGCCACCCCACGGGAGTGCACAAACCGCTATCCTCCCGGGTTTTCCCGCGGTACCGCCGGCGCTCCCATTCATTCCCCTGTCGTCGTTTTGTTGTACTCCCATGGCTTCACCTTCTGAATCGGGCAGCGTGTCGTCCCGTCTGCTGCACATCGACATGCTCAAGCTGTTGGCCGCCAACAGCATCGTGCTGCACCACCTGTCCGCCTATGGACCGATCGCCGACGCCGTGGCCGGCGCCTGGCCGGCCCTCATGGCCTGGTTGTATGACGACGCCCGCATGGCGGTACAGGTGTTCCTCGTGATCGGCGGCTACTTGGCGGCGCGCGGGCTGTCGCGGCTGCAGGCCGGCAGCCTGGCCTCGCCGCTGCGCGCCATGGTGCAGCGCTACACCCGGCTGGTGCTGCCCTACCTGGCCGCGCTGCTGCTGGCCGTGCTGGGCGCGGCGCTGGCACGCCAGTGGATGATCGACGAATCCATCCCCGCCGCCCCCTGGCCCAGCCAGGTGCTGGCCCATGCCCTGCTGCTGCAGGACGTGCTGCAGCACGACGCGCTGTCGGCCGGCGTGTGGTACGTCGCCATCGACTTCCAGCTGTTCTGCCTGATGGCCTTCCTGGTCTGGATGGGTGGCCGCGCCGCGCACTCCATGGGCCGCCGCTCACCGCGCGCTGCCATGCGCGTCACGCAGTGGCTGGTGCTGGGGCTGATGGTGGCCTCGCTGTTCTTCTTCAACCGCCACGTGGTGTGGGACGTCTGGGCGGTCTACTTCTTCGGTTCTTACGGCTTGGGCGCGGCGGTCTACTGGGCGGCCGGCTCCAAGCGCGCCGCCCGCTACCTCGGCGTGCTGATGGCGATCGGCCTGGCGGCGCTGTGGGTCGACTTCCGCGGCCGCATCGCGGTGGCGCTGGCGGTCGCCTTGCTGCTGGGCGTGGTGCAGGCGCGCGGCCAGCTCGGCCCCGTCGCCTCGACCCTGCTGGAGCGTGCCGCGCAGCGCCTGGACTGGCTGCGGCCCGCCTCCTACGCGCTGTTCCTCGTGCACTTCCCGGTCTGCCTGCTCGGCAATGCCGTGTTCGTGCACCTGGGCGGGCAGGGCGCCGGCCTGGGCAGCCTGGCCCTGGTGGCCACCTGGGCCACCAGCCTCGCGCTGGCGGTGGTGTTCCACCGGCGGGTGGAGCTGCCGCTGTCGGCCATGGTGCAGCGCGGACGTTCCGTGGCGCGGGCGCAGCAAGCCTGATCCCGCTGTCTTCTTGAAAAGGAGCCGTGAATGATGCAGACCCTGGGTCTCGCTCTGATGTCGCTGGGAATGTTCATGTACGGCGTCATTCCCCTGTTGGCCGATCTCAACCGGACGCATGCCACCAATCCCCACTGGCCCGCCCATGCGCGTTTCCATGTCGTCACGCAGGTGCTCACCACGTCGGCCGTGGCGGGGGTGGCCTGCTGGCTGCTGTGGTCGCCGGGGATCGAGAAAAGCCTGGGCATCTGCATTGCGACGGTGCTCAGCCTGTGCGTCATCGGCGCTTTCTTCGCCAGCGCCGGGCTGCGCAAGGGATATGGCGGTGCGCTCAGTGATGCGGCCGCACAGGGCGGTATTCCCCGGCTGGGGCGCCGTGTCGACTTGAACGCCCTCAATTTCGGGGCCGCTGCCGCGCTGCTCTTGATCGGCAGGCTGGTTCTGCTGCAGGGCTGACTTGGCCCAGGAGGCGGGTGGGGGACGCTGTCAGTCCGCCCGCGCCAGCAGCATCGCGTCGCCATAGCTGAAGAACCGGTAGCGCTGCGCGATCGCCTCGGCGTACAGCGCATGCATGTGCGCGTGGCCGGCGAAGGCGCTGACCAGCATCAGCAGGGTGCTCTTGGGCAGGTGGAAGTTCGTCACCAGCAGGTCGACCACGCGGAAGTCGAAGCCGGGCGTGATGAAGATGTCGGTCTCGCGTGCCCCTGCTTGCAGACCGTTCTCGCTGCGGGCCGCCGACTCCAGGGCGCGCAAGGTGGTCGTGCCCACGCTCACCACCCGTCCTCCGCGGGCCTTCGCCTCCGCGATGGCCTGCACGGTGGCCGCGGGCACCTCGTACCACTCGCTGTGCATGCGGTGCTCGGACAGCCGCTGCACCCGCACCGGCTGGAAGGTGCCAGCCCCCACGTGCAGGGTCACGTGGGCCTGTCCAACACCGCGTTGCGCCAGGGCCTCGAGCACGCCTTCGTCGAAATGCAAGGCCGCCGTCGGCGCGGCCACCGCGCCGGGCGTGCGCGCGAACACGGTCTGGTAGCGCCGCGCATCCTCCTCGGTGTCCTCGTGCGTGATGTAGGGGGGCAGGGGCACGTGACCATGGGCCTCCAGCAAGGCCAGCGGGTCGCCCGGCCAGCGCAGGTGGAACAGGCCCTGGTCCGGCCCGCAGCGGCCCAGCACCTCGGCCTCGAAACCCGCCTCTCCGCCCAGCCGCAGGCGCGTGCCGGGCAGGGGGCTCTTGCTGGCCCGCACGTGAGCCCACACTTCGTTGCTGCCCGGCAGGATGCGCTCCACCAGCACCTCCACCACGCCGCCGCTGGCCTTGCGGCCGTGCAGCCTCGCCTTGATCACCCGGGTGTCGTTGAACACCAGCAGGTCACCCGGTTGCAGCCGGCCGGGCAGGTCCTGGAAGCGCCGGTGCACGGGAGGCTGCTGCGTGCCATCCAGCAGGCGCGAGGCACTGCGCTGCGCCAGGGGGTGCTGGGCGATCAACTCGGGGGGCAGCGCGAAATCGAAATCGTCGAGGGTGAAGGCGGTGGACATGGCAGACGGCAGGAAGAACCGGCCGGCATTGTTCCACGGGCTACCGCCGTGGCCGACGTGGTGATTCTTCAACATCCCCTCCGATTTTCTTCACCTGCACCTCACAGGGGCTGGCTAGACTGCGCACCCGAATTGTCGAGTTCGCGCCTGCGCGGCCGTCCGCTGTCTCCTGTTTTCTCCCCCTCCATCCCGGATCACCACCATGAACACTCGAATCAAATGGGCCCTGATCGCCGTCGTCCTGCTGGCCGCGGCGGCCGCGGCCGGCTGGTACGTGCAGCAACACGGCCTGGGCGGTGGGGGGCCGGGCAGCCGGGCCGAGGTGGGCAGCGCCCAGCCTTTCGCCATGGCCGAGTGCCGGGCGCGCCTGTTCGACGGCTCGCCCGCCGTGGCGGTGATGTTCACCCAGCCGCTGGCACGCTCGCAGGACTGGGGCAAGCTGATCCAGGCGCGCGAGGGTGAGAAGCCCGAGACCGCCAAGCCGGTGGAGGCGCGCTGGGTGCTGGGCGACAACCCGCGCGTGCTGTACCTGCCGTACGTCACGCCCGACCGCGACTACCACCTCGAACTCTCGAACCTCATGGCCGCCGTCAACGGTGCCACCCTGGGCACCCGGCCTACCTGCAGCGTCAAGAGCGAGGCCATGCCCGAGTCCTTCTACTTCGCTAGCAAGGGCGTGGTGCTGCCGGCCAACCAGAACGGCGGCCTGCCGGTGGTGACGGTCAACACGCCCGAGGTGGACGTGCAGTTCCTGCGGGTGAAGGACAGCGCCCTGCCGGCCTTCCTGGAGCAGGTGGGTGGCCGGCACGAGCGCCGCAGCACCGCCGAGGGCGAGGAGGATTCTTTCTACGACGCCTACTACGACAACGAGCGCCGCCTGAAGGGCACCGTCTCCGGCTACCAGCTCGACCAGCTGCGCGAGACCGCCACCAGCGTCTACGTGAGCCGCTTCACCACCGACGACCGCAGCAACCGGCGCAACGTCAGCTTCCTGCCGGTGGAGAAGATCCCGGCCCTGCAGGAGCCCGGCGTCTACATCGCCGTGATGAACCAGCCCGGCCGCTTCGGCTGGGACTTCCAGGTCACTTACTTCTACGTCACCGACATCGGCCTGCACGTGCATCGCCACGCCGCCCAGACCGATGTGTTCGCCACCTCCTTGAAGAAGGGCACCGCCCTGGGCGGCATCGAGTTGAGCCTGATCGACGACACCGGCAAGTCGCTGGCCCAGGTGCAGACCGACAGCGACGGCCACGGCATCTTCGAAGGCAGCACGGACAAGGCGCGCGCCGTGCTGGCGCGCCGCGGCAAGGAGCTGTCCGTGATCGCCCTGCGCGACCCGGCGCTCGACCTGTCCGAGTTCGACATCGGCGGCCACCCCTCGCGCAATCACAAGCTGTTCGTCTATGCCGGGCGCGACCTGTACCGGCCCGGCGAGCAGTTCAACGTCTCCGTGCTGGCGCGCGACGCCGACGGCAAGGCGCTGCCCGTGGCCGCCGGCGCCAGCGCCGCGCCGCTGACCCTGGTGCTCAAGAAGCCGGACGGCGAGCAGGTGGAGACCCAGCTGGTGCGGCCGCACGCGGCCGGCACCGCCTACTACCAGCATGCCTTCACGCTGCCGACCAACGCGCCGACCGGGCGCTGGCTGCTCGAGGCCAAGACCGACCCGGGCGCCAAGCGGGCCGACGCGCAGTGGAGCTTCTCCGTGGAGGAGTTCCTGCCCGAGCGCATGAAGCTCGTGCTGAACGCGCCCGACGTCATCCTGCACGACAAGGACGAGTTGTCGGTCGACATCGAGGGCAACTACCTCTACGGCGCGCCCGCCTCGGGCAACCGCCTGCTGGGCACCGTGGTGACCGAGCGCCAGTCCAAGCCGCTGGCCGCCAGCCTGCCCGGCTTCCTGTTCGGCGATGTGGCCGACGACAGCGCGCGCAAGCGCCAGGAAATCTCCGAGACCGAGCTCGACGAGTCGGGCAAGGCCACGGTCAGCGTGCCCATGGACATGGCCGAGCGCAACTCGCCCATGACCGTGCGCGCCGCCTTCAGCCTGCTGGAGTCGGGCGGCCGGCCGGTGGTGCGCTCCATCGAGCGCACCTGGTGGCCCGCGCCGGTGCTGGTGGGCCTGCGCCCGCTGTTCGACAGCGACGTGGCGCGCGAGGGCAGCCTGGCCGAGTTCGAGCTGACCCGCGTCGACAGCACGGGCAAGTTCAAGCCCGCGGCCGACTTGCAGGTGCGCCTGGTGCGCGAGGAGCGCCAGTGGTACTGGCGCTATGACGACGGCCGCGGCTGGAACAGCGGCTACAACACCCAGGAAGAACTTGTCGAGGCGCGCTCGATCCCCCTCAAGGAGCGCGGCAAGCTGTCGCTGCCGGTGCAGTACGGCCGCTACCGCCTCGAGATCACCGACCCCGAGACCCGCCAGACCGCGCGCTACCGCTTCTTCGCCGGCTGGGGCGCGCAGGACGAGGACGACGTCGGCAACCGCCCCGACCGCGTGCAGCTCAAGCTCGAGGGCGCCCCCTTCAAGGCCGGCGACAAGGCCCGCCTGACCATCACCCCGCCGCACGACGGCGAGGCCCTGGTCACCGTGGAAGGCGACCGCGTGCTCTACCAGCGCCGCGTGGCGGTGCGCACCAGCGGCACGCAGATCGAGGTGCCGGTCGACCCGGCCTGGCAGCGCCACGACCTCTACATCGGCGTGGTCGCCTTCCGGCCCGGCAGCGAGGGCGACCGGGTGACGCCGGCGCGCGCGCTCGGTCTGGTGCACCTGCCGCTGGCGCGCGAGGAGCGCAAGTTCAAGCTCGCCCTGACCGCGCCCGCGAAGTCGGTGCCCGAGCAGAGCGTGCCGGTCAAGCTCAAGCTGACCGACGCCGCGGGCAAGCCCGTGGCGGGCGGTGGCGCCATCGTCACCGTCTCGGCGGTGGATGTTGGCATCCTCAACATCACCAACTACGCCACGCCCAACCCCACCGACTTCTTCTTCGGCAAGCACCGCCTGGACGCCGACCTGCTGGACTTCTACGGCAAGCTGATCGAGAAGATGGACGGCAACCTCGCCAAGCAGCGCTTCGGCGGTGACGCCGGCATGCGCGACACGCAGAGCATGCCGCGCAAGGTGCGCCTGGTGGACCTGTTCAGCGGCCCGGTGGCGGTGGATGCCAACGGCGAGGCCACCATCCCGATGACCCTGCCCGACTTCAACGGCACGCTGCGCCTGATGGCCGTGGCCAGCACGCCCGACAGCTACGCCAGCACGCAGGCCGAGATGGTGGTGGCCGCGCCGCTGGTGGCCGAGCTGTCGATGCCGCGCTTCATCACCCCCGGCGACACCGCCACCATCGCGCTCGACGTCACCAACCTCTCGGGTGCCGAGCAGCAGGTGAGCGTGAAGGTCGAGGCCGCCTCGCCGCTGCGCATCACGGGCAACGCCGCGCCGGTCAAGCTGGCCGACAAACAGCGCACGGTGCTGCGCTTCCAGGCCGAGGCCACCGACGCTGAAGGGCTGGCGCCGATCAAGCTGACCGTCACCGCGGGCGCCAAGCTCAAGGTGGTGCGCGAGGCCGCGCTGCAGGTGCAGCCCGCCCTGCCGCGGGTGCGCGAGGTGCGGCGCGTGCGGCTGGACGGCAACGGCGTCTTCAAGCTCGACCCGGCCGCGATCGACGGCCTGTGGCCCGGCTCGGCCAGCGTCGACGTGAACCTGTCCAACAAGCCGCCGATCGACGTGCGCTCGGTGGTGCAGGGCCTGCTGATGTACCCCTACGGCTGCCTGGAGCAGACCACCAGCAGCGCCTACCCGCTGGTCTTCATCGACGAGGCCGGTGCGAAGGCCTACGACATGAAGCCCCTGTCGCGCGAGGAGCGGGCCAAGCGGCTGGACGTGGCCTTCGGCCGCCTCTCCGGCATGCAGCAGACGCAGGGTGGCTTCGGCCTGTGGTCGGCCAGCAGTCCGTACGAGGCCTGGCTCAGCGCCTACGCGACCGGCTTCCTGCAGGACGCCAAGGACGCCGGCTTCGCGGTGCCGCAGACCATGCACCAGCGTGCCGTCGCGGCCCTGCTGGAGCAGTTCCAGCGCGCGCCCGGCTACCAGACCAAGCTGCCCAAGGAGTTCCACCGCGACGCCCAGGGCCGCATCACCGACTACCACGAGATCAGCGCCCTGCAGATGGCCCACCAGCGCCTGGCCGAGGCCGCGCACGCCGGCTACATCCTGGCGCGCGAGCAGAAGGCCCCGCTGGCCACCCTGCGCACCCTGCACGACGAGTACCGCGGCAACGCGCGCTCGCCGCTGGCCCTGGTGCACCTGGGCCTGGCGCTCAAGCTGATGGGCGACGAGGCGCGCTCGAAGGTGGCCCTGGACGAGGCGATGAACCTGCCTTACGGCATCCAGCCGCGCAGCGATGACGTGGGTTATTACTACTGGGGCGAGTGGCTGGGCGACTACGGCTCGCGAGTGCGTGACCACGCCATGGCCTACGCCCTGCTGCACCGGCACCAGATCACCCACCCGCGCCGCGAGAACCTGATGATCGAGCTGGCCGGCGAGTTCGACAAGCGCCAGTACTTCTCCACCCAGGAGCGCCTGGCCCTGTTCCTGGCGGCGCGCGCCGCCGGCGGCAGCGCCGACCAGCCCTGGAGCGCCGTGCTGCAGCGCGCCGACCAGAGCGAGGCCATCAGCGGCACCGACACCCAGCGGCGTTCGCTGGACGCCGCCACGCTCAAGCGCGGTGCCTCGGTCACCAACCAGGGCACGCAGCCGTTGTTCGTCGAGATGGCGGTGGAGGGATACCCCGTCAAGCTGCCGCCGGTGCGCGACGACCGCATCACGCTGGAGCGCAGCTGGTGGCTGCCCAACGGCCAGCCGGCCTCAGGCCGCAGCTTCAAGACCGGCGAGACGCTGATCGTGCGGGTGCGCGCCACGGCCAAGCAGCGCATCAAGGACGGCCTGATCGTCGACCGCGTGCCGGCCGGCATGGAGATCGAGAACCTCAACCTGAGCCAGGGCAGCCAGGCCAGCGAGTTCAACGTCGAGGGCGTCAACCTGGCCCAGGCGATGACGAACCAGCGCATCAAGCACACCGAGTTCCGCGACGACCGCTTCGTCGTGGCCGCCGAGATCAACGGCGAGACGCTCGACGTGTACTACGTGCTGCGTGTCGTCACGCCCGGCAAGTTCGTGGTGCCGCCGTCCTTCGCCGAGGACATGTACCGCCCCGAGGTGCGCGGCTTCGGCAAGGCCGAGGGCGACATCACGGTGGTCAATCCGAAGTAAGGGAAGCAGGCGGGCGGTTCTCCAGTTCATCCACGTCGTTTGTGTCGTCGTCATGCCAGCCGGAGTGCCCCCACCCCAACCCTCCCCCAACGGGGGAGGGGGCCTGACGCCTTCTCCTGCGGGTGGAAGGCTGGGATCGGGGCGCTCCCGCCGCTGGCTGCGCTACACGGCCGGTGCGCTTGGCAGCCTGGCGGCGGTGGCCTTCGTACTCGACCGCGCCTTCCCGCTGCCCCCCGAGGCCCGGCCCGGCGCACCCAGCCCCGGCACGCTGGTGGTGCTGGCCGAGGACGGCACCCCGCTGCGCAGCTGGCCCAGCGCCGACGGCGCGCTGCGCCAGCCGATCACCCTGGCGGAGGTGTCGCCGAACTACCTGCAGGCCCTGCAGACCTACGAGGACCGCTGGTTCCGCTGGCACCCGGGCGTCAATCCCTTCGCGATGGGGCGGGCCAGCTGGCAGTGGGCCGCCGAGGGGCGCATCGTCTCGGGCGGCTCGACGCTGACGATGCAGGTGGCGCGCATCATCGACCACCCCGCCAACTCGCGCAGCCTGTCCGCCAAGCTGCGCCAGGTGGCGCGCGCCCTGCAGCTCGAGTGGCACCTGAGCAAGGACGAGATCCTCACGCTCTACCTGAACCGCGCGCCGATGGGCGGCCAGGTCGAGGGTGTGGAGATGGCCAGCCGCGCCTACCTGGGCAAGTCGGCGCGCGACCTCAGCCCGGCCGAGGCGGCCCTGCTGGTGGCCTTGCCCCAGACGCCCTCGCGCCTGCGCCCGGACCGCGCCCCGGGGCAGGCCCAGCGGGCCCGCGACAAGGTGCTCACGCGCATGCAGGACCTGGGCGTGTGGGACGAGGCACTGGTGCGCGACGCCCGGCTCGAGCGCGTCTTCGCCGCGCCATTGCGTGCACGCTGGCTGGCACCGCTGGCGGCCGAGCGGCTGCGGCGCGAGCCGGGCCGCGTGGCCGGGGCGCAGGCGGGGCAGGTGCTGCGCTCCACCCTCGAGCCGGCCGTGCAGACGCGCCTGGAGCAGATCCTGCTGGACCGCCTGCCGAGCCTGCCCGACCAGGTCTCCATCGCGGCCCTGGTGGTCGACAACGAGACCCTGGCGGTGCGCGGCTACGCGGGCTCGGCCGACTTCACCGACAACACGCGCTCGGCGCACGTCGACATGGTGCGCGCGGTGCGCTCGCCCGGGTCGACCCTCAAGCCCTTCCTGTATGCGATGGCGCTGGACGAGGGCCTGGTGCATTCCGAGAGCCTGCTGATCGACGCGCCGCAGAACTTCGGCGGCTACGCACCGGGCAATTTCCAGGCGGCCTTCAGCGGCCCGGTGAGCGTGAGCGAAGCGCTGCAGCGCTCGCTCAACGTGCCGGCGGTGGACCTGCTCGAGCGGCTCGGTCCGGCGCGCTTCACGGCCCAGCTGCGCAACGCGGGCGTGAAGCTGCGCATGCAGCAGGGCGCCACCCCCAACCTGAGCCTGATCCTGGGCGGCGCTGGCACGACGCTCGAGGAGCTGGTCGGCGCCTACACCGCACTGGCCCGCGAGGGCGTGGCCGGGCGGCCGCGCCTGAGCCCGGACGCGCCGCTGGTCGAGACCCGCCTGATGAGCCCCGGCGCCGCCTTCATCGTGCGCGAGATCCTCGAGAACGGCGGGCGCCCGGATGCGCCGTTCCGCGAGACCTCGGCCCGCGTCGCCTGGAAGACCGGCACCAGCTTCGGCTTTCGCGATGCCTGGGCGGTGGGCGTGACCGACCGCTACACCGTGGGCGTGTGGGTGGGCCGTCCCGATGGCACGCCCAACCCCGGCTTCTTCGGCGCCAACACGGCCGCACCCCTGGTGAAGGACGTGCTGGCCGGCCTGGGGTCCACCACCCTGAAGCCGCGCGCGCAGCCTGGCAGCGTGAAGCCGGTGGAGATCTGCTGGCCGCTGGGCACGGCCGCGGCGGACACCCCGCCGGGGCAGTGCCGGGTGCGCCGCACCGCCTGGACACTGGACGGCGCGGTGCCGCCGACCCTGCCCGACCGCGTGCGCAGCGGCAGCCTGCTGGAGACGGTCTGGGTGAGCGACGGCCCGCCGGCGCGGCGGGTGCGTCCGGGCTGTCCGGCGGGTGACCCGGCCCACCTGCATGCCGAGGTGGACGCCCGCTGGCCTGCGCTGCTCGAGCCGTGGCTGAACGGCAACCTGCGCAGCGAGGTCGAGCGCCTGCCCTGGGGACCGCCGTGCCAGGGTGGCGCCGCCGCCCAGCGCGGCCTGCGCATCACCGGCATCGACGAGGGCAGCGTGCTGCGCCCCACGCCGGGCCGCGACAAGCTCCAGGTGGACGTGCGGGCGGTGGGCAGCAAGGAAAGCATCCTGTGGCTGCTGGACGGCGTCTCGGTCGGCGCGACCCACACCGGCGCGCCCAACCTGCGGCTGACGCTGTCGGGGCAGGGCGCACATGCGCTGACGGCGCTGGACACGCAAGGGCGCTACGAGCGGGTGACGTTCAGCGTGCGCTGAGGTCCCCCACCTCGTAGTCCACCTGATGCGCCTCCACCGGCACCGGCAGCTCCCAGCGCTGCAGCATCTTCAGCAGGTCGGCGTTGCGCAGCGTGGTGTCGCGCTGGCGGTTGCGTGCCAGCAGCACCGGCCGCGGCACCTCGAGGTACACCAGCCGCACACGGGCGTGGTAAGCCAGCAGCAGGTCCAGCGTCTTGTCGCGCATCTGCTGGCTCAGGTGCGTCGCGTTGAACACGAAGCGCTGGCGCCCGCGCAGCAGGGCCTTGGCCTGGTCGATGGCGTGGTGGGCGGCCATGCCGTCGTTCTCGCCGTGCCGCAGGCCCAGGGCCGCCTTGGCGTTGTCGAAGCTCACCACCGGCCAGTCCGGAGCATGCTGCGCCACCCAGGTGTCCTTGCCGCTGGCGGGCAGGCCGCTCATCACGATCACCTCGGCGCCGGCGGGCTGGAACAGGGGCGTGTCCAGGTGCAGCTCGGCGCCGCGCGCATACATCAGCCGCGTGTGCGCGTCGACGGCCGCCTTGGGGCCGTCCCAGCACCCGTCCTCGCGGGCCAGCATCTCGAACAGCTGGATGTCGGCCAGGCAGCCAGCCTGCCCGGTGTAGCTGCGGCCCGTCATGTCGGCGCGCGCCAGTGCCACCAGCTCGCGCAGGTCCAGCTCCCAGGACAGGCGGCGCGCGATGCGCTCGGGGGCCTCGCCGCGCCGGGACGCGAAGGCGAAGAAGGGCACCTGGTGGTGCGCGATCAGGCGGCAGATGGCTTCGCGCAGGGCGAAGGGCGTGCCGGCGCCCCACAGCAGGATGCGCGCATCGACGGCGCCCTTGCGCGAATGGCCGGGCTGGCTGATGCGGCCGCTGTCGAGGTCGAAGCGGGTGGTCTGCGGCTTGGCGATGTCATGCAGCAGGGCGGCCAGGAACAGCACCAGCCGCCGCTCCGGCGCGGCCGCCGCATAGAACGGATCGCCCAGCAGGGCCTCCAGCACCATGCGCGTGTGCCGGCCCACGTCGCCCTCGGCGTGGTAGATGGGGTCCTGGGGCGTGTCGTCCAGGGCGCGCAGGCCCGGCACCACCTCGCACAGCCGCGCCCAGTCGACCGCCGCGCCGGGCGGGGGCACCAGCGCGGCCAGTTCGGCATGGGTCGGCTGCGGCGGGGTGGGCATCGAGGCGTTCGTCGTGGTCAGGCTCATGGCCGTTCTCCTTCGAGCTGGGCCGGGGTGAGGGCCTGCAGCTCCTTCAGCGAATGCACCGTGCGCAACCCGAGATCGGTCCAGCGCACGGTGGGGGTGGGGGCGTACAGGTCGACGGCCGCATCCAGCCCGTTGGGCAGCACCGGCCGGCGGCTGTGGTGCGAGCCTGAGTCGAGGATCGTCTGCACGAAGTCGGGCCGCACCAGCTTGCAACGGCCCAGCACCTGCGCCTCGTCCTCCACCTTCAGGTACAGCCCCTCGGCGAGGTCGGAGGTGTCGGTCTGCTGCCAGCACAGGGGCAGGGGCAGCCCCTCGCGGGCCACGGTGGCTTCGAAGCTCGTGCGCCAGCCGCGGGTCTTGGCCAGCGAGCGCACGACCAGCTTCCACAGCCAGGGCGCGCGCGTCGGCATGGGCCCTTCGTACAGCACCGGCACCGACAGCACCGGCGAGTCCGCCAGCAGCTGCCGCCGTTGCGCGGTCGACAGGAACTGCCCGGTGTGGCGATCCAGCACGTCGAATTCATGGAAGTAGTGCGGCAGCCGGTCGTAGAACACCGAGTGCTTGGCATACAGCCACTCGCCGTACAGCACATAGCGGTCTTCCAGCAGGGTCAGCAGGCGCTGCTCGTGGGCGCGGGCCCAGAGCTTGAACAAATTGAACTGTCGCTCGCCGCCACCGCCGGTGAGGTAGTGGCCGCGCGATTGCAGCTGCAGTTCGCCGGCGGCATTGAAGGACACGGCGGTGTTGGCGCCGTCGAGCTTTTCCTCGATGACCACGTGGCAGCCGGCGAGGCGGGACAGGGGCACCTGGTCGCAGGCGCTGTCGCCGGCTTGCAGGCGCGAGCCCGCCAGGTGCGGGGTGCGTGGGTACTTCAGCAGGCCCGAGGCATCGTCGGGCGTGGGGGTGGGCAGGGTGGACATGGTCGTTCGTCTCAGGAGATCGGTGGCGGGAACCGACGACCTGTCACGCAACGGCCCGTCATCACCACGGCCGTCATCGTGCGGCGGGGGAGGGCGTCATCACATCACGGTGCGTTGTCGCTGCTGCGGTGCAGGGGCACGGCCGCAGCGGTCGTCGGCATCAAAGCGAGGTGGTGATGAAGCGGGGCACGGTGAACTCCAGAAACAAAAAGGCCACCGGGGTGGTGGCCTGTGACGCGATCCGTTGAAGGACCCGACAGGGGACGCGAGTATAGGCGCCCCGTTTGGCGAGCCGCAAGCGGTGCCCCCCGGATCGGGGAGGCGGGGCGGTTGGCTTACCAGTCGCCGCCGCCGGACGAGCTGTCGCCGCCGCCCCAGTCACCGCCGCTGCCGAAGTCGATGTCGCCGCCGCTGCTGGCGCTGCCGCCGCTGTCATTGTCGAAGTAGCCGGGCGTCAGGCCGCCGACGTCCGAGGACGACGAGACGTTGCTGTGGCTGCTGCCGCTGCTGTTGTCATGGTCGCCGTGCAGCAGCTTCTCGGCCAGCATGCCCGCTGCGAAACCACCCACCCCGGCGAGACCGGCACCCAGCATGCCACTGCCGCCACCGCCCACCGGGCCCATCGGCTGGCCACCGTAGCCGGGTGCACCGTTCGCGTAGGCCGGGCCGCCATAGCTGGGCGCAGCCTGCCGGGCACGCCGGCTGACCATGCGCCACACCAGCATGGCCACCGCCAGGCCCCCCACGCCCCACAGCCAGGCCGGGACGCCGGACGAGGCGGCCGGCGAGGACTTGCCGAAGACCGTGGGCGCATTCATGGCCGAGGGCGAGGCGGCGCCATTGCCGCGTTGCAGCGACTGCTCGAAGCTGCGGAATTTCTCGGGCTCGGTGAAGCTGATGGCCGGGTCAAGCTGGCGGGCCAGCTTCACCTCCTGCAGGGCCTGGTCGCGCTTGCCGTTGTGCGCCAGGATCTCGGCGTACACGTAGCGCCCCTTGGCGCTGCCGGGCTTGGCGGTGACCACTTCCTTCATCATCACCTCGGCCTGGGCATAGCGGCCTTGCCGGACTTCGGCCTGCACCTCGTCCACGGTGGGCAGCGCCATGGCCCAGAGTGAACTCAAGGCGAGGGTCGACATCACAATCAAGCGTTTCATGGGCATCCTCACGACAACGAAACTGAGACAGGGAACTGCATTGTGCGCCGTCCCGAAGACGGCGTACCCTGCCCTGAATGGGGGCATTGCGCGGTTTTTCAAGGGTGCGCGCATCGCGAGGACTTGCCCTGCGTCGCCATAATCCCGCCATGTCGTCGTCCGCCGAGATTTCCCCCCCCGCCGCCCCGCCTCGCGCCGCCAAGTCCGGCCCCCAGAAGGCCATGGAAAAGCTTGGTCTGCACAACGACATGGACCTGGCCCTGCACCTGCCCCTGCGCTACGAGGACGAGACCCGCCTCGTCATGGTGGCGCAGCTGCAGGAAGGCCAGACGGCGCAGGTGCAGGGCGTCGTGCGCCACTGCGAGGTGCAGCTGCGTTCGCGCCGCCAACTGGTGGCCCGGCTGGTCGACGCGGCCGGGCACGAGCTGCTGCTGCGCTTCCTCAACTTCTACCCCTCGACGCAGAAGGCGCTGGCGGTGGGCGCCGAGGTGCGCGTGCGCGGCGAGGTGCGGGGCGGTTTCCTCGGGCGCGAGATGGTCCACCCCAGCGTCAAGCCGGTCAGCGACGACACGCCGCTGGCCACCGCCCTGACCCCCGTCTACCCGGCCAGCGCGAGCCTGCCGCAGTCCTACCTGCGCAAGGCGGTGGCCTCGGGCCTGAAACGCGCCGACCTGGCCGAGGTGCTGCCGCCCTCGGTGATCCCGGCTGGCCTGCCGCCGCTGCGCGAGGCGTTGCACTGCCTGCACCATCCGGCCCCCGACCTGCCGATGGCGGCCCTCGACGACCGCAGCCACCCGGCGTGGCAGCGCCTCAAGTTCGACGAGCTGCTGGCGCAGCAGCTCTCGCAGCTGCAGGCCCAGCGCGAGCGGGCCCTGCAGCGCGCGCCGGCCTTCAAGGTGCGGGCCGGCGGGCTGCACGAGCGCTTGCTGGCGGCCCTGCCTTTCGCGCTCACCGGGGCGCAGCGGCGGGTGATCGAAGAGATTGCCCGCGACCTGCAGCGCAACGTCCCCATGCACCGCCTGCTGCAGGGCGATGTGGGATCGGGCAAGACCGTGGTGGCGGCGATGAGCGCGGCGCTGGCGATGGACAACGGCTGGCAGTGCGCGCTGATGGCGCCCACCGAGATCCTGGCCGAGCAGCACTTCCGCAAGCTGGTGGACTGGCTCGAGCCGCTGGGGGTGCAGGTGGCCTGGCTGAGCGGCAGCCGCAAGGGCAAGGTACGGCGCGAGATGCTGGCGCGCGTGGCCTCGGGCGAATGCGCGCTGGTGGTGGGCACGCACGCCGTGATCGAGAGCGAGGTGCGGTTCGCGCGCCTCGGCCTGGCGCTGATCGACGAGCAGCACCGCTTCGGTGTGGCCCAGCGCCTGGCCCTGCGCGCCAAGCTGCAGCACCTGCCCGAGGCGGACGGCGAGGCGGGCTCGCCGCTCGAGGCCCACCTGCTGATGATGAGCGCCACGCCGATCCCGCGCACCCTGGCCATGACGGTGTTCGCCGACCTCGACATCAGCACCATCGACGAGCTGCCGCCCGGCCGCACGCCCATCGTCACCAAGGTGTTCAGCGACGGGCGGCGCGAGGAGGTGGTGGCGCAGATCGCGCGCGAGGTGGCGCGGGGGCGCCAGGTCTACTGGGTCTGCCCGCTGATCGAGGAAAGCGAGAAGGTCGACCTGCAGAACGCCACCGCCACGCACCAGGACCTGTGCGCTGCGCTGCCCGGCATCGAGGTCGGCCTGCTGCACGGCCGCATGGCGGCGGCCGACAAGGCGGCGGTGATGGCGCGCTTCGAGTCGGGGGCGATGGCGGTGCTGGTGAGCACGACCGTGATCGAGGTGGGCGTGGACGTGCCCAACGCAAGCCTGATGGTGATCGAGCACGCCGAGCGCTTCGGCCTGAGCCAGCTGCACCAGCTGCGCGGCCGGGTGGGCCGCGGGGCGGTGGCCAGCGTGTGCGTGCTGATCTACACGCCGCCGCTGAGCGTCACCGGCAAGGACCGCCTGAAGGCCATGGCCGAGACCACCGATGGTTTCGAGATTGCCCGGCGCGACCTGGAGATCCGCGGACCCGGCGAGTTCCTGGGGGCGCGCCAGTCGGGCGCGGCCCTGCTGCGCTTCGCCGACCTGACGGGCGACATGCCCCTGGTGGACGCCGCGCGCCGCGCCGCCGAGACGTTGCTGGCCGAGCACCCGCAGGCCGCCGAGCGTCACCTCGCGCGTTGGCGCGGGGTTCGGCCGGAGTACCTCAAGGCCTGAACGCGTCAGGCAGGGCCTCGATCGAAGACCCCATGGCGCAGGAAATGCACTGTGTGCCGGATGGCCTCGCGGTTGCGCATGATGAAGGGGTGGGTGGCGTGCAGCACGGCGAAGTCCTTCATGCCAGCCAGCCGGGCGCTGGCCACCGAGACCTTGCCGTCGTCGGGTCCGGCGATCATCCCTGACAACAGCCAGTTGATGGAGCGGTCTCCCGTGAGGATGCCCACCTCGAAGGCCGCCTCGCCGATCCGCTGGGGGAGGGCGTCGGCCGAGGTGCCGAGTTCCCCGCCCGCCGGCCCGTTGATGAACTTGAACAGGCCCCAGCGGCCCAGCCGGTCGACCACCTCGGAGCCATGGTTGGGCGGGCTGAGCATCACCACCCGGCCCATCCGCGGCACCGCGCCCGAGGCTGCCAGTTGCCGCACGATGATGCCACCGAGGGAGTGCGTCACGAAGTGGACCGGCCCCTCGGACGCGCCCACGCACTGCGCCACGGCCGGCGCCACATGCTCACGCGCCAGGACCTCGACCGGGTACCGCCGCGAGGGGTAGCCCAGGTTGCAGACCCGCCAGCCTTCGGCCTCCAGAACGGCGGCCATGCGCGACATCGACGCGGGTGTGCGCGCCAGGCCGTGCAGCAGGACGACGGTCGGCGCGCTGTCGGCGGGTGAAGGCGTCGCGGCGGCCTGTGCGCCGCAGGCGCCGGCCCGCATCGCCAGCGCCCCCGGCAGGGCCTGGCGGCCGAGGATGGAAGCGCGCATCCTCATCCGCCGAAGTGCATCTGGTACTTCGCCCCGTCCGAAAACAGGCACACGCCCGTTCCGACACCGGGGCTTTGCATCAAGTACTCGCATTGCACGCTCACGCCCTTGGCGCCGTAGGCGTTGGCGATGCCGCGCTGGCCGCTGTAGCTGCGCGCCGCGGCGCCCAGCACCTCGGCGTGGATGCGCCCGAAGGCGGCGTAGCTGCCGTCCACGCGCGAGGCCTCGCCCTGCAGCGTGTCGCCACGGTATTGCAGCGTGAAGCTGCCGCGGCCGCTGTGGTTGTCCAGCACGTTGGCGGTGAGCAGGCCGCCCTGGTTGGCCTGGGGATTGAGAGGGTACAGCCGCGTGCTCAGCATCCCGGGCTGCGCGGTGCCGGTGGGCGCCGGGCTGGGCAGCGCCGGTGTCGCGCCGTCGCGCGAGGCGGCCACCGTGTTGGGATTGGCGATCGGGTAGCCCTGGCCGGTGCGGGGATCGATCGGGACCACGTAGCAGGCGGCCAGGCAGCCGCAGGCGCCGGCCAGGGCCGCCCAGCGCAGGAGGCGCCGGGCGCCGGGCTTGCGGGGCAGGGTGCGGGAACGGTTCATGGGAGGTCGGTTCGGGATCACGGCACATGCCGCGGCCGCGAGCATCCGCGCCGCGCTGCGTGGCCGCCAAGTCCCCCGAAGGATGGTGGCCCGCATCGATGCCATGCGGCCTGCCAGGCGCTACTTTCGAGGAGGATCGCTGGTGCAGGCTATCCTCTGGGCTTCTCTTCCCTTGTGTCCGAGTCCCCTGCGCGTCCTGCTGCGGTACCGCGGAATACCGGCACGCAGCCCGCAGGAGCATTGCCGCATGACCCTGACCGAACTCCGCTACATCGTGGCGGTCGCCCGCGAGCGCCATTTCGGCCGAGCCGCCGAAGCCTGCTTCGTCTCGCAACCCACGCTCAGCGTGTCCATCAAGAAGCTGGAGGAGGAGCTGGACGTCAAGCTCTTCGAGCGCGGCGCCACCGAGATCAGCGTCACGCCGCTGGGCGAGGAGATCGTGCGCCAGGCGCAGCAAGTGATCGAGCAGGCGGCTGCCATCAAGGAGATCGCCAAGCGCGGCAAGGACCCGCTCGCCGGGCCGCTGCGGGTCGGCGTGATCTACACCATCGGCCCCTACCTGCTGCCCGACCTGGTGCGCCAGGCCATCGCCAGCGTGCCGCAGATGCCGCTGATCCTGCAGGAGAACTTCACCGCCCGGCTGATCGAGATGCTGCGCACCGGCGAGCTGGACTGCGCCATCCTGGCCGAGCCCTTCCCCGAGGTCGGGTTGGCCACCGCGCCCTTGTACGACGAGCCCTTCATGGTCGCGGTGCCGCGCCAGCATGCCCTGGCGGACCGCGCCCAGCTCAGCGCCGAGGAACTCAAGCGCGAGACCATGCTGCTGCTGGGCACGGGCCACTGCTTCCGCGACCACGTGCTCGAGGTCTGCCCCGAGTACGCGCGCTTCTCGAGCGACGCCGAGGGCATCCGCAAGACCTTCGAGGGCTCGTCGCTGGAGACCATCAAGTACATGGTGGCCTCGGGCATGGGGGTGACCGTGGTCCCGCAGCTCAGCGTGCCGCCCGAGCCTCAGGCCCACGTCAGCTACGTGCCCTTCAGCGCCCCCGTGCCCACGCGACGCGTGGTGCTGGCCTGGCGGCGCACCTTCACCCGCTACGAGGCGATCGCCGCGTTGCGCAATGCGGTGTATGCCTGCGCCTTGCCCGGTGTCACGCGCCTGACCTGAAGTTGGCGGACCCTGCCAGGTACAAGGTTGGCCTGGCCTGCTCCGTGTGGTGGTTGTTCCGTCGGTTGCCTTTCTTCTTTTCTTTCAGGAACTGTGATGAGCAAAAAGACCAACGCACCTTCGTCCCGCTCGGCGGGCGTCATCAACATCGGCATCAGCGAGAAGGACCGAGCCGCGATCGCCAAGGGACTGAGCCACCTGCTGGCCGACACCTACACCCTCTACCTCACCACCCACAATTTCCATTGGAACGTCACCGGTCCGATGTTCAACACGCTGCACCAGATGTTCATGCTGCAGTACACCGAGCTGTGGAACGCGGTCGACCCGATTGCCGAGCGCATCCGCTCGCTGGGCCACGTCGCGCCCGGGTCCTACGCGCAATTCAGCGCCTTGGCATCGGTCGAGGATGCCCCTATGGCACCCCCGAAAGCTCTGGACATGGTCCGCGTCCTGGTGCATGGTCACGAGGCAGTAGCGCGCACGGCGCGGGGCATCTTCCCTTCGGCCGACAAGGCCGGCGACGAACCCACCGCCGATTTGCTTACACAGCGGCTCACCGTCCACGAACAGACGGCCTGGATGCTGCGCAGCTTGCTGGAGGAATGACGACATGAGCGACTTCGTTCTCGTGCACGGGGCCTGGTTCGGCGCCTGGTGCTGGAAGAAGGTGTTGCCCGGACTTTGGACCGCCGGCCACCGCGCCTTCGCGGTCAGCCTCACGGGGGTGGGGGAACGTGCGCACCTGCTGTCGCGTTCCGTGAACCTGGACAGCCACATCGAGGATGTGTGCCGCATCCTCGAGGCCGAGGAGCTGAGCCAGGCCGTCCTGGTGGGCCACAGCTACGCCGGCATGGTGATCACGGGCGTGGCGGACCGCGTCGAGCCAGCCCGCCTGTCGAACCTCGTCTACCTTGACGCCGTGGTGCCCGAGCCCGGCGAATCCTGGTCCAGCGGGCACAGCCCCGAGACCCAGGCCGAGCGGCGCCAGGCCGTGGCAGCGTCGGGCGCGTTGCCTCCGCCCGATCCCACCGTGTTCGGCCTGCGCGGCGAAGACCTGGCCTGGGTGCGCCGCCGTCAGACGCCACACCCTGGTGGCACCTATGACTCGCCGCTGCTGTTCAGCGCCGAGCGCGTGCGCCGCTGGCCGCGCACATTCATCGATTGCAACCAGCCGGCGCTGCCCACGATCGAGGCCTCGCGCCGCCGCGTGCGGGCCGACCCGAGCTGGACCCCCCAGACCATCGCCACCGGTCATGCGGCGATGGTCAGCGCTCCCGAGCAATTGCTGAAGTGCCTGCTGAGCGTGGTCCGCTGAGGCGTGCACGCCCGCTGGCCTGATTCGCTCGATGACCCAGGTTGCGCACCGCACCTGGGCGTGACACCGCGCGCTTGTGTCCCCCCTGCACGCCGCTGGTGCGCGCATGAGGTGAACCCCCGAATTGCGGCCGTTTTCCGGTTTTGCTGAGCGCATCCGCGCCCGCACTGTCGGGTTCTACTGAAGCTGCACTGTGGATCGAGGGATCCGGGTCGGCCCTCAGGGTGAACGGCCCGTCCATCCTCCAGGTGCCACCCGGTGAGCACATGCTGTCCATCGTGTGGGGCGAGCATGCGCGATGCCCGCCACGGACCACCCTGACGGTGTTCAACAACAAACAGGGCTCTCCCACATGCCATTCAACGAGGCCGGTCGCCGCGTGCGGCCGACAGTCTCGCGTTGAACATTGCGCTTGCCGGTGGATGCAGCACAAGCACTGACGTTCTCAACCTATTCAGGAGTCTGCAATGAAGAAGCACCCCGTCCCTGCGGCGCTGTCCTCTCTTTCCACTTCACTCATCGCGGGTCCCTCGCCTTTATCTCCCTTTGCCGCGGACGGGCCGATGCTGCCCGACCCTGCGCGGCGTCGCTGGCTGCGGGGCGGCCTGGGCGGCGCGGCCACGGCCATGCTGGGCGGCCTGGGCCTGGTCGGCTGCGGCGGTGGGGGCGGTGATGCGGGAAGCGGGGCGCCCGGCGAAGACGCCGCGCAAGCCACCGCCACGCCCGAGGCCGAAGGATTCACCGTGGTGGCGAACCTCCGGGCGGCCATCACGGACGCCGCGCCGCAGCTGCAGTCGCTGCTGGACCAGGTCCGCGCCACGGGCCGGCGCAGCACCTCCATCAAGGTCGAATCAGACGGCGTCATCACGCTCAACGCAGGCATCGTCATCGATCCCTATTTCCACGACGTCGACTTCATGGGCGCGGTGGTGAACTACACACCGACCACCGGCGTGGCGATCACGGTCATGGGCACGGTCGGCAACGCCTTCACGCAGCTGGTGGGCGGCGTGAGCAACATCAACCTGCGTGGTCCCTCCACCGGCACGGCGTGCGGCATCCTCATCCGCGGGCAGGGGGTGTCTTCGCGCTCCAGCTCCGTGAACCGCAACGTCACCACCTCCGGCTTCGACATCGCCATCGACTTCGGCGACTACGCCTACCTCACGCACTTCCACAACCTGGTGATCGACGCCTTCGGCAGCATCGGCCTGCGCCAGGGGGCGGGCGCCGACGCCGCCGAGAACATCACGCTGTTCGGCGGGTGCATCTCCAACGGCAGGGGCACGGCGATCGTCGCCGAGGACGACACGGCGGAGCTGCTGCTGTACGGGGTGAGCCTCGACTACAACGCCCGGGTGCTGGACATCCGCGGCGCGGGCGGCAACATCGAGCTGCACGGCGGCCACATCGAGTACCAGGGCGGCGAGGCGCTGCCCGACCAGGTGCGGGTCTACGGCAACGGCTCGAACTTCAAGATGATCGGTGGCTACTGGGTGGTCAACACCAACCTCGGCAACGGGCCGTACGCCTACCCGAACGTGGTCAACGTGGTCAGTCCCAACAGCATCGTCATGCTCGACAAGGTGCGGCTGGTGAACCACCGCAACACCGCCGACACTTGGGCGGTGGGCGAGGGCCGCGTCATCACCAAGGACTGTGTGCTGTTCGAGAACTCGCTGATGCCCTACGTGATCCATGCCAAGTCCAGCGAGATGCGCGACGGCAGCTTCGAGCGCAACGCGATTGCCGACTTCTGGTACGTGGCCCGCGACCAGGCCGGTGGCTACAGCAGCCGCTACAACGGTGGCGTGATGTCCCTGTCGCTCGATGGCGGCGTGGCCCGCACCGGCCAGCGCAGCCTGCGCATGCAGCGCGGCGTGGTGGGTGCCGGCTTCGGCCAGGTGGGTGGCCTGGCCATCCCCGTCGACCACCTGCACAACCAGCACGTGGCCGCCAACTGCTTCGCACGCTCGGACACGGGCGTGCCCACCCAGGTGTCGTTCTACTGGGGGGCGCTGCGCGCGCTGGACGTCAACCAGCGTCCGGTCTGGGACACGCTGAACACCTACGCGGCCCGCTTCTTCAACGGGACCATCGGCGCCAACGGCTGGACCCAGATCGGCATCACCAACAGCGCGGTGGTCCCTCCGTGGGCGACCCACCTGGTGCTCGAGTTCGACATCAGCGCCGGGGCGCCGAGCACGTCGCTGTGGATCGACGACGTGACCTTCAACGCCTGGTGAGGCGTGCGGGGCGGGCGGGCGTGCGGTGGGGCGTCCAGCCGCTCAGGCGCCGCGGCCGTTGAGGCTGGAGCGGGCTTCGCTGCGCTCCAGCAGCAGCGTGCCGTTGCGGCGGATCACGACCTCGGTGGCACGCGAGCGGATGTGCATGAGCGATCCGCCCACTGCCATGGTGTAGCTGACGTCCACAGTGGCGGACTTCCTGTCCGCCGCCACCGAGACGGTGTGCACCGTCTGCTCGACGTCCAGCTGCAGGATGCCGCCCATCTTCGCCCCGAGTGTCTCGAACGACTGGTACATCGCCCGGGTGTGCTCGCAGGCCGCGTCCCGGCCCAGGGTCTCGCTCAGTTCACGGCCGCCCACCAGGGTGACGGAGACGAGTTCGTAGCGCTTGTCGAGCTGGGCGCACAGCGTCTCGGGCTCGCGCTTGAGCGTGGCGGTCAACTGGTCCTCGTAGAACTGGCGGACCTGCGCCTCCGTGAGCTGGCGCCCGCCGACGAGGGTCCACCAGCCACCCACCCCGCCGGCCACGGCCGCGAGCAGGAGCAGTTTCTTCATGGGATGTCTCCTTCTGCCATGGGCCGCAGGGAAAAGCCTCAGCCCTCGTCAGCGTTCACCGTGCGCTCGGCCGCCCAGGCCCGCAGGGACTCGACCGCCTCGGCGCAGGTCACCGACAGCGGCCGGGTGCGTGCCAGCTCGCCCGCCACCAGCGCCGTGCTCGCCGTCTCGCCATGGGCATGCGCCTCATAGCGGGCGGCCACCACGGCGGCCTCGATCTCGGCGCCCGAGAAGCCTTCGCTTTGCGTGACGAGCGCCGGCAGCTCGGCGTCGGTGTAGGGCACCTTGTGCTTGTCGAGGTGGATGCGGAAGATGCCGTCGCGCACCTCGGGCGAGGGCAGGTCGACGAAGAAGATCTCGTCGAAGCGGCCCTTGCGCAGCAGCTCGGGCGGCAGGCTGTCGATGTCGTTGGCGGTGGCCACGAGGAACACGCTCGAGCGGCGTTCGGCCATCCAGGTCAGCAGGGTGCCGAGCATGCGCTTGCCGGCGCCCGTGTCGCCGTCGCCGTTGCCGCCGGCCAGTCCTTTCTCGATCTCGTCCATCCACAGCACGCAAGGTGACATTGCGTCGGCCACGCGCAGCGCCTCGCGCAGCTTGCGTTCGCTCTCACCCTGGTACTTGTCGAACAGCGCGCCGAAGTCCATGCGAAACAGCGGCACCCGCCACGACGAGGCGATGGCCTTGGCCGTGAGGCTCTTGCCCGCCCCTTGCACACCCAGCAGCAGCACCCCGCGCGGCGGCGGCAGGCCGGCCTCCTCGGGGTGCAGGAAAGGCTCGCGGCGCAGCACCAACCAGCGCTTGAGCGTGCGCATGCCTGCCACCTCGGTCATGGCGGGCAGCTTCTGCTCGAAGACCAGCAGCTCCGCCACGCCCAGGGTCTCCTGCTTGGCCGACAGCACGCGGGCCAGGTCGTGGGTGTTGATCTGCCCGTCCTGCAGCGCCACCCGCACGAGGTGGCGCACCGAGGTCTCGGGCAGGCCCACCATGTGGCGCAGCAAGGATTCCAGGGTCTTGCTGCAGCCCGTGATGTCCTGGCCCTGGCGCACCCGGTGCTTGTCCACCTCCGCCTTGAACAAGGCCCGCACGCGATCCATCGTCATGGGCTCGATCTCGAAGCGGCAGAGGTAGGGCACCAGCTCGTCGGGCAGCGTGAAGGCGTGGCCGACGAAGATCATCTGCTGGCGGCGCTGCTCGCTGTTGAGGACGATCTCCTTGAAGGCCCGCGTGATCAGCGGGTTGCTGAGGTAGGGGTGCACGTCGAGGAACAGCACCAGGGCGCGGGTGGTCATGCGGTCGACGTACTGCAGGGCGTCGGGCAGCTCCCTGGTGCCGTTGGCGTCGGCCATGCGGTCGACGCCAACGCTGCTGTCCGTCAGGGAGAGCTTGAGCCCGGCCAGGATGCGCAGGCCGCGCGTGGCCGACCAGACCCAGACCTCGCGCTCGCTCAGGTTGGCGATGCGCTCGAACATCGCCAGCACGCGCCGCTCTTCGTGGGTCTCGATCAGGACGAGGGCCGACTGGGTGTCCAGCAGGGCCATGAGATCGTCGACTTGTTGCATGCTGGACAAGGGATGGGGTGGCGACCATTCTTCCATGACTGCCCGTGCTTGAAATCGACGCCGGGCCTCGATACCCTTGCGAATTCGCACTTTGTCACGAGCAGGCCCCTCAACTCCGCGACAGGACTCCCCCATGCGCATTGCCTTGCTGGCCTTTGACGGCTTTGATGAACTTGAAGTCTGCGTGCTTTCCGGCTTGTTGAACCGCTTGAGCACCCACGGCTGGAAGGCCGAGGTGACCAGCTCCGCCGCCCAGATCACCTCCATGAACGGCGTGACGATCCAGTCGACCCAGCCCCTGGAGTTCGCCAACGAGGCCGACGCCGTGGTCTTCGGCGGCAACCTGTACGCGCGGGCCATGGCGCAGAACAGCGCCCTGCTCGACCGCCTGCAACTTGACCCGGTGCGCCAGTACCTGGCGGCCCTGGGCTCCGGGGCCCTGATGCTGTCGCGCCTGGGCCTGCTGGGCGGACTGCCGGCCTGTGCGAACGCCCAGATCAAGCCCTGGCTGAACGAGGCCGGGGTGCGGGTGCTGGAGGAGCCCTTCCATGCCCGCGGCCCGGTGGCCACGGCCAGCGGCTGCCTGGCCACCCCCTACCTGGCGGCCTGGCTGATGTGGGCCCATGCGGGCGAGGAGGTGGCCTTGCAGGCGCTGCAATCGGCCGCGCCGGTGGGCGAGCAGGAAGTTTATGCGCAGCGCCTGCTGCAGGTGGTGCGCGACTTCGGGGGCGCGGGACGGCCATAGGGCGGGCACGCATCACTGGCCACGGCACCCAGGCCAGCTGAGATAATCCTCGCTTTTCCGCTTTCTTCGCCCCTGCCCGTGTTTGTTTCCTCGCGGGCATGTCGGCGAGGCCTCCTGCGTCATGTCCCTCGATCTGTCCAACGTTCCCGCCCATCCGATGCGCCGGGAGGTGCAGCGCCGCCGCACCTTCGCCATCATTTCCCACCCGGACGCGGGCAAGACCACCCTCACGGAGAAGCTGCTGCTGTTCTCGGGGGCGATCCAGATCGCCGGCTCGGTCAAGGCCCGCAAGGCCTCGCGCCACGCCACCTCCGACTGGATGGAGATCGAGAAGCAGCGCGGCATCTCGGTGGCCAGCTCGGTCATGCAGATGGAGTACCGCGACTGCGTCATCAACCTGCTCGACACGCCCGGCCACCAGGACTTCTCCGAGGACACCTACCGGGTGTTGACGGCGGTCGACGCGGCGCTGATGGTGATCGACGCGGCCAATGGCGTGGAGCCCCAGACGCGGCGTCTGCTGCAGGTCTGCCGGGCGCGCAACACGCCGATCCTGACCTTCGTCAACAAGATGGACCGCGAGGTCCAGGAGCCGCTCAGCCTGATGGACGAGATCGAGCGCGAGCTCGGCATGACCGCGGTGCCCTTCACCTGGCCGGTGGGCATGGGCAAGGCCTTCCACGGGGTGATGGACCTGCGCGCCGAGCAGATGCGCGTGTTCAGCCCGGGTGAGGACCGCGCCGGCCAGGACGACGAGATCCTGCAGGGCCTGGACAACCCCGCCTACGCGCAGCGCTTCGGCATGCAGTACGAGCAGGCGCAGGGCGAGATCGAGCTGGTGCGCGACGCGGCGCCCGCCTTCGACAAGGCGGCCTTCCTGGCCGGGCGCCAGACGCCGATGTTCTTCGGCTCGGCCGTCAACAACTTCGGGGTGCGCGAGGTGCTGGATGCGCTGGTCGACCTGGCGCCGGCGCCGGGCGCGCGGCAGGCGATCCAGCGCGAGGTGCGCCCCGAGGAGCCCAAGTTCAGCGGCGTGGTTTTCAAGATCCAGGCCAACATGGACCCGGCCCACCGCGACCGCATCGCCTTCCTGC
>CBINPE010000056.1:0-27712 GCA_966252435.1 uncultured Burkholderiales bacterium | reverse complement strand
CCGAGTTCATGGCGGCCAGGTCGGCCGTCTCGAGGGCGGCCACCTGGGCGGTGGTCAGCGCCGCGGCTTGGGCGCTGTTCAGTGCGGCGAACTGGGCCGTGCCCAGGGCGTCGAGGCTGGCCGTGCCCATGGCCGAGATCTGGGCCGTGCTCAAGGCCACGACCTGGGCGCTGGTGAGTGCACTGGTCTGCTCGGAAGACAAGGCCGCCAGCTGGTCGGTGCTGAGGCCGCGGATGGCGGACGAGCTCAGGGACCTCACGTCGGCGGTCTCGAGGGCGGCGACCTGCGAGGTGGTCAAGGCGGCAGCCTGGGTGCTGGACAGCGCGGCGAATTGGGACGAGCCCATCGCGACGATGTTGGCCGTGCCCACCGAGGCGATCTGCTCGGTGGTCAGGGCCCGAACCTGGGCCGTGCTCAGCGCAGCCAGCTGTTCGGAGCCCAGGGCGCCGAGTTGCGCCGTGGTCAACGCGGCCACGCCGGCGGAGCTGAGCGCGCGCACGTCGGCGGATTCCATCGCCGCCAGCTGGGCGGTCGTGAAGGCGGCCACCTGCGCGGTGGTGAGGGCGGCCACCTGGCCGGTCTTCAGGGCCACGATGCCGTCGGTGCTGATGGCGGCAATGGCGTCGGTGGCCAGGCTGCGCAGGGCGCTCGAACTCATGGCGGCCAGGTCTTCGGTCTCCAGGGGCGCGGCGATCTGGGCGGTGGTCAGGGCGGCGACCTGGGCGCTGGTCAGCGCGGCGAATTGCGCCGTGCCCAGCGCATTCAGGCTGGCCGTGCCCATGGTCGAGATCTGGGCGGTGGTCAGCGCGGCCACTTGGGCGCTCGTGAGCGCGCTCGTCTGCTCGGACGACAACGCCGCAAGCTGGTCGGTGCTGAAGCCCCGGATGGCGGAGGAACTGAGTGTGCGCACATCGGCCGTCTCCAGGGCGGCGATCTGCGAGGTGGTCAGGGCGGCGGTCTGGGCGCTGGACAGCGCGGCGAACTGCGCCGAGCCCATGGCGGCGATGTCGGCGGTGCTGAGGGATGCGATCTGTTCGGTGCTCAGGGCCCGCACCTGCGCGGTGGTCAGCGCGGCCACCTGCTCGGTGCCGAGGGCGTTAAGCTGCGCCGTGGACAGCGCGGCGACGCTGGCGGAGCTGAGGGCCCGCACGTCGGCGGACTCCATGGCGGCCAGCTGGGTGGTCGTGAGGGCGGCGACCTGGGCGGTGGACAGCGCGGCCGCCTGCGACGTCTTCAGGGCGGCGATGGCGTCGGTGGACAGCGCGGCGATGGCGTCCGTGGCCATGCTGCGCAGGGCGGCCGAGCTCATGGCGGCCAGGTCTTCGGTCTCCAGGGCGGCGACCTGCGCGGTGGTCAGCGCCGCGGCCTGGGCGCTGGTCAGCGCGGCGAACTGGGCGGTGCCCAGAGCGTTCAGGCTGGCGGTGCCCATCGCCGAGAGCTGGTCGGTCGTCAGCGCGGCCACCTGGCTGCTGGTGAGGACACCGGTCTGCTCGGAGGACAGGGCCGCGAGCTGGCTGGTGTTGAAACCCCGGATGGCGGACGAGCTCAGGGACCGCACGTCGGCCGTCTCCAGGGCGGCGATCTGCGCGGTGGTGAAGGCAGCGGCCTGGGCGCTGGTCAGCGCTGCGAACTGGGACGAGCCCATGGCGGCGATGCTGGTGGTGCCGATGGCGGCGATCTGCTCGGTGCTCAGCGCCCGCACCTGCGCGGTGCTGAGCGCGGCCATCTGATCGGAGCCCAGGGCATCGAGCTGCGCGGTGGACAACGCGGCCACGCTGGCCGAGCTCAGCGCGCGCACGTCGGCGGATTCCATGGCCGCCAGCTGGGTGGTCGTGAGGGCGGAGACCTGGGCGGTGGTCAGCGCGGCCACCTGGGCCGTCTTGAGCCCGGCGATGGCATCGGTGGTGAGGGCGGCCAGGGCGTCGGTGGCCAGGCTGCGCAGGGCGCTCGAGCTCATGGCGGCCAGGTCCTCGGTCTCCAGCGCGGCGGCTTGGGCGCTGGTCAGGACGGCCGCCTGGGCGCTGGTCAGTGCGGCGAACTGGGCGGTGCCCAGCGCCCGCAGGCTGGCGGTGCCGATGTCCGCAATCTGCGCGGTGGACAGGGCAGCGACCTGGCTGCTGCTGAGGGCTGCCATCTGGTCGGAGGCCAGCGCGGCGAGCTGGTCGGTGCCAAAGCCACGGATGGCGGAGGTGCTGAGCGTGCGCACATCGGCCGTCTCGAGCGCGGCGATCTGCGAGGTGGTGAAGGCAGCGGCCTGGGCGCTGGTCAGCGCCGCGAACTGGGACGAGCCCATGGCGGCGATGTCGGTGGTGCTGATGGAGGCGATCTGCTCGGTGCTCAGGGCCCGCACCTGGCCCGTGGTCAGCGCGGCAATCTGCTCCGAGCCCAGGGCGTTGAGCTGCGCGGTGCTCAGCGCGGCGATGCCGGCGGTGCTGAGCACGCGCACGTCGGCAGATTCCATGGCCGCCAGCTGGGTGGTCGTGAGGGCAGAGACCTGGGCGGTGGTCAGCGCGGCCACCTGGGACGTCTTCAAGGCCACGATGGCGTCCGTCGTCAATGCGGCGAAGGCATCGGTGGCCATGCTGCGCAGGGCGGACGAACTCAGGGCGGCCAGGTCCTCGGTCTCCAGGCTGGCCACCTGGACGGTGGTGAGGGCGGCCACCTGGGCGCTGGTCAGCGCGGCGAACTGGGCGGTGCCCAGGGCATGCAGGTTGGCGGTGCTCATCGCCGAGACCTGGTCGGTGGTGAGCGCGGCGATCTGGCTGCTGCTGAGGGCGCTGGTCTGGTCGGAGGACAGCGCGGCCAGCTGGTCGGTGCCGAGGCCGCGGATGGCGGCGGAATTCAGGGCCCGCACGTCGGCCGTCTCGATGGCGGCGATCTGCGTCGTGGTGAGCGCGCCGGCCTGCGCGCTGCTCAGGGCGGCGAACTGGGCCGTGCCCAGGGCGGCGATGTTGGCGGTGCTCAGGGCGGAGAGCTGCTCCGTGCTGAGTGCGCGCACCTGCCCCGTGGACAGCGCGGCCAGCTGGTCGGAGCCCAGGGCGCCGAGCTGCGCGGTGGACAAGGCGGAGATGGCGGCGGAGCTGAGGGCTCGCACGTCGGCGGATTCCATGGCGGCCAGCTGGGTGCTGGTCAGCGCTGCGACTTGCGCGGTGGTCAGCGCAGCCACCTGGGCGGTCTTCAAGGCGACGATGCTGTCCGTGCTCAGGGCGGCAATGGACTCGGTGGCCATGTTGCGCAGCGCGGCCGTGTTCATGGCGGCCAGGTCGGCGGTCTCGAGCGCGGCGACCTGGGCCGTGGTCAGCGCGGCGGCCTGCAGGCTGGTCAGCGCGGCGAACTGGGCGGTGCCCAGGGCCGCGAGGCTGGCCGTGCTCATGGCCGCGATCTGGTCGGTGGTCAGCGCGGCCACCTGGGCGCTGGTCAAGGCATTGGCCTGGCTGGAGCTGAGCGCGCTGATCTGGTCGGTGCCCAGGCTGCGGATGGCGGCCGAACTCAGCACCCGCACGTCCATGGTCTCTAGCGCCGAGATCTGGGCGGTGGTCAGCGCGGCGACCTGGCTGCTGCTCAATGCGGCGACCTGGGCGGTGCCCAGGGCGGCGATGCGGTCGGTGGTAATGGCGGCGATGACCTCGGTGCCCAGCGCGCGCATCGCGCCGCTGTTGAGCGCGCCGATCTGGTTGGTTTCCAGGGCGGCGATCTGGACACTGCTGAGGTTGGCGGCCTGGGCGCTGGTGAGCGCGGCCACTTGGTTGGTGGCCATGGCGGACAGCTGGCTCGTGGCCAGGGCGATGACCTGTGCCGTCGTGAAGGCGGCGACCTGCGCGGTGGTCAGGGAGGAGAACTGGTCCGTGGTCAGTGCCCCGATCTGGGCCGTCGACAGGGCCCGGATGGACGAGGTCTTGAGGGCTCGCAGGTCGGCGGTCTCGAAAGCGGCCATCTGGGCCGTTCCCAGGGCGCTGATCCCCAGGGTGGTGATGACGCCCACCTGCGCCGTCGTCAGGGCGGCAATCTGGTCGGTGCTGAAAGCGGCCCAGTCCTCCGTGGTCAACCTGGCAATCGACGTGGTCGTGAGCCCGGCGATCTGTGCGGTGCTCATGGAGGTGATGATCGTGGCCATGTGGACGTCTTTCCAAAGCTGGGTCAGATCCCCGCGGGGCAAACCTGACGGTCAATCGCTGCTGTTCCTTCAGTAGCGCTTGCAAGCCGTCTTGCAACCGCCGGGATCCGGTGCCGTCTGTCCGTGGAAGGCCTGCTCGAACAAGCCCCCGCCCCGGCGGATGACGCCATTTCGCTTCGCAGCAATATCGTTGAAAACGACGGGGCCTTTTGGGTCGAAGTGACGGCAAATGGTGCGTCTATTCATCGAGGAGCCCGAGGACGTGACTTTTGCCGCAGAGCAGCAAAGGGCGGGGCTCAAGACCGGATCGGCGTGCGGTCAGTGAGTCCTTCCAGCGGGGGAAGGGGGGATGGCGGTGATGCCTCGGCAGGCTGCCATCGGTTTCTCGTCCGCGCTGGATGCCACGCGGCAGGTCCCTCGCCCAAGAACCTGGGCCGAGGCCCTCAGCCGTTCTTGAACAGGCCGCGCTCCTTCATGCGCATCAGGCGGGACCGCATGGCCGGCTTGTCCGCCAGCGCGGTGAGGTGGATGGCTTCTTCCTGCGGCTCGCCTTCGCGTTCATCGGCGGGCGGCAGGCGGTGCAGTGCAGGCGGTTCGGCGTCGAGCGCGGTGTCCGCGACGATGTCGAGCAACACGGGCAGCTCGCTCGCCACCTCCTCGAGTTCGCTCTGGGTGAGGGGGGCCTGCACCTCGTCCACGTTCCGGGCCCGGCCGCCGGGATGTCGCTTGGCATCGATCGCCAGGTCGACGAAATCAGCGGGAAGCGGGGGCCGCGGCTCGGTGATGGGCAGCTCCGCCAGCACCGCGGACGCCTTGGCCTTGCCCTTGCCTGAGCGGCTGGCCCGGGGCGCGGGCGCGGCCACCGGCGAAGGCGCCGGTGGTGGCACCGCCACCGTCACACCCACGCTGGGGCCGATGGCCTCGGCCCCGTAGATGCGCACGTTCTCCCAGACCAGGCCCAGCGTGGCCAGCTGCCGCAGCCGCTCCGAGCGTGACGCAGGGCTGCGCAGCGCGCTCAGCGCCTGGTGGAGTTCCGGGTAGACATCGCTGTCGAGGTCGAATTCCAGTCGGACGATGGCCATGCCTCAGGCAGCGATGGGTGGAGGAGGGTGGGAGCGGTGTGCCGCGTGGAGGGGCGCAGGGATCGATCAGCTGTCCGCGAACGCCTCGCCGATCATCTGGAACCCACGCACATTGGCGGCCAGCGACTCGGGCATGACGAACACCGGAATGGCGGGGAAGCGCTTGACGAGCGCATCCCGGTAGCGGTCCGGATGCCCGCCCACCAGCACCATCAGGTCGATGATCTCGTGCGCGTCGCGCAGGCCGTCGACCATGCGGTTGACGCAGTCCTCGACCACGCTGGTGATCACGGGTTCATAGCGGTTCAGGTCGTGCACCACCCCGGAGAGCTTCACGGGGGTGTGCTTGCGCAGGGCCTCGTTGATGCGGGGCTCCACCGCGGGGCCGAGGGGGCGTCCGATCTCGGCGGCCAGGGCGTCCTGCACGGCGCGCACGATGCGGTGGCGGCCCGCGTCCGACGCCGCGCCGCTGGCGCGCGGGTTGATGGAGCCCTGCTGGATCAGCAGCCAGTCGAGCGTGTGCTCGCCGGGGTCGACCATCAGCACGGAGAGGTCGTCGAGCTCGTCGCTGCTGGACAGGGGCTGCAGCCCGCCCTTGGTGCGGGCGATGACGGCATTGAGTTCATCCAGGTGGTCGTCGATCGCGGCGTAGCCGCCCATTGGCTGCGCCTGCACGATGACCTTGCCGATCGAGACGTGCTTGCCGCCGCCGACATCGATGTTCCCCTGGTAGTGGGCGCAGAGGTAGTCGCGGCGCTTGGCGTCGTTGTACTGGTTGACGGGCAGGCCCAACACCAGCACGTCGATGCGCGTGTCGCCGGCTTCGGCCATGTAGCGCAGGGCCCCCTTGGTCAGGGCTTCATAGATGTTGCCGCGGTAGAACTCGTCGGTCACGTCGCGGCCGAAGCTGCCGCCGGCCTGGGCCAGGCCCACGTCGCGACCCACCTCGAAGAGCGCGCCGTTGACCGGCACGTCATAGGTGTCGCGCCGGCGGGTGCCGAGCGAGCGCACGGCGCTGGCATCGGCGGGAATGGCCATGGAGGGGAACTTGATGATTGAGACGCCGTCGCCCTCGCGCACGCTCAGCTTGACCAGCCCGAAGCCCACGTCGATGGCACGTACGACCGCCTCCGGCTCGGTGTGGGTGTGCTTGGCGGTCACTTCGCGCAGCTTGGAGGAGGTTTGAGTGGTCGGCATCATGATCCTTTCCTGGGATGGGTATTCACATCACATGCCCTCGCCCGCAACCGACGCCGGGGCCCAGGGCGCAAGAAAGAAGAAGGCCGCTGCGAAACTACCGGATTGCCGGAGTGGTGGTGTGCGGGGCAGCGTAATGGAAGTTAGGTCCAGGGTCAAAGGGGAGTAACGCCTAACACGAGGGAGCCCGCCATGGCGGCGCGGGCGGTTTCGAACACCCGCGAAGGCGTGACTTCCTTGTCGCCGCGCGGGTTTGCGTCAGGCGGGCACCATTTCGGGGGGTTGTGCCAGGGACGGCCTGTCGCGAGACTGCCCGGCTTTCACCCCTCTTTTCTCCCTTTCTCCTCCCCCTGGGCCGGCCGGCAGGCCGTCGCTTTCCAGCCTCCTGCGCATCAAAGATGTTCCCTCGAATTCCCTGTCTGTCCCCCCGCTCCCTTTCCCCACGACGCCCCGCTCGGCTTGCCCTGGGCAGCCTGGCCCTGGCCGTCCTAGCCGCCTGCGGCGGCGGCGGAGGTGGCGACAGCGGCACGGCGTCTCCCGCGCCGACGGCAGGCAGCGAGGCCAGCCTGTGCGCGGCGCCCCGTTCCGGCGTCGATCCCCTGACCGGCCGCGCGTACCCGGACCGCCCCGGCTCGGTGCGCAACGAGCAGAACTGGCTGGCCGCCTGGACCCGCGACACCTACCTCTGGACCCACGAGGTCGACTACGGCAACCCGGCGTCCTTTCCCCGCGCGGTCGACTACTTCAACGTCCTCAAGACCAACGCCGTCACGGGCACCGGGCACGCCAAGGACCGCTTCCACTTCACCTACGACACGGCGGCCTGGAACGCGCTGTCCCAGGCGGGTGTCGACGTGGGTTATGGCGCGACCTGGGCGGTGACGAGCTCGCGGCCCCCGCGCGACGTGGCGGTGGCCTACACCGAGCCCGGCTCTCCAGCCGCGGCCCTGTCGCCCGCCCTGGCGCGGGGCGCGCGCATCCTGCAGGTGGACGGTGTCGACGTCGTCAACGACGACACCCCTGAGGGCATCGGCAAGATCAACGCCGGCCTGGTGCCCCAGAAGCTTGGCGAGAGCCACCAGTTCGTGGTCCGCGACCTGGGCGCCGCCGCCAACCGGACCATCACCCTGGTGGCCAGCAACGTCACGTCGGCACCGGTGCAGAACGTGCGCACAGTGGCCGGAGGTGCGGTGGGCTACCTGCTGTTCAATGAGCACATCGCGACCGCCGAGGCGCCGCTGATCGCGGCCATCAACCAGTTGAAGGCCGCGCACGTGAGCGACCTCGTGATCGACCTGCGCTACAACGGCGGTGGCTTGCTCGACATCGCCAACCGGCTGTCCTACATGGTGGCCGGGCCGGCCAAGACCAGCGGCCAGCCGTTCGACCTGTTCCAGTTCAACGACATGAAGCCGGGCCTGAACCCGGTCACCCTGAAGCCGAACCTGCCGGTGCCCTTCTTCACCACCTCCTCGACCGGCGCTCCTTTGCCGACACTGAACCTGTCCCGCGTCTACCTGCTCACCAGCGCCGGCACCTGCTCGGCCAGCGAGGCCATCATCAACGGCCTGCGCGGGGTGGACGTCGAGGTGGTCCAGATCGGGGCCGCCACCTGCGGCAAGCCGTACGGCTTCTACCCGACGGACAACTGCGGCACGACCTACTTCTCCATCCAGCTCCAGGATGCGAACGCCAAGGGCTTCGCCGACTACGCCGACGGCTTCGTGCCCCGCAACGGCCCCACGGCGGGCATCGCGGCGGGTGCCGTGCTGCCGGGCTGCCTGGTGGCCAGCGACGACTTCGCCCATGCCCTGGGCGACCCGGCCGAGGCCCGCCTGGCGGCGGCCCTGCAGTACCGCGCCAACGGGAGCTGTCCCCCGTTGCCGGTGGCGGCTGCAGCGGCACCCTCGGCGCAGGGCGCGACGGACGGCGAAGGCCGCGCCACCCAGCTGGCCGTGCCGGACGGGCATGTGCTCAAGAACCCGCTCCTGAACAACCGCGTGCTGGGCCAGTGACAAAGAGGCCAGTGGAAAAGGGCGCCCTCACTCCAGCCAGCGCTTGAGCGCCTCGGGCGGCGGTGTTCCCAGCATGCGCTGGAGCCGTCCGCGCCGGTCCACCAGCACGACGTAGGGCGTGATGTTGGCCCATTGCGGGTCGACACTCTGGCGGATGGCGGGCTCGAAGCCGTCGAAGGCATAGAACCGGGTCACCCCGGGAAAGTGTGCGGCGTGCGCGAGCACCTGGTCCGCAGCCAGGTCGGTCCACACGGCCACCAGCTCGACCTGGCGCGCGCTGCCCTGGGTGGCCTGGCGCAGCGCGGCAAAGGCTTCGGGGCAGGTGCTGCAGTAGGACGCCGTGAACAGGTAGGCGGCGGGGCGAGGCCCCTTGTCGCGCAAGGGCCCCCAGGTCTTCTCGTTCCAGGGCCGGGGGGCAGGTACGTCAGGGGGCTGGTCCTGGGCCTGGGCCGCGGCCAGGCACAACGCGGACAGCAGCAGCCCGGCCGCCCAGGCGCGCGCGCCTTGGTGTGTCGTCTTCATGTCATCGTCCTCGTCCTCGGCGTCTCAAAAGGCAATCTCATGAACCCGGACCTCCTGGGGGAGGCGCCACACCACGACCATCTTCGGTCCGGACTGGGCCAGGCGAGGGTGATCGTTCTCGCCTTGTGCGGTATCCAGTGTGCGGGTCTCGAAGGTCTGGCCGCCATCACGCGAAAGCCAGGCCTTCAAGGTGGTGCGCAGGCCTTCCGAGCTGCGCCACACGATGGCCACGTTGTTCCGGTAGGCAGCGACGTCGGCGTGTTCAGCCCGTGGGTCGGGCAGGGGGCGCACGGTGTCCGCCAGGGGGCGCCCGTCGGCCGCCAGGCGACCGTACCGAACCGCCGCGCGCGCCTGGCCGCCCACCTGACGGATGCCGAACCACACCGCGTGGAACCCGCCGCCCTGCGCGGCTGCCAGCCCCGGGCCGTGGTGCGGGCAGGCATTGATCTGCCAGTCGTCCTCGGTGGCGCGGGTGATCCGGGGCGGGCCCTCGGCCGCCAGGTCCGTGAAGGCATGGTCGCGGGTTTGCTCGCCGAACACATGGCGCCACAAGGCATGCGGCTTGCCTTGGCTGTCCATCGCGATGCCGATGCGGCAGCACTCGCAGCTGTGGTCCGCCACCTTGGCGTCGGGGGTGAAGGTGGCCCCGCCATCCGCCGAGGTGTTGCGGTAGATGGCCGCCCCCACGTACTTTCCCTCGCCGGCCTGCAGGTCCCGCTTGTCGATCCACAGCGTGTGCAGCACGCCTGCGCCGTCGAAGGCGATGGACTCGAAGCGGTGGGTGATCTCCTGGCGGTCCTGGTGCACCGTGAACGGCGCCGAGAAGGTCGTTCCCCCGTCATCGCTGCGCAGCATGCGGATGAAGCCGGTGTAGGGCTTGCCCAAGGGTTGGGTGTAGCTGATGACGGCCCAGTGGTTCGGCCCGAACGCCAGCTTCGGCCGGTTCTCGCCATCGGCTGAAATCGCATCGGTCCCCGTGTCCAGGAGCTGGGGCGGTGACCAGTTCGTCCCTGCCTGTGGCGAGGCATGCTGGACGAACAGGCGGCCCTGTGCGTTCAGCCCCACGATCCACAGGCGCCCTTCGGGGTCGAACGCCGTGCCGATGGCCAACTGGGCTTTCGATGCATGGGCGGGGTGTCCGCCATGAGCGGCCTGTGAGGACGGCGAAGCGGCCAGCCCTGCGGCCAGGACACCGCCCGCGCACCCCAGCGTGGCCGCGATGGCCAGGGCACGAGGCCAGAGGTTCTTGAAGGGCCAAGGCCTGTTCAGCATGGGCGTGAGTTCCTTTCCAGGTGCACGGGGGCTTCTCCTTTTTTTGTGTCAGCGGGATCGTCCAAGGCCTTTCGGCCCAGTGCATGACGAGTCCCTGGCGGCGTGTCGGTCATCGCCCAAAAAGAGGGCAGACCCGCCTTTATTCGGACTTTTCGAAACGCTGGCAGATCACATAATTTTTCATCCCTGATCACCTCAAGGGCTTCAGGCAACTCGAGTTCCTGCAGATGGGCGGGGACAGTGCGAAGCATGAATCGATGTGGCCTCGCAAATGCAGTATGGCGTATCCCAACCTGGCTTGAAGGGCCGAACTGCAGCACTCACCGAAAGACCTCTTGACATGGCCAAGATGACATCCCGAACCGCAGGGGCCCACCAAGGTGGCAGCCAGCCGTCGACATGGCAGGGCAGGTGACATGAAGGAATTCAGGGCCTGTCCGCTGCTTGCCCTGCCGGTCGCGCTGGGCCTGGCCGCTGCTGTCAGCGTGATGGCCTGCGCAGGTGCCAGCCTGCCCTCGATCGCGACCGGCGCGCTGCTGATGGGGGGCGGCGCATGGACCAGCTGGCGCCTGGCGCTGATGCAGCGTGAGCAGTCCCTGGTCCTGCAGCATTACCTGGACAGCAATCTGCAGTTCGCCCGTCAGCTTGCCCCCGTGTGGAGCGGGCAGCTCGAGACTTCGCGCAGCCAGATGGAGACGGCGGTGGCGGAGCTGACCTTGCGCTTCGGCGCGATCGTCGAGCGCCTGACGCAGACCCTGCAGAACGACCGGGGCGCGAGCGGTGAGTCCCTGGCGGAGCTCTTCCAGCGCAGCAGTGACGAGCTCGGTGCGGTCGTCACCTCGATGCAGCAGGCCTTGCAGGGCAAGGCGGTGATGGTGTCGAAAGTCCAGGAGCTCACCCATTTCACCGAAGAGTTGCGGCAGATGGCGGCCGACGTGGCGCAGATCGCCTGGCACACCAACCTGCTGGCCATCAATGCCGCGATCGAGGCGGCCCATGCCGGCGAGCAGGGCCGCGGCTTCGCCGTGCTGGCCCAGGAGGTGCGCAAGCTCTCCCAGCTGTCGGGCGACACCGGCCGGCGCATCGCCGACCGGGTGGCGCAGGTGAACAATGCCATCCTGTCCACCAACGAATCGGCGAATGCTTCCGCCCTGGAAGACGCGCAGTCGGTGCAGGCTTGCGAGCAGCGCATCGGCGAGGTGCTCAAGAGCCTGCAGCAGGCCACCGGGGCCCTGTCGAGTTCCGCAGAAGGGCTGCGCCAGCGCAGCGTGGAGATCCAGGGCGAGGTCTGCGAGGCGCTGGTCCAGCTGCAATTCCAGGACCGCGTGAGCCAGATCGTCTCGCACGTCAAGACCAGCATCGAGCGCATGCCCGAGGCCTTCGACGACAGCCGCCAGCACTACTCGACCAGCGGGGCCTTGCAGGCGGCCGACGCCGGCTCCCTGCTGGAAGCGCTGGCGCAAACCTATGCCACCCAGGAAGAGCATGCGATCCACCAGCAGGGGGGGCAGGGTGTCAGCCCCGCCAAGAAGGCCGATGCCGATGCGGCCACCGAGATCACCTTTTTCTGATTCCTGACGACGAGAGGCACCTCCCATGGCGAAAACCATCATGATCGTCGACGACTCCGCTTCGCTGCGCCAGGTCGTCGGCATCGCACTCAAGGGTGCGGGCTATGACGTGATCGAAGGCTGCGACGGCAAAGACGCCCTGGCCAAGCTCAACGGCTCGAAGGTCCATCTGATCATCAGCGACCTCAACATGCCCGTCATGGACGGGTTGAGTTTCGTGAAGGCGGTCAAGCAGTTGCCGCTGTACAAGTTCACCCCTATCGTCATGCTGACCACCGAGACCTCCGACACCAAGAAGCGCCTGGGGCAGGAGGCCGGCCTCAAGGCCTGGGTCGTCAAGCCATTCCGCCCCGACCAGCTGCTGGGCGTGGTGCAGAAGCTGGTGCTGCCATGAGCACCGACGTCGATGCCGTGGCCGCCGCCCCTCATCGGCTGCAGCTGGAGGGCGATCTCACCATCTACCAGGCGGCCGAGCTGAAGACCCGCCTGCTGGCCGCCCTGGACCAGGCGCCCACGACGCTGGAGCTGGACCTCGCCGGCGTGACCGAGATCGACAGCGCGGGTGTGCAACTGCTCCTGCTGGTCCGCCGCATGGCGGCGGCGTCGCAGCGCGAGCTGCGCCTGACGGGGCACAGCGCACCGGTGCGTGAGGTGTTCCAGCTGCTGGACCTGGCGTTTCATTTCGGTGCCCCGCCGCCGCCCGATGCCGCCCCGGCGGCACGCGACGCCTGAACCTTCCCTGGGAGTCCTCATGGACATTGATCAAGCCCTGCAGACCTACATCGTCGAGAGCCGCGAACTCCTGACGGAGATGGAGGAGTCGCTGCTGAGCGTCGAAGGTGCCGACGCCGCGGTGCGCATCGAGCTGGTGAACGCCATCTTCCGCGCGGCCCACACCATCAAGGGGTCGGCCGGCCTGTTCGGGTTGGACCGCATCGTCGAGTTCACCCACGTCGTGGAGAGCGTGCTCGACAAGCTGCGCGATGGCCAGGTGGAACTCCATGCCGACCTGGTGGCCCTGCTGCTGGCCTGCGGTGACCACATCGCCGGCCTGGTGACCGAGGTGGAGCAACGCCGTGCGGACGCCAGCCAGGCCATGGCCGAGGCGGGCGCGCCCCTGATCGCACGCCTCGAGGCCTACCTGGACACGCCAAGCCCCTCCGGCGTCCTGGCGCGTACCCACGAACACGACGCGTCCAGCCCGGCGCAGCGCGAAGGCTCCGCCGCCGATCACTGGCACCTGTCGGTGCGCTTCGGGCTCGACGTCCTGCGCAACGGCATGGACCCGCTGGCCTTCATCCGCTACCTGGGCACCCTGGGCACCATCATCAGCATCTCCACGCTGGCCGATGCGATTCCGCCCGCCGAGGAGATGGACCCCGAGTCCTGCTACCTGGGCTTCGAGATTGCGTTGGACAGCCAGGCCGACAAGGCCACGATCGAGAGCGTGTTCGACTTCGTGCGGGATGACTGCCGGCTGCGCATCCTGCCGCCGCACAGCAAACTCTCCGAGTACCTGGCGCTGATGGAGGCGCTGCCCGAGCCGCCGGCCCGGCTGGGCGAGATGCTGGTGCGCTGCGGGGTCCTGACCGACCGCGAGCTGGCCGATGCGCTGGCCACCCAGGCGTCCGTGGCCGCGGCCCCGCCGCTGGGCAAGATCCTGGTCGAAGAGGGGCATGTCGATGCCGGCGCGGTCCAGGCGGCGCTCAACAGACAGAAGGCCGTGAAGGAAGGGCGCTCGGTCGATACCCAGTCGATCCGCGTCGATGCGGACAAGCTGGACCGCCTGGTCAACCTGGTGGGCGAACTCGTGATCGCCGCGGCGGGCGCCGAACTGGTGGCCCGTCAAACCCAGGCCAGCGAATTGAAGGAAAGCCATTCCGTGCTGTCGCACCTGGTCGAGCAGGTGCGCGACGCCTCGCTGCAGCTGCGCATGGTGAAGATCGGCTCCACCTTCAGCCGCTTCCAGCGCGTGGTGCACGACGTCTCGCGCGAGATCGGCAAGAACATCGTGCTGAGCGTCAGCGGCGAAGACACGGAACTCGACAAGACGCTCGTGGAGCGCATCACCGATCCCCTGACCCACCTGGTGCGCAATGCCGTCGACCATGGCATCGAGCCGCCCGAGGTGCGCCTGGCCCGGGGCAAGCCGGAGCAGGGCACGGTGCGTCTCAACGCTTTCCATGAGTCGGGCAGCATCGTCATCGAGGTGAGCGACGATGGCGGGGGACTGAGCCGCGAGCGCATCCTGGCCAAGGCGATTGAGCGCGGCCTGGTCGAGCCCGGCAAGTCCCTGAGCGACGCCGAGATCCACGGGCTGATCTTCGAGCCCGGCTTTTCCACCGCCGAGAAGATCACCAACCTGTCCGGCCGCGGGGTCGGCATGGACGTGGTCAAGCGCAACATCGTGGCCTTGCGCGGCAGCGTCGAGATCGCCAGCGAGGAGGGCGTGGGGACCACGGTGAGCGTGCGCCTGCCGCTGACGCTGGCCATCATCGATGGCTTCCAGGTCGGCGTGGGTGGCACGGTGTTCGTGGTGCCCCTCGAGATGGTCGAGGAGTGCCTGGCGTTCACCGACGACCCCGACCGCGACTACACCGACCTGCGCGGCCAGGTGCTGCCCGTGGTGCGCCTGCGCGACCTGTTCGAGGTGCGCGGACCGCGCGGCAGCCGCGACAACCTCATCGTCGTCACCTATGCGGGGCACAAGGCCGGCCTGCTCGTCGACACCCTGCTCGGCGAAGCCCAGGCGGTCATCAAGCCGCTGTCGAAGATGTTCAACCAGGTGCGCGGCATCAGCGGCTCCAGCATCCTGGGCAATGGCGAAGTCGCCTTGATCCTCGACGTGCCGTCGCTGATGGCGCATGCCAAGAGCACGTCGCTGCGCCGCACCTCGGCCGTCAATGGCTGAATGGAAACCGAATCCCCACCCAGCAACCCACCATCCACGCCGTTTTTAGACGCGGCCGCGCCGCAAAAGGACATACCATGTTTTCGAATATCAAGATTGGCATCCGGCTGGTTGTCGGCTTTCTGATCGTCGCCTTGCTCAGCGGCGTGGTGGGCCTGGTCGGCATCAACGCCGCTGGGCAAATCAACGAGGCGGCGGACACCATGTACCAGAGGGACCTGATCGGGCTTTCCCACATCAAGGAAGCGAACATCAACCTCATCTACGTCGGTCGCGCCCGCGGCAATTTCCTGGCCGCCACCACGCCCGAAGACCGGGCCAAGCAAATGGCCATCACCCAGAAGGCCATCAGCACCTTCAGGGACGAGTTCGCCAAGGCCAAGCCCATGTTCGTGACCGAGCGCGGCAAGCAGATCGTGGCCTCCGCCAGCACCGCCTGGGAAGAATTCGTGCGCGAGAACAATGAGCTGCTGAACCTCCTGGCCAACAAGAAACTGCAGGAGCGCGATCCCACCATGGTCAAGCAGACCGAACTGGTGATCTCCAAAGCCAACGCACTGGACGACATGCTGACCCAGCTGTCCGAACTCAAGGAAGAGCTGGCCCGCAAGGCCTCGGAGGACACGACCGAGCTCTACCAGCGCAGCCGCACCATCATGATCACCGTCATTCTGGTGTCTTTGGTGACCGGCATCCTGATGGGCGTGCTCATCAGCCGCGGCGTCAGCAAGCCGCTGGGTGTGGCGGTGGGCGTGGCCCAGCAGCTGGCCGAGGGCGACCTCACGGCCCAGATCGGCGATACCTCCAAGGACGAGACCGGCCAGCTCCTGCAGGCCATGAAGCAGATGTTGAACAGCCTGTCCCAGGTGGTGGCCGACGTGAACGCCGGGGCCGAGGCGCTGGCTGGTGCTTCGGAAGAGGTCAGTGCGACGGCCCAGTCCCTGGCCCAGGCCTCCAGCGAGCAGGCGGCGGGTGTGGAGCAGACCAGCGCCTCCATCGAAGAGATGACGGCCTCCATCGCGCAGAACACCGAGAACGCCCGCGTCACCGACGGCATGGCGACCAAGGCGTCGGGCGAAGCCACCGAAGGCGGCGAAGCGGTGAAGGCCACCGTCTCCGCCATGAAGCAGATTGCCCAGAAGATCGGCATCATCGACGACATCGCCTACCAGACCAACCTGCTGGCCCTCAACGCCGCGATCGAGGCGGCGCGCGCGGGCGAACACGGCAAGGGCTTCGCGGTGGTGGCGGCCGAAGTGCGCAAGCTGGCCGAACGCAGCCAGGTGGCGGCGCAGGAGATCGGCCACGTGGCCAGCGAGAGCGTGGAGCTGGCCGAGCGGGCCGGCCGGCTGCTGGACGCCATCGTTCCGAACATCAAGAAGACCTCCGACCTGGTGCAGGAGATCAGCGCCGCCTCGCAGGAGCAGAGCTCTGGCGTGAGCCAGATCAACAGCGCGGTGAGCCAGCTGAGCCAGACCACCCAGCAAAACGCCTCCAGCTCGGAGGAGCTGGCCGCCACCGCCGAGGAAATGAGCGGGCAGGCGGAGCAGCTGCAGCGCACCATGGCCTTCTTCAAGGTGGCCTCTGGCACGGCCGCGAGCGTGCAGCGCACGAACATTGCCAAGTCCGCGCCACGGGCGGCTTCTCACGGCACTTCGGTGAAAGCGCAGGGCCGCAAGGCGGCGGCGGTGGTGAGCGCGCCGGCCGTCGACGAGTCCATGTTTGCCAAGTTTTGAGGCACGCCCATGAGCGAGCTGATCCAGACCCCCGAGGTCGACACCGGGTCCTCCCCGGCCTCGCGGCCTGTGCAGTACCTGAGCTTCATGCTGGGCGGTGAAGTCTTCGCCATCGGCATCCTGTGCATCAAGGAAATCATTGAGTTTCCTCACCTGACCGAGGTGCCGATGATGCCGGACAGCGTGCGCGGCGTGATCAACCTGCGGGGCGCGGTGGTGCCGGTGATGGACGTGCAGGCCCGCTTCGGCCGCAAGCCAAGCGGGATGACCAAGCGCACCTGCATCGTCATCGTCGAGCTGCAGGCTGACGCGGACAAGCAGGTGGTCGGTATCGCGGTGGACGCCGTCAACGAGGTCATCGACATCGCGGACGCGGACATCGAGCCGCCGCCGCCCTTCGGCGTGCGCATCCGTGCCGACTTCATGCGTGGCGTGGTCAAGACCAAGGGCCAGTTCGTGGTGCTCCTCGACGTCGAATCGGTGCTGTCGCTGGACGGGGCGGAGGCTTCGGACGAGCCGCAGGCCATGCACGCGTGAACGGACGGCCGCAATGATCCAACCGACAGCCTAGGTAGCCTTCGAGATGTCATCCCTCACGGACCGGGAGTTTGAATACTTCCGGCGTTTCATTTTCGAGCGTGCCGGCATCACGATGTCGCCGGCGAAGAAGATGCTGGTTTCCGGGCGCCTGACCAAGCGCCTCAAGGAGCGCGAGTGCGACACCTTCAGCGACTACTGTGAGCTGCTGAACAGTGCCGAGGGGGCCGAGGAGATCCAGGTCGCCATCGACCTGCTGACGACCAACGAAACCTATTTCTTCCGCGAGCCCAAGCACTTCGACCTGCTGCGCCGCCTTGCTTGCGAGGCGGCGCAGCAGGGGAAAGCCCTGCGTGCCTGGAGCGCGGCCAGCTCCAGTGGCGAGGAGGCCTACAGCATGGCGATGGTGCTGGCCGACTGCATGGGCGAGGGGCCCTGGGGCGTGGTGGGCAGCGACATCAGCCGGCGCGTGCTGGTCAAGGCCGGCGGCGGGCACTACCCGATGGAGCGTGCACGCAATGTGCCGCCCGCCTACCTGAAGCGCTTTTGCCTGAAGGGGACCGGCGAGCACGAAGGCACCCTGCTGGTGGACAAGAAGCTGCGCCAGCGCGTGCAATTCACGCACGTGAACCTCAACGAGGAGCTGCCCGACCTGGGCGTCTTCGATGTGATCTTCCTGCGCAACGTGATGATCTACTTCGACCAGGGGACCAAGCGTCGGGTGGTGGCCCGGGTGTTGTCGGTCCTGCGGCCGGGCGGCTACTTCTGCGTGGGGCATTCGGAAAACCTGAACGAGTTGGACGCGCCGGTCAAGCAGGTGGCCCCGTCCATTTATTGCAAGCCGTGAAAGATGTGTTTCTCAACCCGGGGGAGTGGTTCGCGGGCGACCGGCACCATCGCGTGCGCACATTGCTTGGCTCGTGCGTGTCGATCACCCTGTGGCATCCCCATTTGAAGGTAGGCGCCATGTCCCATTCCTTGCTGACCACGCGAGGCAGCCCCTCGGAATCGCGCGACGGACGCTATGTCGACGAGGCCTTGTGGCTGATGCTGGATGCGCTGGCCGCCCTGGGAGCGGCCGCTCCGGTGCTTGAAGCCAAGGTGTTCGGTGGTGGCGACATGTTTCCCGCGCAGGCGGGCAAGAACGGGCTGGGGCTGCGCATCGGCCAACGCAATGGTGAAGCGGCCAAGCAGCTGCTTGCGCAAGCCGGGATTGCTGTGCGCTCGGAGAGCCTGTTTGGTGTGGGCCACCGCAAGATCATGTTCGACATCGGCAGCGGCCATGTCTGGAGTTTTCAATCGGGACCGGCAGCCATGTCGGACAAGTCATGAGCAGCGGCCGGCCGCTCCATGTCCTGGTGGTGGACGACTCCGCCGTGGTGCGGCAGGTGCTCACCGGGCTGCTCGAGGCGGTGCCGGGGCTCGAGGTGAGCTGCGCGGCGGATCCCCTGGTTGCGGTGGAGCGCATGAAGGCGCACTGGCCCGACGTGATCGTGCTCGATGTCGAGATGCCGCGCATGGACGGCATCACCTTTCTGCGCAAGATCATGGCCGAGCGGCCGACGCCCGTGGTGATCTGCTCCACCTTGACGGAGAAGGGGGCCAAGACCACGCTGGAAGCCTTGTCCGCGGGTGCGGTGGCGATCGTCACCAAGCCGCGGATGGGTCTCAAGCAATTTCTTCTCGACAGCAGTGACGAGCTCGTGTCGACGGTCAGGGCGGCGGCGCGGGCGAACCTGCGCTTCGTGGCCCAGCCGGCGCTGCCCAAGCTGAACGCGGATGCGGTGCTGCCGCGCGCCACCGGGCGGGCCATGTCGCAGACGACCGAGCGGGTGGTGGCGATCGGCACCTCCACAGGCGGGACGCAGGCGCTGGAGTGCGTCCTGACCGCGCTGCCGCGGGTCTGCCCGGCGATCGTGATCGTGCAGCACATGCCTGAAAAGTTCACCGCGGCGTTTGCTGCACGGCTCGACAGTGTGTGCGAGATCGAGGTCAAGGAGGCCGAGCACAACGACCGCGTGGTGCCGGGGCGTGCCCTGATCGCCCCGGGGGGCAAGCACCTGCTGCTCAAGCGCAGCGGTGCCCAGTACATGGTGGAGGTCGTGGATGGGCCCTTGGTGAACCGGCACCGTCCCTCGGTGGACGTGCTGTTCCGCTCGACGGCCCGTGCGGCGGGGGCGAATGCCTTGGGCATCGTGATGACCGGGATGGGTGACGACGGTGCTGCCGGCTTGCTGGAGATGCGCAACGCGGGTGCCCACACCCTGGCGCAGGACGAGGCCAGCTGCGTTGTCTACGGCATGCCCAAGGAAGCGGTGAAGCGGGGCGGTGTGGAACGCTCGCTGCCACTGGAGGCCCTGGCGCGCGAGATCGTTCGGCTGGGGTAGGGGGGCGAGGGCGAACGCGGCTTTAGCCCCATCCCTGGGTGGGGGAAGAGGAAGGCTTGAAAAGCTTTTCAGACACGGCTATACTGCGAGGCTCAGCTGTTCCCTGATAGCTCAGTCGGTAGAGCGACGGACTGTTAATCCGCAGGTCCCTGGTTCGAGTCCAGGTCGGGGAGCCATAAGAATCAAGGCCTTAGCGCGCAAGCGCTGAGGCCTTTTGTTTTGGGGTGGGGAGTTGGTGCCAGTTTTGAGGCGATTGCTCGAACGGTGACAACAATTGCTGACCCACAACATACGACTGTCAAGGCTGAGGCCGCACGCCGTTTTCGGTTCTGAGCCAGTGTGCTGAGAGCGCAGAAACCGCCCAGCCCAGGTGATGGTCCTTTGGATGGTGTGGCAGTGTTCCGCTCCCTGGCAGCCCGCATGTCAGCCCTGCGTTCCGTCCAGCGAGTTTCCTTGTGGCGCCGCTGACTGTTTCAGACTGACTATCTGGCCTATATCGATGAAGATGAGGTGGACATCCTTTCGGGACGCGACGATGCATGAACAAGACGGCCGGCAGATGCTTGACGCTGTCACGAGGCGGCCTTCGCCCACTTCGGTGGGCTCTCTGCGAGTTCATGCTGTATGAACCGCATGCGCACCGTGCTGGGCCAGAGCGAAGGCCGTGCTCGGCTCAACCCCACGTTCGCCAACTTCGCCAGCCATTGGGGGTTTCACGCCCAGACTGTGCCAGCCTTACCGGGCCCAGACCACGGGGCATTGAGATTTTCTGCATCAGCCCGACGCTTTGTGTTGGCAGCGGAGGTGCGCTCGTCCTGCCGGATGAGAGGGCATTTTTCTTTGGAGCAGAGCTCGAAGGCGCGAGTAGAGATAAGGGTAGGGAGCTGTGAAGGCGATATTGCAGCGAGCCATCGATTCGGGTCAGATCGCATCGATGAAGCAGCTACTGGACCGAGTAGCCGCAGACCGACTGGACGTCACTCGGAATGGCACAGCCTATCTTGGCCTTCGGGGGCGCGACGGAAAGCGGTTTCGAGTTCATTTTTCGTTTCCCAACGAGTCACACAGACGAAGTTCAACGTCGCTAACGCCGCCGCAGCTTGCTCCAAGGGAAGTGCGTGTGGTCCTACCTAAAGCAGGGTACTGGATCTATGCGCTGCTAGCGCACAGCCCGGACGGGGAGCGAAAAGCTTGCTACATCGGGCAAACAGTAAATCTCAAGCGTCGATTTCGCGAGCACCTGCGGCGCGATCGCCCTGGCCGAGCCTCATCTGCGCTCTTTGAATGGGCCGCCTCCGAGGAAGCTCCGGTTCGTGCGGCTGTGCTCTTGAGGGTAGAGAGTGAACAAAGCTACGCTTCTCGATGCGAGGGCTATTGGTTGAGGTTGGCCACTGATGCTGGTTTTATTGCTCCCAACGTGAACCAGTGGGGCCGGTTGCCTCAACTCTGCGACCCGGCTGGTCAGCCGAGTTACTGGCCTGCCTCGGAAATATTGGCCATTTCGCTTCCTCTATCGGATCTGGTAGAGCATGGCCTTGAGCCGGTCGAATTGTTCGTTGTTAGTCGCGCGCAGTCTGATCAGGGGTAGGCCGGCTCGACCAAGTGCGGTTTATGAAAGCGCTATGTCGTTGATTCACAAGGGTTCCCAATTTGAGAACTTCCGCTGCTTCCAGCTGCAAGATCATGTGCCCGCACCCTTGAGACTCCGGCGCCGATGGGCCTGGTAGCGTGAGCTGCCTCCCGCCTCCATGGGAACAGCACCGGGGTATTTCATTTGGTAAGTCCGTGCACGAGATGTGCTGTGAACTGCGCCACAATCTGCGGCCCTTCCGGTCGATCTGGGGGGCCCAGAATGGGCAGCAAGCAATCGGAGGCAATGGCACCGTGATAGTTGGCATCGACCTTGGCACCACGAACAGCCTGATTTCCGTTTGGCGCAACGGACAGGCCGAGTTGATTTCCAATGCCCTGGGGGACGTGCTGACGCCATCCTGCGTGAGCGTCGATGAAGACGGCTCCATCCTGGTCGGCCGCGCCGCCCGGGAGCGCCTGCAGACCCATCCCGGTCGGACCGCGTCCGTTTTTAAACGCAGCATGGGCACCAGCCGGACGTTCACCCTGGCGCAACGGGCGTTCCGACCCGAGGAGCTTTCGGCTCTGGTCCTGAAGTCGCTCAAGGACGACGCGCAGGCCGTGCTGGGTCAGGCCGTCACGGAGGCCGTGATCACTGTGCCGGCGTATTTTTCGGAGGCGCAGCGCAAGGCGACGCGGGTCGCGGGGGAGCTGGCAGGCCTGCGCGTCGAGCGCCTGCTCAACGAGCCCACCGCAGCCGCCCTGGCCTACGGCATCCATGAACTGGGCGACGAAAGCCGCTTCCTGGTCTTCGACCTGGGCGGGGGCACTTTCGATGTCTCCATCCTTGAACTGTTCGACGGCGTGATGGAGGTGCGGGCCACTGCCGGCGACAACTTCCTCGGCGGCGAGGACTTCACCAGGGTCCTCCTCGACCTGTTCGTCAAGCACCATGGCTGGCCGGCGGACTGGCTGGAGGATGCGGCCCTGTTGCAAAGACTGCTGGCCCAGGCCGAGACCGCGAAGCACCAGCTCGGCACGCACGGCGAGGCACGCATGACCGCTGTGCGCGCGGGGCAGGATTGCGAATTCACGCTGCAAGAGCCGGAGTTCGAGAAGGCCTGCGCGAGCCTGCTCCAGCGGCTGCGCACACCCATCGAGCGCGCCTTGCGCGACGCCCGGCTGAAAGGCAGCGAGCTTGACAAGATCGTCCTGGCGGGCGGCGCAACACGCATGCCCATGGTGCGTCGCCTGGTCACCCTGATGTTCGGCCGCTTTCCTTCGGGCAATATCCATCCCGACGAGGTGGTCGCGCGCGGGGCGGCCGTGCAGGCCGGCCTGAAGGCGCGGGACGCCAGCCTGAAGGAGGTCGTCATGACCGATGTCTGCCCCTATTCCCTGGGGGTTTCCGTCGTCAAGCAAGTGTCGGAGCACGTGACCTCCAGCGGACACTTCGATCCGGTGATCGAGCGCAACACGGTGGTGCCCGTCAGTCGCATCAAGCGTTACTTCCCAATGCATCCCCAGCAGACCGAGATCGAGTTGAACATCTTCCAGGGCGAAGCACGGATGGCCAAAGACAATATCCCCCTGGGACAGCTCCACGTTCCCCTGCCAACCGCCAGGAACGGAGAAAACGCGGTCGACGTCCGGTTCACCTACGACGTCAATGGCCTGCTCCAAGTGGAGGCCAAGCCGGCGGAGGCAGACGAAACGTTCTCCCTGCTCATCGAGAGCCACGCAGGCACCCTGTCAGAAGCCGAGATCGCGCGGAGCCTGGCGGTATTGGCCGATCTGAAGATCCACCCCCGTGACCGCATCGAGAACCGCACGCTGCTGGCCCATGCCGAGCGGCTCTACCAGCAGTTGCGCGGCGAGGTCCGGGAGTGGCTAGGAGTGCAGATCCTGCGTTTCGAGCAGGCCCTGGCCACGCAGGATCCGCGGCCCGTGCTGAGGCACCGCAAGCACTTCGGCGAGATGTTGAGCGCCCTCGAACGCGATGGCATCCTGAACCCGGACCTGGGCGACCCGTTGTGATCCAGCCCGCCAACGCCCGTCAAACGCATTGATGCCCATGCCACCCCCCTCCGCTTTCATGGACGTGCTGGGCCTGCCGGGCGATGCGGATGAACGGGCCGTGCGCAAGGCCTATGCCCAGCACCTCAAGCAGATCGACCAGGCGCGCGAGCCCGAACGCTTCCAGCAATTGAGACAGGCCTACGAGGCGGCGCTGGCGTGGGTGCTCTCGAAGGCCACGGCAGCGGAAACGGAAACGGCCGAGACGCAACCCATCCAGCAGGCGCCGCGGGACGAGGGGGCGGCATCGCAGACCCCAGCCTCTCAAGCGGCTGGGCCCGTTCCCGAGGCAATGCCCGGCGCCTGGTTCGATGACGAGACGCTTCGCCTCGGTGCAGAGGCCGTGTTCACCGCCTTCCTGGACAACCTGCCGCTGCTGCCGCGCCCCTTGTGGGACACGCAATGGGCGCGGGTCGCTCTGTCCCGCGCTTTGGAGGATCCGCGCCTGGTCAATCTCCAGGCGCGCACCGTGTTCGAGAGCTGCGTGGCCTTGCACCTGGTGCGCGGCTGGCGGCCCGGGCACGAAGACCTGTTCACCGCGGCCGTCGAGATTTTCGAGTGGGAACAGGACCGGTACCGATTGGCGCAATTCGCGCAGGCAGGCCGCATCCTGGACGAGGCCATCGCCGAGCGTGCGGCACTGTCATCCTGGGACCCGGTCTGGCGCGAGCAGGTGCGTGAATTGATCCAAGTCTTGCGTCACGGCGAGGCCCGGCCCAGCCCAGCCTTCCTGGCAGACAAGCTGGACTCGCTCCGCAGGCTGGCAGCCAGCCTTCCGCACTGGCTGCAGATCGTCGCGCCGGTCGATGTGATCGCACGCTGGGAACATCCGGAGCCGATGACGGCGGAGGCGCCCATGCAGAATCCCACTGCGCCGCCGGCACCCCCGCTCCCGCCCTCCATGCCGTCGAGCGGCCCCATGCCCCGCCACCTGGTGGCGTTTGTGTGTCTCTTCCTGTGGCTCTGCCTCAACCTCGTCAGGAGCTGGGTGAGCGCGCCGCCCACTGCTTCGCCTCCGGTCTACGTCGTCCCTTCTCCAGGAGCGACTGCATCAGCCGCCGCGGCCGCGGTAGCCCTGGCGGCGCTGCCCGCTGCGACACCGGAGATAGAGGCCCAGGCTCGCCACACCTACATGTTCTCCGTCGAGACACGGGCCAAAGCCGTGGTGTGCGCCGCCCACATCAGCGGATTCCAGTCCCAGTTCGAACGGAGTTTCGTGGTCTGGGGCGTGGCCAACGAAGCACTGCTCGCACGAGGTCGGGCGCTTGTCGAGGCAGATTCGCAGAAGGTGTCCGACGGGATACACGACACCGCGGACGGGAATGCGGCGATGCTGGAGAAGCTGCCCGCCGCTCAGCGCCAGGGCAAATGCCAGGAACTGCTGGTCACCTTGATGCAGCCTCGATGAGAGCGCCGAACCTTTCCGACATGCCAGCCCCTTCACCCGTCCCGTTGGCCTTGCCGCGCTGCTCGAAGTTCGTGGACTTCAAGGCGCGTTCCTTCATCCGCGAGTAATTGCATGAACTGGCGGACACGCCTCCATCGTCCGGCTCGCCGTCGAGGACTATGCGATCGGTGATGGCGGGCACGCAGGTGACGGACGCGGCGCTGTTGGCCATCGCCAGGTCTGTGAACGGGCGGATCGTCTGGTTGCGCGCCTCGGCAAACTCGCTGTTCGCTCCGGTGCGCGTTTCCGTTGGTAGACCATCTTGGGTCTTCCGGACGGCATCGCAAGGCGCATCCGCTGGGAATGCAATGACGCAGGTCGCCCGATCTGGCATCAGTGGCAAGGTGCCCAGGTCGATAGACGACGAGGAAGAGGAGGGGAGGGAGGGCTGCTTGGCGCTCATAAATGGCTCCGAAAGATGGGTTGTGTGCCGGCGGGCCATGCCCGCCGAGAGGGGGGGCCAAGTTGCCCCCACGACCCGTAGGGCGCAGCGAGGGCGTTCGTAAAAGTGATCTCCAGGCAAGCGGCACGAGATCGCAGGCCATCCGAATTCGGACTGCCGCCAATGGCGGCATGGATGGGGTGGCAGCCAGGGGCTGCCGTGAAGGCATGACATCGCCTTGAGCTCTTGGGCTGTACCGAACCGTTGGCCACACCCCAGCCCACGGGGTGCACGGTTCGTTCGGAACAAGCCACACGAGGCGCCAAGGCGCGGTTCGGTGGGGCGGCAAGCCATGTCCGAAGTACAGCCGGGTAGACACACGTGGTGGACGCGACAAGGCGCCACCGGGCGCGCAAGCGCACACTCAGCAGTTGACTCATGGGTTTCTCTTGCAACTGCAAAGCAGCAAAGGCGGAAATCCTACCTAGCAGCCGTTTCACATCCGGGGGCTGCCTCCAGAAGAGCTGGGCGACAAGCTGGTCGTCATGGTGCTGGAGGACGAGGTGGTAGGTTGGCACAACCAGGTCACGGGCGAGCAGGGACACCTGCTGCGTCTGTTGCCTCGGCTCCGGTGGTGCATTCGGGATGTGGTAATCGCCCTCATGGCCGCCTTAGCGCCATTCCTCTCTGGCAGCCCCATCCTGGGACTGGCCGGTGGACTGGGTTGGCTCCTCAGCACGGCGCTCTGGCGGAGTCACTTGATGCGCAGCGCACGAGGTGAACTCGTCGAGGCACTGCAACTCGCCGAGGGAGTGACCGTAAAGAAGCATCGCAATAGGTGATTCCTCTGTCGAGAAGGGATGCGGCTCTGCCGGTTGGCGTGGGCTCACACCTTCTGCCGTGATTGCCAACTGATGAGCAATGCCGATAGGATGCCGCTTTTCGGTCATTGCTTTGAAGGCAGCCAGAACCCTGATGGAATGGCTGGCACATTGAGTTAGGGAGGGTATGTTGAAAAACTGGATGTTTATGGTCGCCGGCTTGGCGATCGGGCAAGGCGCAGCGGCACAAAGTTGCACTGACTATCCGAACAGCCGGTGCGTAGTTTCCAACGGCTTTTTCGTGACGAACGACAGTCCAGTTCACTACTCGACAGGTAATGAGGCTTGTGCTGCGAAGGTTGCGAGCATGTCAGATGCATATCGCAATCCCCGCTACGACGAGAACACAACCGATTGTGTGTATGACCTCTACCAAAGCGGCACATTTGTCTCGGTTGTTTCGTTCCTCAACTGGGTCTCCGGAGGACAAACCTGCCCTGTCTATGAAGCTGACAAGGGTGTGGCTTATGGCAGCGATTACTACACCCTCAACCCCTATGCGAGGTGGTACGTCACGACCGACAAAACGTACAGCCCTCAAGGACGACTGCAGTGCGTCTACTGCGCAGGAGGCTCCATGTACGGCGGCAATTTGGGTGTGCCGAAGTGCTTCCAGCAGATCGACAAGAACCAGCAGGAGGAAGTGCGGCAATGCCGGCCTGGGCAACCCAATCCCAACCCAGGCAAGGCCAACCCGATCTATCCCTTGCAAGGCACGAAGGTGCAGTCGGAGCCAATTCTGGCGGGGCGGTTGGTAGCCACGTTCAACAGCCTCAACCAGTCGCCCACGATGGCCCAGGTGCAGTATCCGCGCCGGGAGTTCCGTGTACCGCTGTCTTTTGGTGGAGCCTGGAGCAGTTCGCTGCACAAAGCGCTGACCGTGCAGTACAGCAGCCAGACGGGTGGTGTGCTGGGCAACGTGCTGGCGGTGCAGGTCGGCCGGGGCGATGGTCAGGCGGTGAGCTTCACCTGGAACGCCACACTGCAGAAGTACGTGCCCAGCGCGGTCTCCGTGCAGGACACGCTGGTGGGCATGGCGGGTGGCGGCTGGCTCTACTTCGATGCGTCCACCCGGGCGGTGGAGCGCTATGACGCGGCAGGCAACCTGCTGAGCGTGCAGGGCGCCGATGGTTCGCGCTGGACCTACACCTACAGCACGGGCGCCACCCCGACGGCGCCGGGCGCGGGTTACCTGATGCAGGTGCAAAGCGACCGCGGTCGCACGATCGGCTTCGAGTACGAGGCCGTGCCGGGCGGCGGGCGCATCAAGCGCATCCTGGACGAGGCTGGCCAAGCCATTGGAGTTGGTTACGACGCCAACGGCAACCTGAGCAGCTTGAGCTGGCCCGACGGCAAGCAGCGCCAGTACCTCTACGAGAACACCACCTACAAGGCCGCTCTCACCGGTATCGTGGACGAGAACGGCGCGCGCTATGCCACCTATGGCTACGACGCCGAAGGCCGGGCGATCTCCAGCGAGCATGCAGGCGGGGTGGACCGGTATGCTGTGAGCTACCCGACGTGGCGGCCCTACCAGACGCTGACCACGGTCGTGGATAGCACGGCCCTGACGATCACACGCACACATGGCTGGATGGCTCCGCCGACGGGTGACGCGGCGGTGATCAACCAACCCACCGGTGCCAGCATTGGCCAGCGGGCCACACTCAGGGGCAACGCCGTGGGGCTGACGAGCCAGTCACAGCCAGCCGGCTCGGGCTGCGCGGCCAGCACGAGCAGCCTGAGCTATGACGCCAACGGCAACGTGGCCAGTGCCGACGACTTCAGTGGCAACCGCACCTGCTACGTGAACGATGCAGCCCGCAACCTGGAGAGCGTGCGTGTGGAGGGCCTGGCCAACACGGTGGCGTGTTCGACGGTGACGCCGGTCAACGCGACGCTGCCCACGGATAGCCGCAAGACGAGCACGCAATGGCACCCCGACTGGCGGCTGACGGTGCGGGTGGCTGAGCCGGGCAAGCTGACGACCTCGGTCTACAACGGCCAGCC
>CBINPE010000055.1:0-27992 GCA_966252435.1 uncultured Burkholderiales bacterium | reverse complement strand
TCGGTGTAGGCGGCGCGCTGGCGGATCAGGTCGACGATCTTGTTCTTCAGGATGGCCGTCAGCCAGGAGCGCAGCAGGCTGCGGCCCGCGAACAGGGCCCGCCCGCTCAAGACGGCTTCGAACACGTCGTGCACCACGTCCTCGGCGAGCGCGGGGTCGTGCAGCTTGCGCTGGGCGAAGCGGACCAGGGCACTGCGGTGGGACAACATCTCGGCCCAGGGCACCGGCGCGGCGGCGGGTGCGGGGGCGTCCAGGGTGTGCGAGAGGTGCATGAAAATCTCCGGGCTTGTTGTCGATGGGCGCAGTGTGGAAGGCGCACCTCGCAGGCTTCTCCAGAAAGATCACAGGAAGATCACGTTACAACTGCCCCTCACGTCCGGGCCGGGAATTTTCCGTGCGCGCTACTGTAAGCCGCGGCGCGCTCCACCGACAATGCCGCATGCCGCGCATTCTTGTTGCCGAAGACCAGACCGACATCCGCGACCTCATCGCCATGAACCTGCAGCAGGCCGGGCACGAGGTGGTGCCGGTGCCCGACGGGCAGGCGGCCCTGGCGATGCAGGCCGAGCGGCCCTGCGAGCTGCTCATCCTCGACTGGATGATGCCGGGCGTCGACGGCCTGGACGTGTGCAAGGCCCTGCGCGCCCGCGGCGACGCCACCCCCATCCTGATGCTGACTGCCAAGAGCACGGAGCTGGACCGCGTGCTCGGCCTGGAGCTGGGGGCCGACGACTACCTCACCAAGCCGTTCTCCCTGGCCGAGCTGCTGGCCCGGGTGAAGGCGCTGCTGCGGCGCGCCGAGCTGGTGCGCGCCGCGCACAGCGGCTCGGCGGGGCCCGGCGCCGTGGTGCGCAACGGCGAGCTGGAGATCCTTCCCGCCCAGCGCCAGGTGCGCCACCATGCGCAGCCCGTGGAGCTGACGGCGCTGGAGTTCGACCTGCTGCTGCACTTCGCCCAGCATCCCGGCCGCGTGTTCTCGCGCAACCAGCTGCTCAACGCTGTCTGGGGGACCACCCATGACGGCTACGAGCACACCGTCACCACCCACATCAACCGCCTGCGCGCCAAGCTGGAGGCCGATCCGCTGCGGCCGCAGGTCATCCTCACGGTGCGCGGGGCCGGCTACAAGATGCGTGAGGCCCCGCGGTGATGCCGCGTTGGCCGCGGCGCCCGGCCGGGGTGCGCAGCAAGATCGCCCTGACCCTCGCTGCCACCGGCCTGATCACGGCGCTGGGCGTGATGTTCACGGTGGCGCTGGCCTTCCAGCGCTTCGAGCGCGAAAGCGCCTACCAGCGCGCCAACCTGTTCCTCGACCGCGTGGTGGCCCTGCACGACAACCTGTTCGAGATGCTGGACCGCCATCCCGACGAGCTGCGCACCCTGCTCAGCAGCCTGGTGCTGTTCGAGCCCGACAGCCAGCTCTACCTGCTGGACGCCGAGGGCATGGTGGTGGCGGCCAACGTCGAGACGCGTTGGCCGCCGGGCTACAAGGTGCGGCTCGAGCCCGTGCTGCAGGCCACCGCACAGCGCGACGGGGCCATGTACGTGATGGGGGACGACCCGGAGCGCATGGACGCGAACGCCATCGTGGCGGCGCGCGCGCTGCAGCGGGCCACGATCCGCCCCGGGCCCCAGGCGCGTGGCTACCTGTACGTGGTCTGCCACCATCCCGACCTGTCGCCGGGGCGGGTGGAGACCTTCCGCTCCAGCGTGGCCGGGCCGGCCCTGGTCATGGTGGTGGTCGTGGTCATCCTGGGCACGGGCCTCGCGGCCTGGATGACGGCCGCCGTGACGCGCCCCTTGCGGCAGTTGACCCAGGCGGTGGCCAAGGTTACCGAGGACGGCCTGCAGGACCATGCCGTGCCCGAGGTGCCGATGGCGGACGGCATGCCGCCCTCCCATGACGAGTGGGACCAGCTGCGCGACGGTTTCGAGCTCATGCTGCGCACCTTGCGCGCCCAGTGGAATGACCTGCGCCGGCTGGACCATTTTCGCCGCGAGGGGGTCAGCAACCTGTCGCACGACCTGCGCTCGCCCCTCACGGCGACGGTGGCCTGCCTGGAGACGCTCGAGCAGCGCTGGGCTGGCGCGCCCGTGGGCGCGGAGGAGCGCCGGCTGGTGGAGGTGGCCTTGCGCAACACCCGCAACGCGGCCCGCCTGGTGCGCTCGATGGGCGAGCTGGCCCAGCTCGACGAACCGAGCTTCCAGCTGCGCCGCGAGCTGTTCAACCTGAACGAGTTGCTCGATGACATCGCCATGCGCTTTGCCGACCGGGCGCGGCTGCAGCAGATCAGCCTGGTGTGCCAGCCGGCGGAGTCCTTTGAGCCGATGGCCGAGGTGGACATCGAGTTGTTCGAGCGCGCGGTGGCCAACCTGATCGACAACGCCCTCAAGTTCACCCCCGCCGGTGGGCACATCCGGCTGGGTGTGACGGTGGCGCCGGAGCGGCCGCAGCAGCTGCGGGTGAGCGTGGAAGACGATGGCGCGGGCATCGCCAGCGCAGACCAGCCGCGTCTGTTCGACCGCTTCTACCAGAGCCGGCAGAGCGTGGCGCCGGCCACCGGTGAGGGTGGCAAGGGCCTGGGCCTGGCGATCGTGCAGCGGATCGCGGAGCTGCACGAAGGGACGGTGGAGATCCGCAGCAGCCTCGGCCAGGGCACCTGTGTCAGCCTGGTCCTGCCGCTGGTGGCGCCAGCGCCTTGAGAGGACGGGTCGCCGGGACCGCTCAGTGCTTGGGCGAGACCTCGGTCTGTTTGAAGGCGTCGTCCTCGGTGCTCACGGTCTCGCTGGCATTGCGGTACCAGCGCTGCAGGGCGCGCAGCGCCGCGGGGTCCAGGAGGTGGCGGGTCTCGGTCAGGCTCAGCGCCATCACCCGCGTGTCGCCGAGCACCGAGCGGTCGCCGCCGAGCAGGAATTCGCACAGCATGGATTCCAGCTTCACCGCGCTGCCGAACTTGGTGGGGTGCTCGCTGCTGTCCTGCCGTGACAGGATCAGGCGCAGGCTGCCCAGGATCAGCTGCGCGTCATGGGTCTCGGATTCGCTGGGCGCGGTCAGGCGCGGCAGCACCACCGTCACCCAGTCGCGCGGCGTGCGGCCCGGCACCGCTGCCGCCACCGGAGCGGGCTGTGCGGGGCGGCTCAGGACTTCCCTCGTTTTGCGCAAAAAGGCGAGCATGGGGTGGCAGGCGGGTCCGTGCGTTGTCGACAGGCCCGGCGGCATGTCGCGCGGCGCCGGACTGTCGGATCTGAAACAGTTTGTGTCGCAGTCAGGATAGCGCAATGCCGCCACGGCGGGAGAGGTTTTCCCCGGGCGTCCTGCACACCTGCGCGCGCTGCGTGGGGTCGCCCGCAGCGCCGCGTCAGGTCAGCAAGGGTTGCACCTGGCTTGACAAGCTCTGTTTTTGCGCGATGGCTTCGCCGAGCAGGGCAAATCCCAGCAGGCGGCCATCAGCGTGCACGCAGCGGGCATCGACGCCGGCTTCGTTCATTTGCACCTGCCACTCGCCCGCCAGGTTGGGCGGGGGTGGGCACACCACGGTCGGGCACGCGGGCGTCTTCACGGTCACGGGCATGGCGGGGTAGACCACGGCCGTCGGCTTGCCGGCCAGGGTGGCTGCCAGGGCGCGGCCCTGGTTCATGAGCGGCATGACGTAGGGCAGGTTGTGCCCCATCACCTCGGCGCAGTCCCCCACGGCGTAGACCCGCTCGGCCGAGGTGGCCAGGTGCGCGTCGGTGACGATGCCGCGGCGCACCGCGATGCCGGCGGCCTGGGCCAGGGCCACGCGCGGACGCAGACCGATCGCGCTCAGCACCAGCCCGGCGTGCAGGACGCGGCCGTCGCTGAGCGTCACGGCGCAGCGCGTGCCGGGGCCGCCGCTGTGTTCGTCCGCGACGGCCACCCCGGTCGCGGTGACCCCCCAATGGAACTCGACGCCGGCGGCCTGCAGCTTGTCGCGCAGCCGCTCGCCAGCCTGCGGCGGCAGCAGGCGCGACAGGGGCGCGCTGGACGGGTCGACCACCACCGGCAGCACGCCGCAACTGAGCAGGTCGTTGGCGAATTCGCAGCCGATCAGGCCAGCGCCCAGGATCAGCACGCGCCGCACCCCGCTGAGCCGGTCGCTGAAACGGGCATAGTCGTCCAGGTCATTGACCGACACCACATGCTCGGAGGCACCCTGCAGGCCCGCGGGGATGGGATCGGCGCCCAGCGCCAGCACCAGGTCGCGGTAACGCAGGATGGTTCCGTTGTCGAGGTGCAGGGCCTGGTCGGCGGTATCGATGCGCTGCACGCCCGTCATGCCCAGGATCTCGGCCGAGAGCTCCTCGGCCATCTTCTTGAGGGGCTTCATGACCAGGCTGGCAGCTGTCTTGCCGCTGGCCAGGGCGTTTGACAGCATCGGCTTGGAATAGAAGCCCGCATGGTCGCGGCTGACCAGCACCAGCGGTGTTTGGCGGTCGATGCGGCGGAATTCGCGGGCCACGGTGTAGCCGGCCAGGCCGCTTCCCACGATCACGACGGGTGCAGTCATCAGAGGGCCACCATCTCGAAGTCGGACTTGGAGACGCCGCAGTCGGGGCACTCCCATTCGGCGGGGATGTCTTCCCACCGGGTGCCGGCAGGGATGCCCTCGTCGGGCATGCCCACGGCCTCGTCGTAGATGAAGCCGCAGACAACACACTGGTACTGTTTCATGATGGAGCGTCTTTCAGAAAGTTTCGGTCAAAGTCAGGTTCAGAGCTTGGATGGATCGTGGGTTCAGCCTGCCTTGGCGTTGGCGGCCTCGGCCGTCACCCGGGCCAGCGTGGCCTTGTAGTGGTTGGCGTGGCGCTCTTCCACCTTGGCCAACGCGGCGAAGCGCTTGCCGGCCTTCTCCAGCACGGTCTTGAACATCTCCGCGTGCGCACGGGACTCGGCGATCTGTTCGTCCAGCTCCTGCACGGCGGCATGGTTGCCTTCTTCCAGCGCCGCGTGGCGGAACGCCGGGTACATCTCGGTGTATTCGTAGGTCTCGCCCTCGATGGCCATCTCCAGCGCGCGGGCGGGGCTCATGCGCGACGGCGGGAAGAGCAGGTCGGCATGGCCGAAGGCGTGCAGGATCTCCTGCTCGGCGGTGTCCTCGAACACCTTGGCGGTGGCCTCGTCGCCCATGGCACGGCACAGCCGGGCGAAGTAGCGGTACTTGATGTGCGCCATCGACTCCCCGGCGAAGGCGGCTTCGAGGTTGCGGATCGTGACCGAGGCGGGATCGTGGAAAGGGCTGCTCATGGGTTGCTCCGAGGTGTGACGATGGCTTCATCGTAGGCAGCCGGTGCTCATTTGAAAAGCAAATCGTATTTATATCAGCGATAGGAAAATCCAAACAGGCCCTGGGTCTAAGCCGACGTGTGGACCCCGAGGGTCCAGGCCAGCCAGGTGAAGGTGCCGAAGGCCAGCACCGTGCTGGCCATGATGATGCGGGCGACGCGGCCGGTGTCGGCGCCGTAGCGTTCGGCGAGCAGAGAGACGTTGCTGGCGCTGGGCAGGGCCGCCGCGAGGATCAGCACCCCGAGGCCGTCGTTGGACACGGGGGCGCCGATGGCCAGGGCGATCGCGCCGACGCCCCACACCAGGGCCGGGTGGATCAGCAGCTTGATCAGGGCCACCGGCAGGTAGCGGCCCAGGGGCGTGCGCGAGTGCACGTGGTGCCCCGAGCGCCACAGGACCGCCCCGATGGTGAACAGCGCCACCGGCGAGGCCGAGTCGGCCAGCATCCGCATGACCTGCTGGACGGGCCCCGGCAGGGCCCGGCCCGTCACGCCCCAGAGCGCGCCCAGCACGATGGCCCAAGGCAGCGGATTGGTCAAGGGCCCTTTCAAGGCGCGCAGGATGAGAAGCCCCACCGGGCGGGGGGCACCATCCTCCGCGGCAGGCCGGTGGCGCGCCAGGGCGATGCACACCGTGCTGGTGAGCAGCAGGTCGACCAGGATCGTGCCCACCACCGGCCCGGTGGCGCCCTCGCCCACCAGGGCCACCAGCAGCGGTACGCCCATGAAGCCGGTGTTGGGAAAGGCGGCCACCAGGGCACCGAAGGCGGCGTTCTTCAGGTCCACGCCCGTCCCGGTGGGGCTCAGGCGCAGCGTCAGCACCACCGTGAACAGCACCACCAGCAGGGCGCACAGGGCATAGATCGCCACCAGCACCGGGTCGACCAGCTGGGCGAAGGGCTTGCTGGCGCCGAAGTGGAACAGCAGGCAGGGCAAGGCGAAGAACAGCACGTAGGTGTTGAGGCCAGGGATGGCAGCCTCGGGCAGCACGCGGCGCTGCGCCGCCAGGTAGCCGCACAGGACCAGGGCGAAGAACGGCAGGGTGACCAGGGCGATGTTCTGCATGGTGGGCTCAGTATCTCAACAACCGGAGGGATGCATCCCCTATGATCGTCCCCCTTGTCAGCCGTCGCATTCCTCCCCTTTTCCTGACCGTCGTGAGCGCCGCCGTTCCCGCTTCTCTCAATGCCGCCCAGATGGAGGCGGTGCACTACCTGGAGGGCCCCTGTCTGGTGTTGGCCGGGGCCGGATCGGGCAAGACGCGCGTCATCACGCACAAGATCGCGCGCCTGCTGCAGGCCGGTTTCGCGCCCAAGGAGATCGCCGCCATCACCTTCACCAACAAGGCGGCCCAGGAGATGCGTGAGCGGGCCAAGTCGCTGGTCGGCGCGCGCGCCGCCAAGGACCTGGTGATCAGCACCTTCCACTCGCTGGGGGTGCGCATCCTGCGCCAGGAGGGCCAGCGGCTCGGCCTGAAGGAGCAGTTCAGCATCCTCGACAGCGACGACGTGCTGGGCGTGCTGAAGGACGCCGGCGGCAGCACCGACAACGCCCAGGCGCGCGGCTGGCAGTGGAAGATCAGCCTGTGGAAGAACCAGGGCCTGGACAGCGACGGCGCCCTGGCCCAGGCCGAGACCGAGGACGACCGCGTCGCCGCGATCGTCATGAAGCGCTACGAGGAGCGGCTGAGCGCCTACCAGGCGGTCGACTTCGACGACCTGATCGGCCTGCCGCACCGCCTGCTGCTGCGCGACGCCGAGGCGCGCGCGGGCTGGCAGAAGATGCTGCGCTACGTGCTGGTCGACGAGTACCAGGACACCAACGCGATCCAGTACGAGCTGCTCAAGTCGCTGGTGGGCGAGCGCGCCCTGTTCACCGCGGTGGGCGACGATGACCAGAGCATCTACGGCTGGCGCGGCGCCACCATCGAGAACCTGCGCCGGCTGCCCGAGGAGTACGCCAACCTGAAGGTCATCCCGCTGGAGCAGAACTACCGCTCGACCAGCAGCATCCTGCGCGCCGCCAACGCCGTCATCGGCCACAACCCCAAGCTGTTCGAGAAGAAGCTCTGGAGCGACCTGGGCGACGGCGAGCCGGTGCGCGTGATCGAGTGCGACAACGAGGAGCACGAGGCCGACCGGGCGGTGGCGCGCATCCAGGCCCAGCGCGGCGTGGGCGGGCAGGTGGCGTTCAAGGACTTCGCGATCCTCTACCGCGCCAACCACCAGGCGCGGGTGTTCGAGAAGGCCTTGCGCAAGGCCAACATCCCCTACAAGGTGTCGGGCGGCCAGAGCTTCTTCGACCGCGCCGAGATCAAGGACCTGTGCGCCTGGCTGCGCCTGCTGGTCAACCCCGACGACGACCCGGCCTTCCTGCGCGCCGTCACCACCCCGAAGCGCGGCATCGGCCACCAGACCCTGGCCACGCTGGGCGAGTTCGCCGGCAAGTGGAAGGTCAGCCTGTACGAGGCCCTGTTCGCCGAGAGCCTGGCCGGCCTGCTGCCGGCGCGCAGCATGGGCAGCCTGCAGGAGTTCGGCCGCTTCGTGAACGACCTGGAGTACCGCGCCCGCCACACCTCGGGCCACGAGGACGCCAAGGCCCTGCTGCTGGGCTGGCTGAAGGACATCGACTACGAGAAGCACCTGCATGACGGCGAGGACAGCGAGAAGCTGGCCGCCTCGCGCTGGGCCAACGTGCTCGATTTCGTCGACTGGGTGGCCAAGCGCTGCGGCGGCGAGATCGACAACGACGGTGGGCTGGCCACCGAAACCACCCGCAAGTCGGTGCTGGAGGTGGCGCAGAGCATCTCCGTGATCATCAGCCTGGCCGAGCGCGGCGACGAACAGGACCTGGTGACGCTGAGCACGCTGCACGCCGCCAAGGGCCTGGAGTGGCCGCACGTGGTGCTGGTGGGCGTGAATGAGGGCCTGCTGCCGTTTCGCAGCGAGGACGAGGAGATGACCCCGCAGCGGCTGGAGGAGGAGCGGCGCCTGATGTACGTGGGCATCACGCGGGCGCGCAACACCTTGGCCGTCACCACCCTGCGCCGGCGCAAGAAGGGCCGCGACACGGTGGCGGGCGTGCCCAGCCGCTTCATCGGCGAGATGCGCCTGCACGAGGCGGTGAACAAGGAAGATCCGCGCGCCCGGCTCAAGGCCCTGCGCGAGGCCGCGGCCCAGCGGGCACAGCAGGCCGCCGATGCGGCCAAGCCGCCGGGCACCTGAGCCGTGGGCGCTGCCCTGCCCCCTCCTCTCTCTATACTGATCCCGCCTGCCGTCGGCTTGAACTGAAACGATGGCGTTCCCGCGACCACGCTGCCTGCCCATGACCTCTCTGTCCCCTTCCGCCCCCTCCTCTTCTTCCTCCCTGGAGGCCCTGCTGGCTGCGCCGGCCGGCGAAACCAATGCCGAGGCGCTGTGGGCCTGGGTGGCCGGCGTGCAGGAGCGGCTGTTGCGGGGCGACCTGCAGCTCGGGCTGCTGGCGCCGGCCGAGGTCGGCCAGGTGCCCGCGGCGCTGGCGAAAGTGGCGCAGGTGATGCCCGAGGCCTGGCTCGACCTGGCGGACTGGCACCTCTCGAGCCTGCCGGGCGAGCCGGACGTGGCGGCGGCCCAGCGCGCCCTGGAGGCCGCCGTGGCGGCCGAGGTGCCCACCGCCGTGCTGCGCCGGCTGCAGCTGGCCTGGCACCACCAGCGCGACAGCCTGTCGCCGGCGGCCCGGCGCGAGTGCTTCGAGCAGCTGCGCCGGCTGCACGAGGCCGAGCCACAGCAGGCCGAGGTGATGAACCTGCTGGGCTACCTCACCACGGCCGGCTTCGGCACGCCCGCCGATCCCGCGGCCGGCCTGGCCTGGCACGAGCAGGCGGCGGAGCTGCTCAACAGCGACGCGATGTTCGAGATCGCCATCCACCACTTCAACGGGCTCGGCACGCCGCAGGACCCGGCGGCTGGCCTGCGCGCCACTGAGCGCGCCGCCAAGGCCGGCCATGCCCGCGCGATGTTCAACCTGGGGGCGTTCCACGCGGCGGGCCGCTTCACACCGCAGGACATGGCACAGGCCCTGCGGTGGTACGAGCAGGCCGTCGAGGCGGGTCATGCCCAGGCCTGCGTCAACCTGGCTGCCCTGCATGCCCTGGGCGAGGGCCTGCCCATCGACCTGGACAAGACCGCCGCCTACCTCGACGAGGCCGAGGCCCGCGGCCTGGACGTGGCGGAGTTGCGCGCGCAGCTGCTGGTCTAGGGGCCGCACCGGGGGCGTCACTTTTCCACACGCCCACGCTTTTTTGGCGGCAAACGGGGCCGGCAACCCTACGGTTGGGTGCTTTTCGGTCGTAGTTCCAGGGGTGTAACTATCGGGAGTGCACCTTGCCCATTCCAGCCAAAGTCGAGGCACCCGTCCCCACGTCGTCCGGATCCGGCGGGCCCGAGGGTGCCCACATCTGCACCGCTTGGCGCGCCCTGGTGCAGCGCCTCAGCCCGCTGCTGCTGAACCCCGAGGGGGCGAGCGAGTTTGCCGCACACGTGTCCGACATCGGGAGCGAGCTGATCCGGCTCGTGGCCAGCGACCCGGACGTGGCGATCTTTCAGATCGTCAACCCGACCCCGGACGCCTTGCGCAACTATGGCGTCGAGCACAGCGTGCACACCGCCGTGCTGATGGCCCTCATCGCCAACCACAAGGAATGGCCCGAGGCCCAGGCCGCACAGGCGGTGTGCGCGGCCCTGACGATGAACCTGTCGATCACCCAGCTGCAGACCGACCTGGCCAACCAGACCGAGCCGCCGACACCCGGGCAGAAGGAAGCCATCCACCACCACCCCACGCGCAGCCGTGACATGCTGATGAGCCTGGGTGTCACGCAGCAGGAGTGGCTGCGCGCGGTGCACGAGCACCACGAGCAGCACAACGGCAGCGGCTACCCCGGCGGCCTGCGCTCGGTCAGCTCGCTGTCGGATGCGCTGCGCACCTGCGACATGTTCTGCGCCAAGCTGAGCGAGCGGGTCTCGCGCAGCAAGCTGCTGTCGCCGCGGGCCGCCCAGGAGATCTTCCGGCAGAACAGCTATGGCTACTTCGGCGCGACCATCGTGCGCATCCTGGGCATGTACCCGCCCGGCTGCCTGGTCAAGCTGCTGTCCGGCGGGACGGCCGTGGTGCTGCAGCGCACCACCGACCCGATGCGCCCGCGCGTGGCCGTGCTCACCCACGACAACGGCGACGTGCGCGACGCGCCCTTGTACTCCGCCACGGGGGTGGGCCCGGGCACCAGCATCGTCGGGGCCGTGGCCAACGGCGAGCTGGCCCACCATTTCACGATCGGTCAGCTCTACGGCGTGATCCATCACGACTAGGTTCAATTCGCTCAAAAGCCCGCCTTCGGCGGGCTTTTTTCACACATTCACGGGACACCGCCGGATCAATAGTCTCCCCGACCGTCTGCACTCACTTCCAAGGAGCCTTTCATGAAATCTGCCCGGTCCATGTCCCTCGCCGCCACGCTCACACCGGCCCGCTGGTGGCTGATCGGCTCCTTCCTGTGCGTGGCCGCGGCTTGCCTGGCACCCCACTTTTGACCCTGCACGAAGTCGGCTCGACCTAACGCGGCTGCACGACCAGCCGCCCCCGCTGCGTCTGCAGCGTGTGCGCCAGCAGGGCGGTCGCGGCATGGATCGCGTCGATGGTCGGCGTGGGCGTGCCGGTCAGGCGCGCCAGCTCCACCACGGCCCCCACCAGCGCATCCAGCTCCAGGGCGCGGCCGTGCTCCACGTCCTGCAGCATCGACGTCTTGTGGGCGCCCACCTCCCTTGCCCCCTCGATGCGCTTGTCGATCGAGACCTTGAAGGTCACACCCAGCTTCTCGCCGACCACCTGGCTTTCGGCCATCATGCGCGCCACGAGCTCGCGCGACAGCGGGTAACTGCAGATGTCCTGCAGCGTGGCGTGGGTCAGCGCGGAGATCGGGTTCAGGCTCAGGTTGCCCCACAGCTTGAGCCAGATCTCGCTGCGGATGTCGCGGCTCACCGGAGCCTTGAAGCCGGCGGCCATCAGGCTGGCGGCCAGGGCATCGATGCGCGGGCTGCGGCTGCCGTCCAGCTCGCCCAGCGAGAAGCGGTTGCCCTCGATCAGGCGCACCACGCCCGGCGCCTCCAGCACCGCGGCCGGGTAGACGATGCCGCCGATGATGCGCTCGGCCTCGATGTGCCGCGCGATGAAGCCGTCCGGGTCGACGCTTTGCAACGTGTGGCCCGCATAGGGGCCGGGCAGCCCCTGGAAGTACCACCAGGGCACGCCGTTGACGAAGGACACCAGCAGCGTGTGCGGGCCGAACAGCGCGCGCAGCCCCGGCAGCACCTCGCGCACCTGGTGCGCCTTGAGGGTCAGCAGCACCACGTCCTGCACCCCCGCCTCGGCCATGTCCTGCACCGCGCGCACCGCGGGGGCGTGCAGCGTGGTCGTGCCGTCCTCCAGCACCAGCTTGAAACCCTGGTCGTTGATGGCCTGCAGGTTCTGGTTGCGGGCGATGAAGGTGACCTCCTCCCCGGCCAGCGAGAGCCGGGTGCCCAGGAGGCCGCCGATGGCGCCGGCGCCGACGATGGCGTACTTCATGCCCATCTCAATGCGCCGTCCCGAGTTTTTCCGCGGCCGAGGGCGCGCGCAGCCAGCGCTTGAGCAGCCCCCAGCAGGGCCACAGCAGCAGCACCGTCGACAGGATCACCAGGCTGCGCACCAGCCAGTTGGCCCAGAACACGCCCAGGCTGCCCTGCGAGCCGATCAGGGCCTGGCGGAAGCTGGCCTCGGCCATGTCGCCCAGCACCAGGGCCAGCACCATCGGGGCCAGCGGGTAGCGCAGCTTCTTGAACAAGTAACCGACCACGCCGAAGACCAGCATCATCCAGACGTCGAACATGGCGCTGTGCACGGTGTAGGCGCCGATCGCGCAGACCACGATGATCACCGGCGCCACCACCGAGAACGGGATGCGCAGGATGGCCGCCCACCAGGGCACGGTCGTGAGCACGACGAGCAGGCCGACGAGGTTGCCCAGGTACATCGAGGCGATCAGTCCCCAGACGAAGTCCTTCTGCTCGACGAACAGCATCGGCCCGGGCTGCAGGCCCCAGATCAGCAGCCCGCCCAGCAGCACCGCGGCGGTGGGAGAGCCGGGGATGCCCAGCGTGAGCATCGGCAGCAGGGCCGAGGTGCCGGCGGCATGAGCGGCGGTCTCGGGGGCGATCACGCCCTGCACGTTGCCCTTGCCGAACGAGGCCGGGTCAGCGGCGAAGCGGCGCGCCATGCCGTAGCTCATGAACGAGGCCGGCGTGGCGCCGCCGGGCGTGATGCCCATCCAGCAGCCGATCAGGGTGGAGCGCAGGAAGGTCTTCCAGTGGACGCCGATCTCGCGCCAGGTCTGCCACACCACCGCCGGGCGGATGCGCGCCGACTGGCCTTTGAAGGCCAGGCCCTCCTCCATGGTCAGCAGGATCTCGCCGATGCCGAACAGCCCGATCACCGCGATCAGGAAGTCGAAGCCCTTGAGCAGCTCGGGCTGGCCGTAGGTCATGCGCAGCTGCCCGGTCACGCTGTCCATGCCCACGGCGGCCAGGGCGAAGCCCAGCATCATCGAAGCGATGGTCTTGGCCGGCGGCTCCTTGCTCATGCCCACGAAGCTGCAGAAGGTGAGCAGCTGCACGCCGAAGAACTCGGCCGGGCCGAACTTGAGCGCGAACTTGGCCAGCCAGGGGGCGAGGAAGGTGATCAGGATCACCGCGAACAGCGCGCCGACGAAGGACGAGGTGAAGGCCGCCGTCAGGGCCTGCGCCGCCTTGCCCTGCTGCGCCATCGGGTGGCCGTCGAAGGTGGTGGCCACCGACCAGGGCTCGCCAGGGATGTTGAACAGGATCGAGGTGATGGCGCCGCCGAACAGCGCGCCCCAGTAGATGCAGCTCAGCATGATGATGGCCGACACCGTGCCGCCCGGCTGGGTGGCCATGGTGAAGGTCAGCGGCAGCAGGATGGCCACGCCGTTGGCGCCGCCGAGCCCGGGCAGCACGCCGATCAGCACGCCCAGCGTGATCCCGATCAGCATGTAGAGCAGGTTGGGCAGGGTCAGCGCGACGCTGAACCCGTGCAGCAGGTTACCGAGATCTTCCATGCAGGATGTCCTTTGCAAGCCAGCACAGCGACAGCAACGCGGCCGCCCGGACCAGGTTGGGTTTGAGTTCGAGCGAGGGTTCCAGCAGCGCGTCGAGCGGCAGGCCGGGCAGCAGCACGTGGAACCATTGCTCGAAGATCAGGTAGCAGGCCAGCGGGATCGCGGCGGCCAGGGCGGCGGTCTGCCACAGCTTGTAGCGCCCGTGCACCAGCATGAAGTGGGCGATGAGCGAGAACGAGGCCACGTAGATGCCGAGCTGCGAGATCAGCGCCACGTAGGCGGTCAGCGGGGCCAGCACCAGCGCCACCAGGCGCAGCTGGTGGCGCTGCGCGAACACGGGGTTGCGGCGCTTGAAGCGCCACAGCTGCGTCAGGAAGACCGCGCTGCTGGCGCCCAGCAGGAACAGGCCGATGAAGAAGGGGAAATAGCCCGACTGCGGGCCGTCGTCGGCCCAGCCGTTGCCAATGCGCAGGCTGTCGGTGATGACCAGGACACCGGCCCCCATCAGGGCCGCGGACACGATCAGCTCGGGCCAGCGCGTGCCCACGTCGGGGCTGGATTCGGGGGATGTGTCGTCGCTCATGGGATCTTCTGGCTCATGGATGGAAGGCGGAAGGTGTGCACCCGGGAGCGCCCCCATCCCAGCCTTCCCCCAGCGAGGGAAGGCGTTTCATTCCCTCCCCCGCTGGGGGAAGGCCAGGGTGGGGCGCTCCCGGTGAACCATCGCTCAACTCAATTGGCGATGAAGCCAGCTTCCTTCATCAGCACGCGGTGCATCTGCTCGTTCTTGGCGAGCCAGTCGAAGAACTCCTGGCCCGACATGCTGGTCTGGTTGAACGCCCCCTTGGCCATGAACTCCTTCCATTCCGGCAGGGTGCGCACCTTCTTGAACAGGTCGACGTAGAAGGCCTGCTGCTGCGGCGTGACGCCGGGCGGCATGAAGACGCCGCGCAGCATCAGGTAGTCGACCGGGATGCCGGCCGAGGCGCAGGTGGGCAGGTCGCCCCAGGACTGCGTGGTGGTGATCTTCTCGGGATAGGGCATGCGCTGCTTGTCCATCACGCACAGCGCGCGCAGCTGGCCCGCGCGCCACTGCGACTCGGCCTCGATGGGGTTGTTCACCGTGGAGTCGACGTGCTTGCCCACCAGCTGCACCGCCACCTCGCCGCCGCCCTTGTAGGGGATGTAGCTCAGGCGTTTGCCGATGGCCTTCTCCAGCATCACGGTGATGATCTGGTCTTCCTGCTTGGAGCCGGTGCCGCCCATCTTGAAGGTCTTGTCGGGCTGGGCCTTGATGGCGCTGATGTAGTCCTGCGCGGTCTTGTAGGGCGTCTCGGCGTTGACCCACAGCACGAACTGGTCGAGCGCCAGCATGGACACGGGCGTGAGGTCGCGCCAGTTGAAGGGCACGCCGGTGGCCAGCGGGGTCGTGAAGAGGTTGGACAGGGTGATGACGATCTTGTGCGCGTTGCCCTTGTCGCCCTTCACGTCGAGGAAGCCTTCCGCCCCCGCGCCCCCCGACTTGTTGACCACCACGATGGGCTGCTTGATCAGGTTGTGCTTGGCCACCACGCCCTGGATGAAGCGGGCCATCTGGTCCGCGCCCCCGCCGGTGCCGGCGGGCACCACGAATTCGATGGGCTTGCTGGGTTCCCAGGACTGGGCTTGCGCCGCGCCTGCCGCGAACCCCAGGCCCACGGCCCAGGCACCCAAGACGGTGCAGGCACGCCGCGTTGCGCGCCACGAGATCGGTACTGACATCTTGATGCTTCCTTCCTCTGTCGTTGAAATGACCGGGTGGCCAGGTCTCGGTCTCAGACCAGTCCCAGTTTTTGCGCCAGCCCGATGCGTTGCAACTTGCCGGTGGCCCCTTTCGGGATCTCGTCCATGAAGAGTATTTTCTTCGGTACCTTGAAGTCGGCCGCGCGCTGGCCCACGAAGGCCTGCAGCTCGCGCTCGTCCAGTTCGGCGTGGCCCTCGCGCCGCACCACCACCGCGGCCACTTCCTCTCCCAGCTTGGGATGCGGCATGGCGAAGCACACCACCTGGGCCACGCCGGGGTGGTCCATCAGCAACTCGTCGACCTCGCGCGGGCTGATCTTCTCGCCGCCCCGGTTGATGATCTCCTTCAGCCGGCCGGTGATGCTGAGGTAGCCGTCGTCGTCCATCACGCCCTGGTCGCCGGTGCGGAACCAGCCGTTGCGGAAGGCATCGGCGTTGGCCGCCGGGTTGTTTTCGTAGCCGTGCGTCACGTTGGGGCCGCGGATCACGATCTCGCCGGTCATTCCTGCGCCCAGCAGGGTGCCGTCCTCGCCCATGATGGCCACGTCCGGCCCGGCGGCGCGGCCCACCGTGCCGGGCTTGCGGGCGGCGGGCGGCAGGGGGTTGGAGGCCATCTGGTGGGTGGCCTCGGTCATGCCGTAGGCCTCGATCAGGGGCGCGCCGAAGGCCTCCTCCAGCGCGCGGATCACCTGCGGTGGCATCGACGAGGACGAGGAGCGCAGGAAGCGCAGCGGGTGGCGCTGGATCACCTCGCGGTTCTTGTCGGCGCGCGCCACGATGGCCTGGTGCATGGTGGGCACGGCGGTGTACCAGGTCGGGTGCGCCTCGTCCATCCAGGCGAAGAACTTCAGGGCGTTGAAGCCCGGCGTGCAGAACACCTGCGAGCCGGCCGACAGGGGCGCCAGCACCCCGGCGATCAGGCCGTGGATGTGGAACAGCGGCATGATGTTCAGCCCGCAGTCGGCGGCCGTGAACTGCAGGGTGTCGCGGATGTGGACGGCCGAGGCACACAGGTTGCGCTGCGACAGCGGCACGATCTTGGGCCGCGAGGTGGTGCCCGAGGTGTGCAGCACCATCGAGACGTCGTCCGGCTGGGCCGGGCCGCCCTGCGCGGCAGGGGTGCTGCCGGCCTGGGGCGTACGCTGCGCCAGTGTGAAGCGGCCGGCCGGCGCGCCCGCCGGCACCACCAGGTCGAGCACCTGCACGCCCAGCCGGGTGGCCACCTCGATGGCGGGCGATTCACTGCCCTGCTCGACGATCAGCGCCCGGGCCTGGAGATCGTTCAGGTAGAACTCGAACTCCTCGGTGCGGTAGGCCGGGTTGAGCGGCGCGCTGGCCACGCAGGTGGCGCAGGCGACGAAGCATGCCGCCATCTCGGGCCCGTTGTTCAGCACGATGGCCACCCGGTCGTTGCGGCCGATGCCGAGGCGGTTGAGGTGGTCGCGGGTGTCCTGGATCAGCACACGCAGCTCGCCGTGGCTCAGAGCAGGGCGCCCAGGGGCGGACAGCGCGGGCGCTGCGGGCGCGCCGGCGGACAGGAGATCGAGCAGGGTGGTGGTCATGGGTGGGTAATGCAATGAAGAACCAGGTCAGGCCGGCAACGCCAGCACGACCTGGCCACCGAGGCTCGGCATCAGGGAGCTGACAGGCTGGCAACGCGGGGGGAACGCGCGATCTTGCCGCCAATCCACTCAGATGCCCAGCCAAACACCCAGGGCCATCATGGCATCCTGGTCGTAGGGCTCGAAGCCGCTCCATTTGGTGGGGGCCAGCTTCTTCTTGCCTTCCTCGGTGGTGTCCAGGCTGCTGAGGTAGCTGCGAATTTTCTCGACCTGCGTGGTGGACAGCACGGGGCTGGCGATGACGTGCTTGATGGGCACGGGCTTCGACTTGGCGAGCACCCGTCCGCCCTTGGCCGTCCAGGCCTTGATGACGCTGGAAGCCGCGGTGGCGCCGGTGTGGGTCAGGTCGTTCTCCACGAAGAAGGGCACCGCGTCCTGGTAGCGGGTGTAGTAGATGCGGATCTGGTCGGGGCTGATGCCGGCATCGCGCAAAGTGGCCCGCACCATCCACGAAGTGATCGAGTCCTCGTCGGGCGCGCCCATCTTGGTGCCGCGCAGTTCGTTCAGGGACTTGAGCGGTGAGTTGGCCTTGATGAGGAAGTTGGCGGTGTAGTTCTGGAACCCCTTGGTCACGACCACCAGCCGGTAGCCGGAGTTCTTCATGGCCAGGATCGAGATGTGGGCCGGGTGGATCATGGCCAGGTCGTAGCTGCGTTCGGCCAGACCGCGGCGCAGGGTGGGGTAGTCGCCCACCGGCTGGATGACCACCGGCTGCTGCAGTATCTGGGATAAATCGTTGGCGATGGCGGCGTAGCGGTCGCGAATTTCGCTGTAGGGCACCCGGTAGGTCACCCCTTCATTGATGGCGAAAACCAGGGCATGGGCGGACTGGGCGGCCAGAAACATGGCCATGGCACCAATCCAAAAACGAAGCCGAATGGATTTCATGGAAGACCCTGCGCGAAATGAGAGAGGCGGGCGGACGCCGGCTGGGCAACCATTTGGGCCAGACAGTCGGGGGGAATGATGTTAATGCGGGGCACGAGTCCGGGGGATGTCCATGGGTGCACGGCGGCCGGTAAATTTACGATCCGATGCAGAAGTTACAGTTGTTTCGAGGCTGGTGCGCAAGGGTGTGAACGATTTCACGGGAACGGGGCAGTCTTTTGCCAATTTGTAAGCCAACTGTCAAGGCTGGGAACCCTGCTGGGGGACCTTCGATACTTCAGTTCCAGGGGTGTCTCAATTGTGAAAATCTCCACAACCCGGGAAATCACTGGCTTTTTGATGGTGCCGAACACGGGGCGTTCCTGTGCAAGGCAGGCAGGTATCCCGCAAAATCACCCGCAGTTTCTGGAGACCCGGATGGAAAAGATTTGGCTTAAGCACTACCCCCCTGATGTGCCGGCCGAGGTGGACGTCGCCCAATACACCTCCCTGGTGGGATTGATGGAGGAAAGTTTCAAGCGATACGCCAATTTGCCCGCCTATAAGTTCATGGGCCGCAGTTTCAGTTTTGCCGAGATCGACGCGGCCTCGTGCGCCCTGGCAGCCTACCTGCAGGCCCAGGGCCTGAGCAAGGGGGACCGGGTCGCCCTGATGATGCCCAACATCCCGCAGTACCCGGTGGCGGTGGCGGCGGTGCTGCGCGCGGGGTACGTGGTGGTCAACGTGAACCCCCTCTACACCCCGCGCGAGCTGGCCCACCAGCTCGAGGACTCGGGCGCCAAGCTCATCATCCTCATCGAGAACTTCGCCACCACCCTGCAGCAGTGCCTGCACGAGGTGCCCACCCACAAGATCGTGCTGACCGGCCTGGGCGACATGCTGGGCTTTCCCAAGCGCCACCTGGTCAACGCCGTGGTGCGCCACGTCAAGAAGCTGGTGCCGGCGTTCAGCCTGCCGCAGGCCGTGCGCTTCAACGAGGCGCTGTCGCAGGGGCGGCGCAAGCGGCTGAGCGCCGCCCAGCTCGGGCCCGACGACCTGGCCGTGCTGCAGTACACCGGCGGCACCACCGGCGTGAGCAAGGGCGCCATGCTGCTGCACCGCAACCTGGTGGCCAACGTGCTGCAGTCGGAAGCCTGGTACCGACCCGCGCTCAAGAAGATTCCCGTGGGCGAGCAGATCAACACAGTGTGCGCCCTGCCGCTTTATCACATCTTCGGCTTCAACATCAACATGATGCTGGCGATGCGCATGGGCGGCTGCAACATCCTGATTCCCAACCCGCGCGACCTGCCGTCCATGTTCAAGGACCTGGCGCGCGAGCGCTTCCACAGCTTTCCCGCCGTGAACACCCTGTTCTCGGCGGCGATGAACCACCCGCAGTTCAGTACAGTCGACTGGAGCCACCTGCGGCTGTCCGTGGGCGGTGGGATGGCGGTGCATGCCGTCACCGCGCAGGACTGGCTCAGCAAGACCGGCTGCCCGATCGTCGAGGGCTACGGCCTGTCGGAGACCTCGCCCTCGGTGTCCTGCAACCCGACCGACAGCAACAGCTACACCGGCAACATCGGGCTGCCCCTGCCGAGCACGGAGCTCGCCCTGCTCGACGATGCGGGCGCCGAGGTGCCGCTGGGCGAGCGCGGGGAGATTGCGGTGCGCGGGCCGCAGGTGATGGCCGGCTACTGGCAGCGCGCCGACGAGACCGCGCAGTGCATGACCAGCGACGGCTACTTCCGCACCGGCGACATCGGCATCATGGACGAGCGGGGCTACGTCCAGATCGTCGACCGCAAGAAGGACATGATCCTCGTCAGCGGTTTCAACGTGTACCCGACCGAGGTCGAGGAAGTGGTCACGCGCATGCCGCAGGTGCTCGAGTGCGCCGCGGTGGGCGTGAGCGACCCCAAGACCGGCGAGGCAGTCAAGCTGGTGGTGGTCAAGCGCAACCCCTCCCTGACCGAGTCCGAGGTGCGGGCCTATTGCGAAGCCCACCTCACCGGGTACAAGCGGCCCAAGCTGATCGAGTTCCGCACCGAGCTGCCCAAGTCTGCGGTGGGCAAGATCCTGCGCCGCGCGCTGCGCGAGGCCGCATGAGCGAAGCATGAAGAAGAAAGAGCCAGCAAGCCGAGAGGCGCACAGCACAAGAGAGAAGCAGCAGCAATGACAAATCCTGAAAGGGCGGTCCGCAGACAGGCCGCAGCGGCGGCATGAGCAGCGGGCCGCGTTTCTACCTGGACAAGGCCCTGGCGGCCGACACCCTGATCGGCCTGCCACCCGGGCCGGCGCGCCATGCCCAGGTGCTGCGCATGCAGCCTGGCTTTGCGCTCACGCTCTTCAATGGGCAGGGCGGCGAATGGCAGGCCGAGGTGGTGCACATGGGGCGCACCGAGGTCCAGGTGCGGGTGCGCCACCACGTGCCTGTGGAGCGCGAGATCGGCGTGTCGGTGACCTGGGCGCTGGGCATGCCCACCAACGAGCGCATGGACAACCTGGTGGAGAAGGCCACCGAGCTGGGCGTGACGCGCCTGCAACCCCTGGTGTGCGAACGCTCCGTGCTGCGCCTGCAGGACGAGAGGGCCCAAAAGAAGGTGGCGCACTGGCAGGCGGTGGTCGTGGCGGCGTGCGAGCAGTGCGGACGCAACCGGGTGCCCGAGGTGGCGCCGGTGCTCACCCTGCCGGCTTGGCTGGGCACGATGCCCGAGGTGGCTCCCCCGGGTTCGCGGCACGTGCTCAGCCTGCGTGCGACCGCCCCCTGGCAGCCTGGCGCGGCCGCGGCGGGCACGCCCCAGGTCTTCCTGAGCGGCCCCGAAGGGGGCCTCACCCCCATCGAGGAAGGCTGGGCGCAGCAGCATGGCTTCGCGCCGGTCCACCTGGGGCCGCGCACCCTGCGGGCGGACACCGCGCCGCTGATGGTCCTGTCGATGCTGGCCGCGGCCGCGATGGCCTGAGCGGGCCCCGCAGCCCTGCCACCCCGCAGGGCTGGGGCTGCCGGGGCGATCACCACGGGCCGTCATAATGGCCGGTGTTGTTGGACTCCGGAAAGATCGCAATGAGGAAGATGCTCGTTGTGGAGGACCACCCGCTGGTCGCCGAATACACCTGCGCACTGTTTCGCGACCTGGTGGACGGGGACGTCGAGGTGTGCCACGCGGGAACGGCCCCGCAGGCCCTGCAGATGCTGCAGGACCACCAGGACTGGTTCCGTGTGTGGCTCGATCTGGACGTGCCCGGCGCCCGTGGCCTGTCCCTGGTGCGCGACGTGCATGCCCTGGGGCTGGCCGGCTCCTCGGCCGTCATCACCGCCAACCTGAGCGCCGCCTGGCAGACCGAGGTGGCGGACCTGGGTTTCCTGGGCTATGTGCCCAAGGCCACCTCGGTCGAGCGCTTCAAGGTGGCGATCCAGGAAATCATCCAGGGCCGGCGCTACTTCGCCGAACCCGACCACAGCGAACGGCCGATCCGCCTGACGCGCCGCCAGACCGAGATCCTGAACCTGCTGCCCGCCGGCTGGGGCAGCAAGGAGATCGCGCGCCACCTCAACCTCACGCCGGGCACGGTGGACAACCACATCGCCGCGATCATGTTCGCCCTGCGCGCGCGCACGCGCACGCACGCCGTGGCGATCGGCATCGAGCACGGCTACATCGATCCGGGTTGAGCCGCGGGCCATGACCGCGCTCCGCCTTCCCTGACCCGACTTCGACCGATGGCGACCCCGATGGAGATCCTGCCCAGCCTGCTGGCGCATGCCGAGGAAGACGCCGCGTGGCGGCGTGACATCCATGCCCACCCCGAGCTGGCGTTCGGTGAGTCGCGCACGGCCGCCCTCGTGGCCGGGCGGCTCGAGGCGCTGGGCATCGAGACGCACCGCGGCATCGGCGGCACGGGGGTGGTGGGCGTGATCCGCCGCGGCACGGGCACGCGCGGCGTGGCCCTGCGGGCCGACATGGACGCCCTGCCCATCCTCGAGGCCAACCGCTTCGCCCACGCCAGCCGCCACAAAGGCTGCATGCACGCCTGCGGGCACGACGGCCACACGACCACCCTGCTGGCCGCGGCGCGCGAGCTGACGCGGGCAGGGCGCTTCGACGGCCGGGTGGTGCTGGTGTTCCAGCCGGCCGAGGAGACCTCGGGTGGGGCCCGCGCCATGATCGAGGACGGCCTGTTCGAGCGCTTCCCGGTGGAGGCGATCTTCGGCTTCCACAACCGGCCCGGCGTGCCGGTGGGCGAGTTCACGCTGCGCGAGGGCACCTGCTCCGCGGCCATCGCCGACTTCCTGATCACCCTCACCGGCCAGGGCAGCCACGCGGCGATGCCGCAGGAGGGGCGCGACCCGGTGCTGGCGGCGTGCCAGCTGGTGCAGGGCCTGCAGACCGTCATCAGCCGCAACAAGCGGCCCATCGACCCAGGGCTGGTCTCCGTCACGATGGTGGACGCGGGCGAGGCGCTGAACGCGCTGCCCGCGCACTGCACCCTGCGCGGCACGGTGCGCTGTGCCGACGCGGCGGTGCTGGACATGGTGCGCGGCCGCATGGAGGCACTGGCCGCACACACCGCCACGGCGTTCGGGCTGGACAGCCGTGTCGAGTGGTCGGGCTACTGCCCGCCGGTGGTCAACCACGCGGCCGAGACGGCCTTCCTGCACCGCCTCATGCTGGCGCTGGCGGGGCCCGAGCGGGTGCACGCGCGTGAGCTGACCCTGGGCGGCGAGGACTTCGGCTACTACCTGCAGGTCAAGCCGGGTGCCTACTTCGGCATCGGCAACGGTGATGGCACGCACCGGGCGGCCGGGCACGGGCCGGGGCCTTGCGTGCTGCACAACGCCTCCTTCGATTTCAACGACGCGCTGATCCCGGTCGGGGCGACCTTCTGGGTGCGGCTCGTCGAGCGGTTCCTGCCGGCCGGGGCGGCCGCTTGGAACGATGCATCCTCCCCATCATCCCCATCATCCCCATCATCTGCGGCGCGGCAGGTTTCGCCCTCCCGCGCCGAAGGAGTGATTGAATGAGCCTGACATCGCGTTGTCTTGCCCTGGCGCTGGCCGTGTTTGCCCTCGCGGCACGGGCCGAAGCGCCTGCCGCGCCGCTCAAGGTGATGGTGCTGAAGGACTCGCCCAGCATGAGCTACCGGGATGCCAGCGGCCAGTTGGTCGGCTTCAACGTCGACATGGCGAAGTTGCTGTGCGAGACCATCCAGGCCCCTTGCGAGATCGTCGAGACCCAGCTCGCGACGGTGGTCGACCAGATCGCCCGTGGCGAGGCCGACTTCAGCACCGTCTCGCTGCTGGCCACCCCCGACCGGGTGAAGAAGGTGGCCTTCACCATTCCCGTTCGGGGCAGCCGCTCGCTGCTGATCTCGCGCAAGAACGTGCCCGGCGGGCCGCGCAAGGTCGCTGTGGTCGAGGGCTCACGGCAGCACCTGTGGGCCGAGCGCGTGAAGGAGGCGCGCCACTGGAGCGTGGTGCCGGTGTCCATGAACGCGGGCCTGGACGCCGCCCTGACGGCCGGGCAGGCCGACGCCGTGATCGCACCGTTCACGACCGCCGTGGGCATCGTCCAGGAAGGACGCCTGGGCCAGAGCGGGCAGCTCAACGTGGTGGTGCTCGACGAGCCCGAGCTGTCGCAGCCCAGCGCCGTGGCGGTGACGCCCACGCGGCCGGAACTGCTGAAGCGGCTCAACGACGCCATCCGTGAAGTACAGAGCAACGGCAAGCTCGAGAGCCTGAACTCGAAATATTTCCCGCTGCGGATGTTGTGAAGTACGCGGCCAACCTCTGGAAAGGCTACTTCGTGGTCACCCTCAGCGTGGTGCTGTTCCTGGCGCTGTCGATGGGGCTGGTCGAGCTGCAGCAGCGCATCGTGCGCGTCACCGAGGAGACGCGCAGCGTGATGGTCCCGGAGATCCAGGCCAAGTTCCAGCTGGCCCGCCACATCGACCTGATGCGCAACTACGGCAGCCTGGCCTTGCGCACCACCGACCCGGTGCTGCGCCAACGGGCGGGCGCGCTGGCGGCGCTGGCCTCGGCGATCCCGGCGCACCCGGTGGACCCGGAGATGAGCGAGCTGACGGTGCGCGCCAACAGGCACATCCAGCGCCTGGTGGGCGGCGAGCCCGCCGCGCAGGAGTGGCTGGCGGTGGACCGCGAGCTGGCCGACAAGGCCGAGCGGCTGGCCGGTGCGGCCAACGGGCTGATCGTGGCGCGCACCACCCGCATCCACCACGACGCCGTGCGCATGCGCAACTACGCCTTTGCCCAGGCCGCCATCTTCAGCGCCTGCGTGGCGCTGCTGGTGCTGTGGGGGCGGGTGCTGATGAAGCAGATGAAGGCGCGCAACCTGCTGTTCAGCGAGCTCAGCCACGATTTCCGCCAGCGCGTGCATGGCATGCAGCTCTCGCTGGGGGTGGTGGGGCAGGCACGCGAGGCGCGCTCGCACACGGAGATCATCAAGGCGCTCGACGCCATGACCGACCTGCAGCGCTACCTCGACAACTTCCTGGACGTGACCCGCATGGAGACGATCGCCGTGTCGACCACCACCACCGAGGTGGAGGTGCGCGAGCTGTTCCAGAGCCTGGCGCTGCGCTTCGAGGACGAGGCCGACCACCGCCGGATCGACCTGCGGCTGCGCTGCGCCGCGGGGTTGCCGCTGCTGTCCACCGACAAGGCCTGGCTGACGCGCATGCTGGAGAACCTGATCGCCAATGCGCTGAAGTTCGCGCGGCGCCGGGTGCTGGTGGCGGCCCGGCTGCGGACAGGGGGTGTGCAGTTCCTGATCGTGGACGACGGCCCCGGCATGCCTGAATCGCACTTGGACGCCGCGCGCTTGCAGCCCTTCGTGCGCGGCCGGCACGCCCAGCCGCCGCGCGACCACGGCTTCGGCCTGGGCTTGGCGATGGTGCGCCGCACGGCGCGGCTGCTGGGCGCCACCTTGCGCATACGCGCCCAGGCGGGCCGCGGCACGCTGGTGCAGGTCAGCTTCCCGGCGGGGGGCTGAGAGGGGCGAGTTTGCGCGCAGCGCCCCTCCTTCTGCCCGTGCACTACCTGAGCAGGCTTCGATACCTCAGCCCGAACGGGGAGTGGGTAGGCGTTGCAGTGAGAAAAGACATGCTCGCTGGCAGTGCAGGCTTCGATCCGCTCAGGCGGCCCGCCAGTAATGGGAATACACGGCCAGCACCGCCGTCTTGACCACGTCGCGTCCGCTGGCCGGGTCGCGCACGACGATCGCGTACTCGTCCGGGCTGGTGGTGTTCTGGCGCCACTGCCAGCCGGTGTAGCCGACGCCGGCCGCGTTCATGCGGCGCAGCCCGGCGTCCAGGTAGAACTGGGCCGGGTCGTCCCCGCTGCGCACGCCGAACTGCTGGATGAAGACCGGGACGTTGCGCCGCGTCTGCATGTCGACGAGCGCGCCCAGCCGCTCTTCCAGGGTGGCGATGTTCTCGGCCTGGCTGCGCGTGGGATGGATGAACAGGTTGCCGGTGTAGACCACGCGGTCGGTCCAGCGCGGGTCGGGGATGTAGGCTTCGTCGCAGAGCCGGATGTCGTAGGCGTTGCGGGCACCCACGAGGAAGGGCGTGCGCCGGTCGCCTGCCACCTCCTCGATGGCGGCCATGAGCTCCTGGTAGAAGGCGCTGACCTCGCTGCCATGGGTGGCGTCCCGGCCATCCAGCGGCTCGGGCAGCAGCTCGTAGAACGCGATCCGTGGGTAATCCTTGAGGATGCCCGCCAGGTGGATCCAGGCCTCCTTGAACAGCTGGCGCTGCCTCAGGTCGGTCCAGAAGTTGTGGCCGCCCGGGTACGCACCGGCAGGGTCGCAGTAGCCGATCATGGCCGGGCTTTGCAAGCCGCTCTGGCCACAGTTGGAGTCGATGACGGGCACCACCCACAAGCCTGCGTCGAGGCACCACTGGATCTCGCTCAGGAAGCGGGCCAGGTGGTCCGGCTGGAAGTGTCCGGGCGACGGGTCCGACCGGCTTTCGATGTCGCTCGTGCCATACAGGCCCCACCAGCGGATGAGCAGGCGCACGACGTTGCCGCCCTGGGCCGCGATGGTCGCGGCATCCGGGCTGACCATCTCCCCCCAGGTGCCTTCGTTGATGCCACGCAATCGCACCACGCTGCCGTCGGCCCGGAGCATGCGGGAGCCGCGCAGGGTCAGGCGCTCGGGCAGGTTCGGGGGTGGAGGCGGCGGGGGCGGCGGCGGTGGGGGGGGCGGCGGCTCTGGCGCCGGGGTACCGCTGCCGCCGCCGCAGGCCGTGGTTGCCAGGGCGCTGGCCAGGGTGATCAGGGCGGCGCGTCTGCCGGTCAGTGAGACCGGGGGAAAGGAGGGGGTGGGCATGGATGCACAAGCTCGCAATGAGGCGGAGGCCGCCGAAGCTCGACAGCATCCGCAACCCGCTTTGCCTTCTTGTTGCCGGCCCATGAAGGGAATGTAAAGCTGGCGCGCACCGGCCGCGCCTGGGGCGCTCAGGGCGTCGCGGCGGCAACCTCGCCCTGCGTCCATCCGCCCCCAAGGGCCCGGTACACGCCCACCAGCGAGGTCAGCGTTCCGCCCTGCGCCTGCACCAGGGCGTCCTGCGCCTGCAGCACGCTGCGCTCGGCGTCGAGCACGGTGAGGAAGTCGCTGGCACCGGCCTCGAAGCGGATGCGCGCCAGGCGGGCCGCCTCGGCGGCGTTGCGGGCGGCGCTGTCGAGCTTGTCGGCCTGCTGCGTGGTGCGGGTGTACTGGGCCAGCGCCCCCTCGGTCTCCTCCAGCGCCAGCAGCACGGTCTGCTCGTAGCCCAGCCAGGCTTGCTCCGCCCGTGCCTCGTTGATGCGCACGCGGGCACGCACCCGGCCGAAGTCGAAGGGCGTCCAGCTCAGGAAGGCGCCGAAGCTGTTGTTGCGCGACTCCCTCTCGCCGAAGTCGGCCACCCGGGGCGCGGCGAAGCCCAGCAGGCCGCTCAGGCTGATGCGCGGGAACAGGTCGGCGCGCGCCACCTGGATGTTGGCGTCGGCGGCCTCCAGCTGGTGCAGGGCGGCCTGGAGGTCGGGCCGGCGCTCCAGCAGGCGCTGCGGGGTGCCCACCGGCAGGGCGGCCAAGTCGGTGTTGGCCAGGCGCGGCAGGGGCTGCGGCGCGGCCAGCGCCGCGCTCACCGCTGCGGGCGTCTGGGCGGTCAGGGTGGCCAGCCGGTAGGCCGTGCGGTCGATCGCGGCCTGCAGCACCGGCAGCGAAGCCTCGGTGCTGTCGACCAGGGAGCGGGCCCGCGCCACGTCGAGCGGCGTGCCGCGGCCCAGGTTGGCGCGTGAACTGACGATGCGCAGGCTCTCGCGCTGGTTCAGCAGCGCCTCTTGCGCCACCTGCAGGCGCTGCTGCAGCGTGCGCAGGGTGAGGTAGTTGGACGCCACCTCGGCCGTCACGAGGCGCTGCGCTGCGTTCACGCCGGCCTCGCCCGCCCGCACCAGGGCCGCTGCGGAACGGCGCGCGCTGCGGTTGCGGCCGAAGAAGTCGAGCTCCCAGTTGAAGGTCAGGCCGACGCTGTACTGGTTGGTTTCGGGCAGGGGGCCTGCCGGGTCGACGCGCGCCACGCCCGCGTTGGTGCCCACGCTGGGCAGACCCTCGGCCTGGGCCAGGCCCGCGCCGGCACGCGCCTCCTGCAGGCGCGACTGGGCCAGCCGCACGTCGGTGTTGGCGGCCAGGGCCTGCTCGACCAGGCGGTCCAGCGCCGGGTCGTTGAAGTCGCGCCAGAAGGTGGCGATGCTGCGTGCCTCGGCCGCCGGCTCGCCCGGCGCCTGCTGCGCGAACTGCGGCGCCAGGATGACACGCGGCACCGGCTTCTCGCGCGGCGCGCCCGCGCAGGCCGCCAGCAGCAGGGCCGCCACGGCGGTGGCCAGCGCGGCGGGGCGGGGGCGGGGGAGGAAGGGCAGGGTACGGCGGGTCGTCATCGTTGTCGTCCGGTTTCTTGTTCGTTGCGTCAGATCCAGCGGTTGCGCCTCACGCCTGTCCGCCGTGCCCGTCCGAGGCCGGCACGACCTCGTCGGTCAGCGTCGCCGCGCGGCGGCGCTCGGTCAGCTTGCGCAGCAGCACGTAGAACACCGGCGTCAGGAACAGGCCGAAGGCGGTCACGCCGACCATGCCGCTGAACACCGCGATGCCCATCGCGCGGCGCATCTCGGCGCCGGCGCCGGTGGAGGTGACCAGCGGGATCACGCCCGCGATGAAGGCGATGGAGGTCATCAGGATGGGCCGCAGCCGCATGCGGCAGGCGTGCACCAC
>CBINPE010000054.1:0-28156 GCA_966252435.1 uncultured Burkholderiales bacterium | reverse complement strand
GGGTGCAAACAGGCCATGTACATCACTCCATCACTCCATCACTCCATCACTCCAGCAACCCCACCCTCAACCGCGCCGGTGCCCCTGCGCCGCGAGGTACTCGTCGATCAACGTCGACGTCCCCCAAGGCAGCGGCAGCCCGTAGAAGCCCCAGCCCGCCGATCCGTAGAGCAGATCGAAGCCCCGACTCAGGTACTCCTTGGCGCCCGCGACATAGCGGTCGCGGTTGAGCATGACATCGGTGGCGAGCTTGCGCGACATCATCAGCAGGCCCTCGTTCGCCGCGCCATGGACCATCCGGCCGCGTCCCACGCCCACCCCGGTGGGGTAGCTGCTGAACGCGTACGGCAGGCCGGATTCGTTCAGTGACGTGATGTATTCCCAGGCCGCGCCGTTCGGCAGGTAAGCCTGTGGGTAGCCGAAGTAGAGCACCGACCAGGTGGCCACGAAGACCGTGTTGCGGGGCCCGAAGCTGCCGTCGCTGAGCGCGATCTGCGCGAAGTGACTGTTGTCGTCCATCCGCACCTCGGCCACGACCTCGACGGCCCGGCTCGCCAGGTTGACGCGCCGGACCTGCTGCTGGGCCCACGACCCGACGTAGAGCCAGCCGTCCTGGCAGGCCAGGCCCTCGGGGCCGACGACGGGCTCGCTCTTGCAGGCCTCCAGGGTGCCCCGGCGGTACGGAAAGCGGTCCTGGCTGCTGACGCCCATCAGCGCCGCGTTGCCCTGCACCAGCGTGGACAGCGGAGCCCCCGTGTCTGGGTCGAAGACGCTGATCCGGGCGGCCGTGCGCTCCGACACGTACAGCTTGCCGTCGGCGTAGACGATGCCCCAGGGCTCACTCAGCCCGGTGATGAATTCGGTGACCCTGGGCGGGACGCTGCGGTCCACCGGGCTGAAGACCAGCTGGAGGATGCGGTGGTTCTGCGTGTCGGCGATCCACAGCTTCGGGCCCTGCAGGTGCGGCCGCTCGCCGTCGATCGGCGCGGCATTCGGGTTGACGGCCAGCGTACGCGGGTCGAACGCCATCCCCCAGATCTCGTGGAAGCCCCGGCGCTCCGCGGGAATGGCCGACCAGTCGCCCACCAGCTCCAGGTCCGGCGGGCTGCCGTAGAAGGACGGTGTCTCGCGGTGGCGGTAGCCGGCCAGGGTCTTCACCGTGCCGTCCGCGTCGATCTTGCCCATGCGCCAGGGGTCGCAGAACCACGTGCCGCCCGCATGCGCCGGGATGAGGACCGTCGGCATGACGATGCAGCCCTTGCCGCGGGGACCGTCGAGCAGCGCCACGCGGGGCAGCTTGGCGACGAAGTCCGACCAGAAGTAGGCCTGCGTGTTGAAGGTGCTCATCAGGCCCGACGCGTTGACGCTCGGCCGGTAGAAGTCATCGGGCCGCGTGGGCGAGATCTGGGTTTGGACCAGTTCGGCGCGCGGCAGCGCGGTGTCGAACGCCGGGGTCTCGCGCGGCGCCAGAGGCACCATGGTGGGCAGGTACCGCGTGGGCACCGTGCCGCTGTAATGCAGGTAGTTGGTCCATCCGAAGATGAACGAGTGCGTCGCCATGCACACCGGCATGGCCTCGCTGTTGACGGGCGCCGTGCCCTTTTGCACGTAGACCCAGAACTGCGGGCAGGTCTCCTCGGCCGCCCCGACGATGTCCAGCTCATGCCAGCCCTCGGCGATCGGGCGCAGGTCAAGCGTGAACTCGGCGCTGGTGGTGTTCGCCGCCACGGCGACGCTGGCCCGCTCGACCCCATCCACCAGCAGCTTGTAGGTGCTGGCGCGCAGCACCCTCATGGCGCTCTCGTTGGTCCAGTTGTAGCCGAAGAAAGGCAGCGTGGCGCTGTTGCCCTGCAGGATGACCAGGCGCTGGAAACGCTCGTACCGGCCGCCTTCGAAGTAGGCCTTCAGCATCACCATGTTGGTGAGGGACATCGCACGCGCATGCAGCTTGACCACGCCCTGGGCCACCGGCGGCGGCGCAGGCGCGGGTGCGGGTCCCGGGGCGGGCGCCGGCCCTGGTGCGGGGGCAGGGGCAGGCCCTGGCACGGGGGCGGGGGCAGGCGATGGAGATGGCGCAGGCGCAGGCTCCGGTGCTGCCGCGCGGACGCTGTCGGGCGTGCCTGGCGACGCCGTCGAGCTGCCGCCGCCGCAGGCGGCCAGCGGCAGCACACCCAGTGAAGCCAGGGCCTGCAGCACGGAACGGCGCTGCAAGCCCTGGCTGTCTTCCTCCACCCTGGGCCGGCCCGGGCCGGGTGCATTTTCCAGATCGGATGGGGAGGAAGGGCGTTGGGACATGTTGTTCTCTTCAGGTTGACCGGCTTCTTGGCGGCCATTCTTGTCGGGGACGGATGCCGCCGGATGGAGGCTTGTCGCCAGATGTAACTACAGGCATGGACTCGAGGCCGGAGCTTGCGGCCCCGGGGCCGGCTGCCGCGTGACGCGTGACGCAGGAAGCCATGCGAAGCGCCGGCAGACAGGCACGAACGCACACACCCGCGGGCTCAAGAAGAGTTACAAAAAATCCGGCCGTCCCAAGCGTTCCCAAAGCCAGAGCGCCGCACTACAATCCGCCCCTTCCTTTTCCGACTGCTGCTGCAGAAAAGGTTCCTGCCGGGTGATCGCCTGATCCGATCCAACCGGCCGTTCCTTGTCGCCTCCCTGAGGCCGGGCCCCGGGCCCTGAAAGCACAGCAGCACCATGTCATCCCATCTCACGAGACTCCAGCGCGCCTTCGCACGCTCGCGCATCGACCTGCGTTACGAGGCCGGTGTCTACCACGTCCGCGACGACACCTCGGACGCGACCATCCTCCTGCCGCCCACGCTGGCGCTGGAGGAGAAAGCCGTCAAGCAACTCCTGGCCTTCGCCGCGGTCCGCACGCCGGGTGGCCGCGCCGCGGTCTGCGCCGCGTGCGCGACGCCGGATTTCCACCCGGGCGCGATCGCCCCTGTGGGCTCGATCGTCGCCACCCCGGCCGAGGTGGTGATCCCCGCGGCCATCGGCACCGACATCAACTGCGGCATGCGGCTGCTCACCACGGGCTTGTCGCTGGGCCGGCTCGCCCCTCACAAGACCGCCCTGCTGGCCCGCTTGAGCGCCGTGCTGCTGCACAACGAGCGCGACATCCCCACCCACACGCAAGCCTTCAAGGCGCTGTTCGACGCCGGTCCCCTGGCCTTCATCGAGCAGATCCGCCCGCAGGGCCTGTGGGCCGAGGTCGACCGCGACCGCCTTGCGGCCGAGCTCGCACGCTGCGTCGGCCTGGCCGCTTTCGACGCCCACTCCCGCCATGCGCCCGAGGCTTTCGTCGGAGGCCGCGAGACCTTCCGCGACCCCTGCCTCGGCACCCCGGGCGCGGGCAACCACTTCGTCGAGCTGCAGGTGGTGGACGAGGTGCTCGACCGACACGCCGCGTACGCCCATGGCCTGCGCACGGGCGAGGTGGTGGTGATGATCCACAGTGGCTCGCGCGACCTTGGCTTCCATGTCGGTGGCCGCTGGATGGACCGGGCCCGCGCGGCCTGGCCGCCCGGCGTGCGCCACCCGCGCAGCAAGCTCTATGCGCTGGAGGGCAGCCTGGCGGCGGAGTACCTGCAGGCCATGGGCGTGGCGGCGCGCTATGCCTGGCTCAACCGCGTGGTGCTGGCCGAGATGGTGCGGCGTGAGATCGCCCACCACTTCGGCGGCGACGATTCGCGCCTGGTGGTCGACGTGCCGCACAACGTCGTGCTGACCGAGGGCGGCCGCAACATCCACCGCAAGGGGGCGACACCGGCGCACTGCGGTGAGTTGGCCCTGATCCCCGGCTCGATGGGCGACAGCTCCTTCGTCGTCCATGGCCTGGGCCATCCCGACTGGCTGTCCTCCTGCAGCCACGGCGCGGGCCGCCGCATTCGCCGGCAGGAGGTGCGCGCCCAGGCCGCCCCGGCCGAGCCCCTGCGGGAATGGGAATGCATCACCTTGCGCGAGGAGCGGCGCATCGAAGAGGCGCCGCACGCCTACAAGCCGATCGGGCCGGTGATCGAGTCACAGGTCGAGGCGGGATTGATCCGCGGCGTCGCGCGCCTGCGACCGTGGGTCACGTTCAAGGCTTGATGCCTGCAACGCGGCACGAGCGGCCAGGCATGTCGCTTGCCGCCTCTTGGGATGTTCCCTGTCCAGCCCCTCCAAAGACTGTGCACGGTCGTGCTGCCGGTCCTGCCGAGCACCCAGGGCACGCTCCACCTCACTTCAACGCAGGAGATCCTCCAACATGGCAACCACGTTCCGCCCCCTGGCCGTCGTGACCGGTGCATCCTCAGGCATCGGCTATGAACTCGCCAAGCTTTGCGCCCGCAAGGGCTATGACCTCGCCGTGGCCTCCGACGATGGCCGCCAACTCGAAAACGCCGTCGCCGATTTCCGCCTGCTCGGTGCCACGGTCACCTCCGTGCACACCGACCTCTCGACCTCCGTCGGCATCGCCAGCCTGGTCGAGGCCCTGGAGGGCCGGCCCGTCGACGTGCTGCTGGCCAATGCCGGCCATGGCCTGGGGCACTCCTTCCTGAACCAGGAATTCGAAGACATCCGCCATGTGATCAACACCAACGTGGTGGGCACGCTGGACCTGATCCACCGCATCGGCCGGGGCATGCGGGCCCGCGGCGCCGGCTGCATCCTCATCACCGGCTCGATCGCGGGCCTGCTGCCGGGCAGCTACCAGGCGGTGTACAACGCCACCAAGGCCTTCATCAATTCGTTCTCCTATGCGCTGCGCAACGAATTGAAGGACAGCGGCGTCACCGTCACCGTGCTGATGCCTGGACCGACGGACACGAATTTCTTCGACCGCGCCGACATGAGCGAGACCCGGATGGGTTCCGACACCAGCACCATGTCCGATCCGGCCGAGGTGGCCCAGGCCGGCTTCGAGGCCATGCTGCGCGGCGACAGCCACGTGGTCTCCGGCTGGAAGAACAAGCTCCAGGCGGCCCTCGCCCACGTGATCCCGCCCGACCTGCTGGCCGAGCAGCACCGCAAGATGGCCGAGCCGGGCTCTGCCCACCGGTGAGCGTCCCAGCCGGCCTGCCGGCAACCGGTCGGCAACTTCGACGGCAAGGTCTCGGCACGCCGAGGCCTGGGAAACGAACCTTGCGCGCTGCTCACGGCAGACCGGGACGCGCAGGGTTCCTGAAGTGTCGCGACCGCCGCATCTTTGCACTTCTTCACCCACCAGGGCGGACACCCGGGCCCCGGGGCGGGATAGGATGCGTCACGCCGTCCTGATGATGCCCCCCGCCCTTGCGTTTGCCCTCGCCCCTCCTGCCCGCTGAAACCCCTGCCACCTCTGTGCCTCACCCAGGTGCCTGCACCCGACGTCGCCTGCTGCTCGCGGCCGGGCTCGGCTGGGCCGTGGGGACCGCGGCCCGTGAACCTGTCCGGCTGATCCCGGGCGCCGCTGCCTTTCACTATGTCGACATGCAGGGTGACCGCACGAAGGACATGCAGGTCCACACCTACCTCCCCGCGGGCCTGCGGGCGAGCGAGGCCCGGATCGTCTTCGTGATGCATGGCCACGGCAGGAATGCCGCCGCCTACCGGGACGCGTGGATCCCGCATGCGGAGCAGCACGGCTTCATGGTGGTGGCACCCTTGTTCGACGCACAGCAATGGAGCGACGACGCCTACGCGCATGCCAGCCTGATCGGGCCCGGCGACAGCCGGCCGCGGGATCCTGCGCTGTGGTCGTTCAGCGTCATCGAGCATCTCTTCGACGACATCCGCGCCGCCACCAACAACCCTGCCACGCACTACCTCCTCTACGGCCACTCGGAAGGCGGCCAGTTCGTGCACCGCCTGGTGCTCCTGCTGCCGCAAGCGCGGTATGCCCGGGCGGTCGCTGCCAACCCGGGGTGGTACACCCTGCCGGCACTGGACACGCGGTTCCCTTACGGCCTGCAGGGAACCCCGGTCACCGAAGCCTCCTTGAAGACCAGCCTCGGCAGGGACCTCGTCGTGCTGCTGGGCGACCAGGACAACGATCCCAACCACCCCATGCTGCGCCGGACCCCGCGCGCCATGGCGCAGGGCCCGCACCGCCTGGCCCGGGGCGAGTACTTCATGCGCAGTGCCGCCCGGCAGGCCGAAGCCCTGCGCTGCCCACTGGGCTGGCGCGTCCAGCGGATGGCCGGGGCGGCCCACCACAACAGCGAGATGGCTCAGGCCGCCGCGGACATCCTGGCCTCGGCCTGATCACATGAGCACGACCCACCCTTCGATCGACCACACCTACTTCGTGATGCAACCGGTGCTGCGCGGCGGCATGCTGCTGGCCCCGCTGCGCGACGTGCCCGAAGACCAGGGCTGGACCGAAGGCCGGCGCTTCGACCCTGCGCCCGCCGAGCCCGTGGTCGCCAGGATCCGAAGCGGCTACGAAAGCGCCGAGCCACGCCCCTTCCTCGGCGTGCCACCGATCCTCAGCGACGCCCTGCTGGCGGTGCTGAGAGGCGCTGGCGTCCACAACCTGGACACTTACGAGGTCCTCATCCGCAGCGCGGACGGCGCTGTGTCGCTGACCGGCCACAAGGCGTTCAACCTGATCGGCCTGGTGGCCGCAGCCGACCTGAGACGGACACTGTTCACCCCTGGCAATGCCTCGCGCCACCTGGATGCCAGCATCGACAGCCTGGTGCTCGACCCGGCGAAGACCCAGGGCCTGCGCATGTTCCGCCTGGCCGAGAACACGAGCGTGATCGTCGTGCACCACTCGGTGAAGGCGGCGATCGAAGCGGCCGGCATTGCGCACATCCAGTTCCGCGAGCCGGCGGATTTTCTGGGCTGACCCGGCCGCGGCGTCCGTTCAGGACATGAATGCGGTAGAGTCGACCCCGGACCGGCGCCATGCCGGCCACGTCGCTCGGACGGTTCCGGGCGCTTACGTACACTGCCAATGACCTCTTCCTCCAGCACTGCCTCCGGCAGCAAGCGCCGCTTCGCGCGCATCGACCGCCTGCCCCCCTACGTCTTCAACATCACGGCCGAGCTCAAGCTCGCGGCCCGCCAGCGTGGCGAGGACATCATCGACATGAGCATGGGCAACCCCGACGGGGCCACGCCGGCGCACATCGTCGGCAAGCTCAACGAGGTAGCCCAGCGGCCCGACACCCACGGCTACTCCGCCAGCAAGGGCATCCCGCGCCTGCGCCGCGCGATCTCGCACTGGTACAAGCGCCGCTACGACGCGGCCATCGACCCCGACAGCGAGGCCATCGTCACCATCGGCTCGAAGGAGGGCCTGGCGCACCTGATGCTGGCCACCCTGGACCGCGGCGACACGGTGCTGGTGCCCGACCCCAGCTACCCCATCCACATCTACGGTGCCGTCATCGCTGGCGCCGACATCCGCGCCATCCCCGTGTCCAGCGAGGTCGACTTCTTCGCCGAGCTGGAGAAGACCATCCGCGGCAGCTACCCCAAGCCCAAGATGATGGTCTTCGGCTTCCCCTCCAACCCGACCGCGCAGTGCGTGGACCTGGCCTTCTTCGCGCGCGTCGTCGCCCTGGCCAAGAAGCACGACATCCTCGTCGTCCACGACCTCGCCTATGCCGACATCGTCTACGACGGCTACCAGGCGCCCTCCATCATGCAGGTGCCCGGCGCCAAGGACGTGGCCGTCGAGTTCTTCACCCTCAGCAAGAGCTACAACATGGCCGGCTGGCGGGTGGGCTTCATGGTGGGCAATGCCGACCTCGTCGCGGCGCTGGCGCGCATCAAGAGCTACCACGACTACGGCACCTTCACGCCGCTGCAGGTGGCGGCGATCGCCGCGCTCGAGGGCGACCAGCAGTGCGTGAAAGACATCGCCGCCAGCTACCAACGCCGCCGCGACGTGCTGCACAAGGGCCTGACCGAGGCCGGCTGGGCCGTGGACTGCCCCAAGGCCAGCATGTACCTCTGGGCCCCCATCCCGGCGCCCTACCGTGAGCTTGGCTCCCTGGAGTTCTCCCGCCAGCTGCTGGAGAAAGCCAAGGTCTGCGTGTCGCCCGGCATCGGCTTCGGCGACCACGGCGACGGCCACGTGCGCTTCGCGCTGATCGAGAACGAGGCACGCATCCGCCAGGCGGTGCGCGGCATCAAGGCGATGTTCAAGGCCGACGGGGTGTCGATCAGGCCAGCGGCGCCAACCTGATCGGCGGCGGCGGCGGCTCCGCACTCGCTGCACAGCAGCCCTTGCCCAGCGGGCAGGGGTCTTCGCCTGCTCCAGCCCATCGTTTAGCCATCGGTTGATCGACGCAGGGCAGCGCGCTTCCTAGCATCCATGAGGTTCGTTCATCAACTTCAGGAGCGTTGCCATGCCGATGTTCGAAGACGACCTGCTGGTCATGACGCCCGGGATCGGCACCGCCGTCTTCCAGGCGCACACGAAGGTCACGGGCGACAGGATTGTGGAGGTGCTGTCGTCCAGCCAGACCGGGGTGGGCGTGTCCGTGACCACCATCGGCGCGGGTGTCGGCGTCGAGTCGACCAGCAATGCCGGACACGGGGTGCACGGGGTCAACGGCGGCGGCAGCGCGGCCCCGCCGAGGTTCGGCAGCGGTGTCTGGGGCGAATCGGACAACGGCTACGGGCTGTACGGGAGCAGTGGCACCGCCGACGGCGTCGGCGGGGTGGCCCAGGGGAGCGGCCGGGGCGTGTGGGGCGAGTCGCGCGGCAATGACGGCGTGCAGGGCCGCAGCCATGACCCGCAGCATTCCGGCGTCGCGGGCATCAACGACGCAGGCGGCATCGGCGTGTTCGGCGCAGGGGCCACGGCCGGGCTGTTCGCGGGGCGGGTCACGGTCCAGGGCGACCTCGAGGTCAGCGGCGCCGTCCAGGGCGCGCTGGGGCAGCGGCTCCAGCAGTTGGAGCAGCGCCTCGCGGTGCTGGAAACCCAGCGCATGACGCTGCGTGGCCAGACCATCACCCCACCGGCCTTACGCCCCACCTTGTCCACGACAGTCACGCATGGGGGCCGGGGGCCCCAGACCATCGTGGTCCAGGGCCATGGCTTCGGCGACGGCCTCATCACGCTGCACATCGTTCGCAGGAGCGGCGGCGGCGTGACGGAGCAGGACCTCCCCGGGCACTTCCCCTTCCAGCTCGGCGCGGCCAATGGCGAACATGTGACGCTGATGGCCACCGAGGGCGTGTTCGACGCGAACGACCTCACCTCGAAGTTGTGGAGCGTCGCTGCAGAGGTCGATGTGGGATGAGAAGGAAAGGCCGCACCACACGGACCTTGCTGCGCCGGACCACGCGCCAAGGCGACGCTGGACAACTCCCCCGCGGCCAGGCAGGGACTTGTCCAGCGCCCCCCTAAACCGAGGTTTAGCGCCGCGAAATCAGCGTGTTCACCGCTACCATGACGCGATGACCGGCGTCAACGTTCTCATCATCGACGACCATCCCCTGTTCCGCGAAGGCCTCAAGGGCCTGCTGGTGGGGCTGGATGCTGCGGCCCGGGTGCACCAGGCCGCCTCGGTCGAGGACGCGCAGCGCCTGGTCGGCGAGCCCTTCGATCTGGTGCTGATGGACCTGCAGATGCCCGGCACCTTCGGCATGCAGGCCCTGCTGCAGGTCAAGGCGATGTTCGACGACTCGGCCGTGGTCGTGGTGTCGGGCGACGACTCGCCAGGCACCATCCAGAGCGCCATCCTCCATGGCGCGGCCGGCTATGTGCCCAAGAGCACCGACCCTGGCGTGACCACGCACGCGCTGCGCCTCGTGCTGGCGCAGGGCATCTACCTGCCCCCCGAGGCGCTGCGCCAGGCCACGCCCGCACCGGCCCCACCCTCGCCGTCCTGGGCATCGCTCACCGCCCCGCTTGAAGGCCTGCCGCCCGACACCGGGCTGGCCGCCTTGCCGCGCGGGCTGAGCCAGCGCCAGCTGGCGGTGCTGCGCTGCCTGCTGCAAGGCAAGCCCAACAAGGTGATCGCCCGCGAGGTCGGCATCGCCGAGGGCACCGTCAAGGCGCACCTGTGGGCGGTGTACCAATTGCTGGGCGTCAACAACCGGGCGCAGGCCATGTACCGCGCCCACGAATTGCAGCTGTTCGGCGTTCTCGACACGCACCCCGGAACGCCCGCCCTCCCGTCCCCGCCTCCCTCGTCCCTTTGAGCGCGACAGGCCGGCCGGCAGAAAGGACCCACCTTCCCCACGGAGCCACGCATGACAAGCAACGCAGGTGCCCAGGCCAACCGTCTCGCAGGAGCGAGCGCACAAGCCACTGCCGCCGCCGCGGAGGATGGGGGCTGGATATCCGAAGGCTTCGATGACCTGCTCCATCGCATCCACCACAAGGAGAACGGCTTCGCGGCCGACCCGCAGACCGGGTGGCATTGCGACGTGCTGATCATCGGCAGCGGCTACGGCGGCGCGGTGGCCGCCGCCGCGTTGGGCGAGGTCCTCGCGCAAGGCCCGCAGGGCAGCGACGCGCGGCGGCCTCAGCGGGTCTGGCTGCTCGAGCGGGGACAGGCCTACCAGCCGGGCGAGTTCCCCAACCAGCTGGCGGAGCTGCCCGGGCATGTGCGCCTCAACACCGCGCGCCAGCTCGACACACTGGGCCGGCGCGACGGCCTGCTCGACGTGCGTGTCGGCGACGATGTGAGCGTGCTGATCGGCAATGGCCTGGGCGGCGGCTCGCTGATCAACGCGGGCGTCATGGCCTGGCCGCAGGACGCGGTGTTCCGCCAGCCACCGTGGCCCCGGGAGATCGCCGACGAGCTGCCCACCCTGCGTGCCGAGGCGCACACCATGATGGCGCGGCTGGGCGCGCTCACCCCCGACGGACAGGACAACACCATCGCCCGCCAGGGCGCCGTCCCGCTCAAGTTCGACGCCTTGCAGCGCATCAGCCGCAGCTCGGCCGAGGTGGCCGCACAGTTCACGCCCACCCGCATCACCGTGGCCATGCGCGAGGGCGACCTGAGCCCCGACAACGTCCGGCTGCATGCCTGCAACCGCTGTGGCGACTGCACCACCGGCTGCAACCAGGGCGCCAAGATCTCGCTGGACACCGGCCTGCTGGCGCGCGCCGCGCGCCTGGGCGTGAAGCTGTTCACCGGGGCCACGGTCATGCGCATCGCGCGACCGCAGGACGTCCCCTCCCCTGCGGCCCCCGGGGAAACCGCGGGCAGCGGGTGGCGCGTGTTCGTCCACCACACCGACCCGCAGACGCAGTGGCGCCAAGGGTCCGCGGTCGAGCTGCGCGCCGGCAAGGTGATCCTGGCCGCCGGCACCCTGGGCTCCACCGGCATCCTGCTGCGCTCGGGCGACGGGCAGCTGCGGTTCTCGCAGCAGCTGGGCGAGCGCTTCTCCGCCAATGGCGACCTCGTGGTGGCGGCCTTCAACCAGCGCCAGCCGGTCAACGCGATGGCCAGCGAAGACCTGCCGGTCGACCAGCGCGGCGTGGGCCCCACCATCACGGCGATGATCGACCGCCGCCCGGCCGCGGCGCTGCACCAGGCCTACGTGATCCAGGACCTGGCCGTGCCGGCCGCGCTGGCGCGCGTGTTCGGCGAGCTCAACACCACCGCCAACACCATCCATGGGCTGGGCCGGGTCGACCTCGGCACGCACGCCGGCCCCCACGATGCCGACGCGGGCACGGGCGACCCGGTGTCGGTCGACCCGCAGCAGCTGCGCCGCACCTTCCCGCTGGCCATCATCGGCCACGACACGGCGCAAGGGCGCATCCAGCTCACCCGGCCGGACGCCGCGCAGCGCGCCCGCGCCTCGGACGCCGCCCACCTGCCGTCCGACGGCGCCGTGACGGTGAGCTGGCCCGGGCTGCGCAGCGACCCGCGCTTTGACACCCAGCTGGATGAACTGGCCGGGCTGTGCGAACACTCCGGCGCAGGCGGTGTGCTGCTGCCCAACCCGGGCTGGAAGCCGGTGCCGAAGGCCATGGAGTTCCTGGTCGACGGCCAGCGCGGGCCCCTGTTCACGGCCCATCCGCTCGGCGGCTGCGCCATGGGGTCGAACCACCGCGACGGCGTCGTCAACCACCTGGGGCAGGTGTTCGCCCCGTCCGGCCCGAACGACAAGGACGCGCCCGACACCATCCCCGCCGACCGTGTCTTCCCCGACCTGGTGGTGCTGGACGGCGCCGTCATCCCCACCTCGCTGGGCATCAACCCCTCCCTGACGATCGCCACCCTGGCCGGGCGTGCCATGCGCCGCCTGATCGCCCTATGGTGGGACCCGCCGCAGGCGGCCCCGCCCGCGCCCGCACCGGTGCGCGACCGCCCCATGCGGCCCGCCACGCCGCTGCCGGCGCCGCAGTCGACCTGCATCGAGATCGTCGAGCAGCTGCGCGGCTGGGCCGGGCCCTACGGCATCGAGCTTTCCCTGCGCTTCAAGGAAGTCAGCGTGGACGCGCTGCTGCGCGGACAACCCTTGCAGCGCACCCTGGCCCTCGACCCCTCGGCCAGCTTCGTGCGTGTCATCCAGCGGCCCACGCCGCGGCCCCGGCCCTGGCTCGAGCACGAGGCCTGGGAGAGTGCGCCCGTGCTGCTGCGGGCGCGCCTCGGCGGGCACATGCTGGCGCTGCACCGCGCGCGCAGCTCGGCGCCGCAGCGCATCGTCAAGGCCGGCGCGTCCTGGCTGCTGAACCGGGGCCTGCGCGACATCACCCAGCACGTGCTGCGCCAGATGACCGGCCTGACGCCCCCCGACCTCACCGCGCCCGACAACCTGGCCCGCCTGCACAGCGCCGTGGCGCTGGCCAGCCACGGCGGCGAGGTGCGCTTGATGGACTACGACCTGGTGATCGAGGAAGTGCTCGAGCACCGTGCCGAGTGGGCCGCACCCGACCGCATGCAGGGCCAGCACATCCGGGGTCGCAAGCGCCTGACCTACCAGCGCCGCGGCAACCCCTGGGAGCAGCTGATGACGCTGGCGCTCGAGCCCTTCCCCGGACTGCCCTGGCCAACCTGCGACGCGCCGGTGCTCAAGCTCGACCTGGCGCACCTGGCGAAGATCGGCATCCCGCTGGTGCGCATCACGCGCCAGCGCGACATGCCCTCGGCCCTGATGGACCTCGCCAGCCTCGGCCTGCTGTTCGCGCGCCTGCTGCTCAAGCTGCACGTGTGGACGCTGCGCGCCGCCGACCCCGCGCCGCCGCGCACGCCCCAGCGCCTGCCTGCCATGGTGCCGGGCCTGCCTCCGCCGCAGATCACCGAGCTGGACGTCGACCCGCCCTTGGCCGACGGCACGCCGGTGCGCGTGCGCCTCACCCGCTACCCGGCTGCCACGCCGGGGCGGCGCGCCCGGCCGCTGGTCATGCTGCACGGCTACAGCGCCAGCGGCACGACCTTCGCCCACCACTCGGTGCAGCCCGGTCTGGCCAAGTTCCTGTGGGACCGGGGGCACGACATCTGGCTGGTCGACATGCGCACCAGCGCCGGCATGCCCACCGCCACCCATCCCTGGGTGTTCGAGGACACCGCCTTCAAGGACATCCCCGTCGCGCTGGGCCACGTGGCCGACGCCTGCGGCAGCGCGCGGGTCGACGTGTTCGCGCACTGCATGGGCTCGGCCATGCTGTGGATGGGCCTGCTGGCCCCACCCGCGGCGCTGCACGCGCTGCCCGGCGCGGCCGGGGCGGCCCTGCAGCGCCTGCAGGGCGATCCGCGGCGCGGCACGCCCTCGCTGGTGCAGCGCCTGGCCATGTCCCAGATCGCGCCGCTGGTGCGCTTCCGCGAGGGCAACCTGTTCCGCTCGTTCCTCATGCGCTACCTGCGGCACTACCTGCCGCTGGGGCCGTACCGCTTCCACGCCGACCCGGACGCGCCCGAGGACGAAGACCCCAACCTCCTGCAGGACCAGGTGCTGCAGCGGCTGCTGGCCTCGCTGCCTTACCCCGAGGAAGAATTCGACATCGAGAACCCGCCGTTCCCGCCCTGGAAGACCACGCCCTGGGTGCACACGCGCCGCCGCATGGACGCGCTCTACGGCCGCGACTTCAACCTGCGCCACATCGGCCAGCCGGTGCTCGACTTCATCGACGACCACTTCGGCCCGCTCAACCTCGACACCCTCAGCCAGACGCTGCACCTGGCGCGCAACCAGGCCATCTCCGACCGCAACGGACGCAACGTCTACCTCAGCCAGCCCCGGCTGGCGGGCGTGCTGGACGGCATCGAGGCCATGATGTCGGTGCATGGCGTGGACAACGGGCTGTCCGACATCCGCGGCGTGTACGACTTCCGCCAGTACGTGGCCGACCTGGGCCCGCGCTATGCCGCCAAGTACACCGTCCATGCCATCGAGGACCGCGGCCATCAGGACTGCCTGATCGGCATCGACGCCGCCGAGCGGGTGTTCCCGCGTGTCGCGGACTTCTTCCAACGCGGAGCAACAACGGCATGAGCACCCACCTCGACGACAGCCCCGGTGTGCCGGCTTTCGGCCAGCTGAGCGTACGCGCTCCGGCGATCGGCCCCTTCATCCTGGCCGCCGACGGCAACCGGCTCGACGTCCGCCTTGGCTTCGAGCCGGGGCTGGGCGAGCCCCTGCTGGCCGGGGCCCTGCCGGCAGCGCGCCTGGGCAGCGCGCAGGCGGTGGACAGCGCGTGCTTCGCCCTGTGGCCCGGCCCGAGCAGCCTCCAGCCGGACAACCGCGCGGCCGTGTTCGGGCTGGACCTGGGGATCTTCCCAGACGAGGAGCCGCTGCTGGTGTTCGTGCTGCACGGGCAGCCGCCCGGCTTCGAGACGCTGATCGGCCCCGGCCTGGCACCGCTGGAGCGCGTGTCGATGGGCCTGCGGATCGAGGAGGCGGCGCACCAGTGGTGGCAGGCGAACGGCATCCAGGCGCCGACGGCGGCGATGATCGCCGCGCTCGTCGACGCACAGCGGCGGGCCTTCGCGCAGGTGCACTCACCGCGGGAGCTGGCCGGCCTGCAGCGTGCCACCGCCCGCCCCACCAGCAAGAGCCTCGACCTGCAGCACCGCCGGGTGTGCTTCGCCGTGACCTGCTGCCGCTACCCTGCCGGCATGTTCGACCGCGCCCCGGCAGGCCTGGCACCTTCGCCGAGCGACCGCTCGCTGGCCGCGTTCCACCGCCAGCGCCGGGCCCGCGAAGCGGCGGGGGAGGCCACGCCCGAGTTCGCGCTCATGCTGGGCGACCAGATCTACGTGGACGCCACCGCCGGCGTGTTCGACCCCGCACTGAGCGACGACCGCTACGCCGCGCCCTACCGGCAATGGCTGACGAACCCGATGGTGCAGCAGGCGCTGGACGGCCTGCCGTTGCACGCCATGCCGGACGACCACGAGCTGTTTGACAACTGGGGACCGGTGGACCCGCAGGCCGGCGGCATCGACACCGCGGGCCAGCCTGTCAGCGTGCCGGCCTACATCGACAAGGTCCGGCGCGAGGGGCTGCTCGCGTACGCGGCCTACCAGGGGCCGCGGCAGGTGCGCAGCCTTCTGCCGGCCGCCCAGGGCCATCTGTACCGCCAGGCCGGCCCGCCCGACCTGCCCAGCCTGGTCTTCATGGCCGACACACGCACTGAGCGCACCGGCCGCCAGGCAGGCAACCTCGACGAGGCACGCCTCGTCAGTGACGGCCAGTGGGGCGCCCTGCGCGAGTGGCTGTTCGAGTCGCAAGGCGCGGGGCCGCGCTTCCTGGCCTGCCCGTCCATGGTGCTGCCGCGGCGCCGCGCGGCCTGCGGCCCCACGCTGGCCAGCGCGCTGCGTTCGGACGCCTGGGACGGCTACCCCCGCTCGCTGCTGGCCCTGCTGGCGGTGATCGGCGAACTGCGCCTGGACAACCTCGTGCTGCTGTCCGGCGACGAGCACCTGGCCAGCGTCAGCGAGATCCGGCTGATCGACCGCGGCCCGGGCGGCACGGCGGCAAGCCCTGTCGAGACCGTGCTGCACGCCATCCACGCGCCGGCCTTGTATGCGCCCTACCCCTTCGCCAACGCCCGGCCCGACGACTTCAGCCAGGCAAGCTTCGGCTTCGAGCCGGGCCGCGTGGCCTACCTGCCGCCCGACCCCGCCGACGGCACGCCACCGCCCCGCTACCGCTGCGAGGTGCGCAGCTGGTTCCCCTCGCGCGCCGACGGCTTCCTGTGGATCGACACCCCGGTCACCGAACGGCCTGCGCGGGGCCTCAAGCTGATGCTGTCGTTCCCGGAGGCCTCGCAGGTCGCGCCCCTGCCGGACTGGCTGAAGAACTCGCCGCGGCTGAAGGTCGAGGTCCTGACCGGCACCGCCGCACCGGCCCGCGTGCCATGAGCCGGTCCTCGCCGGAGGTCGAGGTGGGCCCCGGCGCACCGGGGGAAGGCGCGGCAAGCAAAGCGCCCGAGGCGCCCGGCGACCACCAGGCCATCGACGAGGCCGTCACCGAAGAGCTGGTGGCGCTGTACGAGCGACAGTCGCTGCGCACCGGCCCGGTCATCGGCCTGATCGCCGTGCTGATCGGCGCGGCCGCCTGGCGGCATGCCCCTTCCTGGCTCGTGATCGGCTGGGTGCTGCTCGAGTGGACGACGCTGACCGTCCGGCACGTGGGCATGCGCCTGTCGCCGCGGCTGCGGGTGGGGGCGCGCCAGCGCCTGCGCATCGCCCAGGGCCTGCGGGCGCTGCATGCGCTGAGCAATGCCTCGGCGGTGGTCTTCTTCCCCTTCCTGTCCGACCTCGGGCGCACCCTGGTCACGCTGATCCTGGCCGGCCTGACCACCGGCGCGATCGGCACCTCGGGCGGCTACCTGCCGGTCTACCTGGTCTATGCCGGACCGGTGATGGTGGCGCTGATGCTGGGCTGGTCGTTCACCCCAGTGCACGGCGAGGACGGCTGGCTGTCCAGGTTCATGGCCCCGCTGGTGATGGCCTTCACCCTCATCATGGTGGGCCTGGCGCGCGACAACTTCCGCGCCTTCCGCAAGGCGGTCGCCAAGCGCATGGAGGAAGGCCTGCTCAACAAGCAGCTGCGCGCGGCGCTGGACCAGGCGCAGGCGGCCAATGCCGCCAAGACCCGCTTCCTCGCCTCCGCCAGCCACGACCTGCGCCAGCCGCTGCATTCGCTGTCGCTGTTCTTCGCCACGCTGCGCCTGCAGGCGGCGCCGAGGGACGGCCAGCAGGGCCTGCTCGACCACATCGACCAGGCCCTGTCGGCCCTGCAGACCCAGATGGACACGCTGCTGGACATGTCCAAGCTCGACGCGGGCATGGTCCAGCTGGACTGGCGCCACTTCGCCCTGCCGCCCCTGCTGGGGCAGATCAGGTCCGCCTACGCGCCCGTGGCGCTGCAGAAGAACCTGCGGCTCAGCGTCGAGTGCCCGGACCCGCTCCACCTCTACAGCGACAGCGAGCAGTTCAGCCGCGTGCTGCGCAACCTGGTCGACAACGCCATCAAGTACACCAGCCGCGGCGAGGTCATCGTCGAGGCCCGGCCCCACGGTGCCGACCAGGTGCGGGTGCGCATCCGCGACAGTGGCTGCGGCATCGCCCCCGCGCACCAGGGGCAGGTCTTCGAAGAGTTCTTCCAGGTCGACAACCCCGAGCGCGACCGCAACCGCGGGCTGGGGCTGGGGCTGCCCATCGTGCGCCGGCTCGCCGGCCTGCTGCGCATCGAGCTCGAGCTCCACTCCGTTCCCGGTGCCGGCACCACCGTGACCCTGCTGATCCCGCGCGGCGCCGAGCCGGCCCCGGTGCAGGAGGCCAGGCCGGCCGACCTGCGAGACTTCCAGCCGTCCATGCCCCGCTGCCACGTGCTCGTGATCGACGACGAGGCGGCAGTGCGGGCAGGCACGCAGGCCTTGCTGAACCGCATGGGCTGCGACGTCACGCTGGCTGCCAGCATTGCCGAGGCCGAGGCGCTCACCGCCGACCATCCGCCCGACCTGGTGCTGGCCGACCTGCGCCTGCGGGCCCAGGAAAGCGGCATCACCGCGGTCCACAGGCTGCGCCAGCAGCACCCCCACCTGGCGGCCATCATCATCACGGGCGACACCGCCCCCGACCGGCTGCAGCAGGCGCAGGCGGCCGGGCTGCAGGTGCTGCACAAGCCGGTCGCGGCCGACGCCCTGATGCGCGCCATCGCGGCCAGCCTCGAAGACGACGGCGCCTGAGCCGCGCGCAGCGCCTTCCTCACCCATCGTTGATGCGACGGTTTAGCCGTCGGTTGATCGACAGGCCCCCACCCCCTGCCTAGCATCCTTCACAGGCAAGTCAGAGCGCCCGGCCCGCAGGGCACTGGCGCCGGCCTTGCCACCTCAGCCACCACGCACGGGAGTTGACACCATGTTGGAGACAAGCACCTTGAACACCTCGGTCCAGATCGGGGACCTGGTGGGTCGAAAGATCGGCGGCGCCCAGTTCGACGTCAGCCTGTCGACCCGCTACCCCCGCCTGGCCCGCATGAACGCCAGCGTCATCCACACCCTGGGGCCGGCGCTGACCAGCAGCCACCTGGCCGCCCAGGCGCTGATGCGGCGCGCCGGCGCGGAGCTGGAGATCGTCCTGCACGACACCTTCGACGAGATCCACGACCTGCAGCCGCCCCCCGAGCACGGCGCGCTGGCGCTGGTGCCCAGCGCCTATGCCAACGCCAACCATTTCTTCATGAGCCAGCGCGCGGTGCTCGTGGGCTGCTTCTGCAGCGACACCCCGCCCTACCACCTGGCCTGGCCGGGCACGGCCAGCAATCCGCTGCGCGACCCGCAACGGGAGATCCGCATCGCCTCGCACCCCGCGCCGGTCGGCCTGCTGCCGCGCCTGCTTCCCAAGGAGACGCGCTACCGGCTGTCGCTCTACCACTCGACGGTCCTGTCGGCGCGCGCCGCCAAGCGGGGCGAAGCCGACGCGGCGCTGTGCAACCTCGACACGATCCGCGAGTTCGGCATGCAGCACTCCAAGGCCGGCATCGCCATCTCGATGACCTGGAACCTCTTCGCCCTGAACGGCTGACCCCCATGAACAGCGGATTCATTCCTTCCACCCGGCGCCTGTTGTTCGGCGAGATCGACAGCCACTGCTACCAGCTCGGCGACGCGGCGGACACGACCCTGATGATCAATGTGATGCCGCCCGGCTCGGCCACCCCGCCGCACAGCCACGAGGAGCACCAGATCGGCCTGTGCCTGTCGGGCACGCTGACCATGACCGTGAACGGCGAAGAGCGGGTGCTGGACGCCCTTCGGACCTGCTACTGGGCGCCAGGCGGCATGCCCCATGCGGGCCGCAACGACGGCGACCGTGCGGCCGTGACGCTGGACATCAAGCGCAAGCCCCAGCCGCAGGACGTGCAGCTCACCCGCTGCCCCCGCGACCGCTACTTCCTGCCCCTGAGCGAGGGCAAGCGCGTCAAGGGCGGGCTGGACCTGGCGTTCTTCATCGGCCCCTGGTTCGAGATCATGCATTCGCACCTCGCGCCCGGCGCGCGGATGCCGCGGCATGCACACCGCGGCCTGCAGATCGGCGTGGGCCTCACCGGACGGTATTCGATGGAAGTGGCCGACGAGACTCGGCCCTTCGGCCCCTACGACGTCTACGTCGCGCCCGACCACGTGCCCCACGCCGGCCACAACGACACGCCCGAGGGGGCCTCGTCCCTGAACATCTTCATCCCACCGCGCTGGAACCTGCTGCCGGCGCGTGAGCGGGAGGTCGCCCTGTGAGCCGCGCCACCTGCCCCATCGCCGTGGTCACCGGTGCCGGCTCCGGCATCGGCGCCGCCACCGCCCAGCTCTACGGGCGCCACAACCACCGGGTCATGGTCTGCGACATCGACGCCGAGCGGGCCGCGCACACCGCGGCCGTCATCCGGGATGCGGGCGGCCAGGCCCGTGCCTTCGAGGTCGACGTCACCTGCGCCTCGGCGGTGGAGTCCCTGTTCGAGGCCATCGAGGCCGACGAGGGGCCGGTCGTCGAGCTGGTCAACAACGTGGGCATCGAGATCATGGGGCCCACCCACACCCTGGCCATCAGCGACTACGACCGCATGTTCGACGTCAACGTCAAGAGCGTGTTCCTGTGCTGCCGCGCGGCCAGCCGCCACATGATGGCGCGCGGGGCCGGGGGCGCCATCGTCAACCTGGCCTCGGTGGCGTCCTTCAAGACCTGGCCGGGCGACGGCGTCTACAGCGCCACCAAGGCGGCGGTGCATGCCCTGACCAAGGCCTTCGCCGTCGACCTGGCGGCCCACCGCATCCGCGTCAATGCGGTGGCCCCGGCGGTGGTCGACACCGCCATGACGGCGCGCGCCATCGCGGCGGACGAGGACCCGTCCACCGGCCGCGCCCGGCGCGACAAGCTGCACCCGGTCGGGCGCATGGCCCAGCCGCTGGAGATCGCCCAGGCGATCGTGTTCCTCAATTCCGCGCACTCGAGCTTCACCACCGGCGCCTGCCTGGTGCTCGATGGCGGCCTGCTGGCCTGAGCCGATGAACCCGCCCCGCACCCCCAGCACCGGCCTGACGGGCCTGCGCGCCTTCGTGGCCGCGTCTTCCCAGGGCCTCGGCCATGCCACCGCCCTGGCGCTGGCGCAACGCGGCTGCCACGTCACGCTCAACGGACGCGACCCGGCCAGGCTCGCCCGGGCCGCCGAGGCCATCCGGGCCCGCACCGGCGCGGCCGAAGTCGCCGTCTGGCCGGGCGACATCACCGTCCCCCGCAGCGCGGCGCTGCTGCAGGCGCAGCAGGGGGACTTCGACATCCTGGTCACCAACGCGCCCGGCCCCGCGCCCCAGGCTTTCGAGGCGATCCAGCCGGCCGACTGGCTGCGCGCCTTCGAGGCCAACGCGGCGGCCATGCTGGCGCTGGTCGGCCAGATGCTGCCCGCGATGCGCAAGCGGGGCTTCGGGCGCATCGTCAACCTGCTGTCCACCACCGCGCTGCGCCCCTTGAGCGGCCTCGACGCCTCCGCCGCCGCCCGCGCCGCGGTCATCGCCGCGCTGCGCTCTCCGGCCCGCGCGGCGGCGGCCGACGGCGTGAGCATCAACCACGTCCTGCCCGGCCCCATCCGGACCGGCCGCACCGAAGCCCACGTCGCCGAGCGCGCCGCGCGCCAGGGCACCAGCCCCGACGCCGCGCTCGGCGCGCTGATCCGCAACATCCCCGCCGGGCGCCTGGGCCTGGCGGAAGAAGTGGGGGCGCTGTGCGCCTTCCTGTGCAGCCGCGAGGCGGGCTTCATCACCGGACAAAGCATCTGCATCGACGGCGGACTCACCCTTTGAAGGAGACCCACACCATGAAATTCCAGAACAAAGCCATCCTCATCGTCGGCGCCTACTCGACCGGGGCGTTCTACGCCCCCAACTTCACGGCCCGCGGCTATCCCTGCATCCACCTCCATCCCTACCCCGATGTCGGCGCCTTCTTCCTCTCGTCATTCCGGCCCCAGGACTTCGTGAAAGACCTGACCTGGCGCGACGACCTCGCCGCGCTGCGCGCCGAACTGCAGGACTACGACGTGCAGCACATCCTGCCGGGCTCCGAAGCGGGCGTGCAGCTGGCCGACCAGTTGAACGAAGCCTTCGGCTTGCCCACCGCCAACGATTTCGCGCTGAGCGCGGCGCGGCGCAACAAGTACCGCATGCAGGAAGCGCTGCAGGCGGCCGGGCTGCCTTCCATCGCGCACTTCAAGTCCGACCGGCTGGGCGACATCTTCGACTGGATGACCCGCTGCCGGATCCCCTACCCGATCGTGCTCAAGCCGCTGGAGAGCGCCGGCACCGACAACGTCTTCATCTGCGAGGACGCCGCCGCGGCGCGGCGCGCCTTCGGCACCATCCTCCACAGCGACAACCTCTTCCACATGCGCAACCGCGAGGTGCTGGCGCAGGCCTACGTGAAGGGGGACGAGTACGTCGTCAACACGGTGAGCCATGCCGGCAGGCACCACGTCACCGAGGTGATCCAGGTGCACAAGCGGCGCATCCACAACGCGCCGGTCTACGACTGCGCCTGCCTGCTGGACCCGGCGGAGCACCCCGACGTCTTCGACAAGCTGAGGGCGCACATCCCCCTCGTCCTGGACGCGCTCGGCATCCGCCACGGCCCGGGCCACAGCGAGCTGATGATGGACGGCGACGGCCCGCCGGTCCTGATCGAGACCGCGGCGCGGCCGATCGGGGGCATCGATCCCTCGGCCTACACGCGGGCCCTGGGCTACAACCACATGTCGGCCACGGTGGAGGCCTACGTCAACCCCGAGCGGTTCCGGCGGCTGATCGAGCCGCCGGCCCTGCGCCGGCGCCTGCTGTGCGTGTTCCTGATCTCGCCGCTGCGCGGGGAGATCCGCCGCCGGCCCGACCTGCGGCGGATCCGGGCGCTGGGCACCTTCCACAGCCTGGTGCTGCAGGACAGCGGCCTGCTCGAGGAGACGCGCAGCCTGGTGAACTGCCCCGGCTACGTCACCCTGGTCGGCGACGACATGGCCGCCCTGATGGACGACTACGCGCAGGTTCGGGGACTGGAAGGTGGGATGTTCGCGCAGATGCTCTGCAGCGAGGCCGAGGCAGAGGCTGGGCCAGAGACGGACCGGGTGCCGCAGGCGCACACGCCGGCCCGTCTGGTGGCCGTGCCGCTGTGAGCAGCCACGCCCTGCCGAAGGCTGCCCCGCCCTGGGGGGTGGGCTACGTGCTGGCCTTCAACCTGCTGTCCGGCATCCAGGCGGCCTACCTGTCGGGCCTGCTGCAGCAGGCCAACCTGTTCGCCACCATCGCGGTCACGTTCACCCTGGTGGGCGCCTTCTTCCTGGTCGCCTCTGCCCTGCGGCGCAGGCAAGGCCCCGCGCCTTTCCGATGGAAGGAGGTGGCCCCCGACCTGCTCGCCATCAACCTGACGACCGCGGGCAGCTGGCTGGGGTTCTTTGGGGCCTTGAAGTTCGTCGAGCCGGCGGTGGTCTCCGCCCTGGCCAATGCGGTCGGGCCGCTGCTGACCCTGTTCATCACCACGGCGGTCCTCAAGTCCGAGCGGCTGTCGCGGCATGAAATCGTCGCGGCCCTGGGCGTTCTGGCGTGCATGCTGATGATGGTGGGCACCCTCTACGCCGGCAAGGGTGCCCTGGGCGAGATGGCCCCGGGCCAGGTGTTCCTGGGCGTGGCCATGTCCTTGCTCTGCGGGCTGTCGATGGTGCTCAACACCATCGTGTCCAAGCGGCTGAACAACCGCGGCGTCGAGCCGCACGCGATCATGAAGTTCCGCTTCGTGCTGATCGTCCTCGTCGCCTACGCCGTGGCCGGCCGCGACCAGACCGTGGCCACGCTGCAGGCCCATGGGGGCGCCTTGCTGCTGGTGGCCTTCGTCGGCAACCTGGTTCCCCTGTACGTGCTCCAGGTCGGCATCAGCAAGGTGCCGCCGCTGGTGGTGTCTTTCGCGCTCGTGCTGGCGCCGCTGTTCTACTTCGGGGCGCAGCAGTTCAACAGCCGGCTGTCCTTCTCCGCGCCGACGCTGCTGTTCATCGTGCTGTCCCTGCTGTGCCTGTCCTACGGCATCTTCGCCAAGTCGCGCCGCGCCTGAGCGGCCGGCCCGGCTTCACCGCGCGCAGGCCGCAAGCCCGAAAACCGCCGGATCGGCCAGGAAGGCCGGCCACTGGCCCCGGTTGCCGGTGTCACGCCGGCCCTGCGCAATGGCCCCGATGCCGGTGTAGTAAGCCGTCGGGTTGGAGCCGCCCTGGCCGCGCTTCAGGAACTGATATCCCGGGGCCTGCGGACCACCACCCGCTTCCCTACCCTCCGCATCACCGCCTCCCCCTGCGTCACCCACCTCCGCACCCAGCCAGCGCCCACGCCGCTGCCAGCCACGGGACATGGCTGGCACGGCCGGCACCGCCAGCGCGCGTCAATCGTGCGACTTCGCGCACCCCTGGAAGCGCATGGGCCGCAAGCCGCTCGGCAAGGACGCGGGAATCTGGCGGCAGAAGTCCTCCTCCTTCGCCCTGGTGTCCGTCAGCCCGTTCTTCACGAAGTGATACAGATCGCTGAACTCCGATCCCGTCAATCGGGTCGGCACCGCCAGCATCGCGTCCACGCGCTGCAGCAAGGGCGCCAGAGGGGGCTTGCGCAGGCGCAGGTCCTGGGCCACGCCAGCGGCCTTCGGGTCATAGCCCCGCGCGGAGGCCTGCACATCCAGGTGGTGCCTGATCGCATCGTCCAGCCGGGTGAAGGCGCCATCGTGGAAGAAGCTCTTCTGCAACGCCACATTGCGCAGCGGCGACGTGCGGAACTTGTAGCGATCGTCCGGATTGCCGGTGATCTGCGCCAGCCCGAAGTCCTCATCCTGGCCTGGCCCGTCGAACACCACATTGCCCAGGCCAACCCCGAAGCGCGGGGCGATCTGCGGCACGCCGATGGCATGGCTCCTGAAGTCGCTGAACATCTCGTTCGAGTGACCGGCCACCCCATGGCAAGCCACGCAATTGGCCTTTCCGAAGAAGAGCAGCGCACCGCGCTTCTCCGACGCATTCAGCGCATCGCGCTGCCCGCGGGCGAACCGATCGATCGGGGCGTCAGCGCGCGTCAGCGTGAACTCGTATTCAGCGATCGCCTGCGCGTACATCAGGATCGAGACCGGCGAGCCGCTGCGGACCTCCGGAAACACCGAGCCAAAGAGATCGACGTAACCGGGCGTGGCATTCAGCCGCTTCACGACCTCGCCCCGGATCGGCTCGTTGCGAAAACCCGTGGCATCCGGCGCGGGAACGGCACCACCCCGGCCGTCGTCGAACGGGTCGAAGTCTGGTCCCAGCGTGCCCCGGGTCCCGGTGAAGCCCGCCGCTTCGGTGAGCTCTGTGACTGGGAGGTGCGCCTGGGCAATCAGCAGGTGCCGCACGACCGGGTCGTTGGCCCGGAACCGGGTGGTCCCCTCGGGCTCCGGGAACACGAAGCCTTGCGAGTTGTCGAACGGGTCGTCCGATGCGGCGCCGAAGCGTGCGTTCCACATCAACCGCGGAAAGAAGGCCACGTTCAGGAGGCTCGGCGACCGCCGCTGGTTGCGCGGCCCCTGGCGGTCTGGCCCAACGACCAGGTTGTTCTGAATGCCGATCGCGATCGACTGGGTGTCGCCGAACGCGCCATTGGGCGCATGGCAGCCCGCGCAACTGTTGTCGTTGTGCAAGCCCGTCAGCGGGTCGAAGAAAAGCAGCCGCCCGATGTTGGCGAGTTTCGGATTGACCGGGCGGCCCAGCCGTTGTTCCAACGTGGAGGCGACGCGCCCGCTGAAGCCCGCCTTGCGCAATGTGATCTCCAGCGCCTGGTCAAGGGCCGCTTCATCCTTCGCCTCGGACCCCGACCGGGGATCGACAGCCCCCACCCGCCGATCAGCCGCCTCACCCGCCAGGGGCGCGCTGAGCATGCACAGCAGAGCGCTGGTCCCGGCGGTCATCCAGCGCATTTTTCGCAGGAAGGACAGCCGCCTCGAAAGAAGCGGCGCCCGCGGTGGAGTCAATGGCATCACGATCACGAGATCCTCTTGTTGGCCAATGAAAACGAATGCGCGGCATGGGGCCGACGCGGGGCGCAAAGCTTCCTCCGTGCGGCGGGCCGGCGCACATACCTTTCCGCTGAAAGCAGGTACGAAGTCACCCGAGGGACCTAGGGAGAACCAGGCCTCGCGCCTTCCGGCACCCTTCCATGCGGGCAGGAGGGTGATTCGTCGGGGTTTCCCGTCGATTCGCCGATGCCTGGGCCAGGTGCAGCCCAAGCCCGGGTCCAATGGCGGCATAGTCACTGCGGAGAACCTTCCATGAAATCCCGATCGATGCGCTTCGACTCACCTCACCGACGCATCCGGCGCGCCCTGTTCGGGCTGTCGGTCGCCGGCATCGGCGCGCTGGCCCTGCTCGACAACCTGCATGTGTTCGACACGGCACTGCTGCGCACCTACTGGCCGCTGGTGTTCGCGGTCTGGGGCTTGGCACGCCTGGCCTGGTCGCACCACCTCTCCGGCCGCCTGTTCGGCATCGCCCTCGTCGCCACCGGCGTGCTGATGACGATGCACAACCTGGGCCACGTGAGCGTGGACCTCAGGCAATGGTGGCCCGTGTTCATCATCCTGGGCGGCATCGCGATCGTGCTGCGCGGGCTTTTTCCGCGGGCCTGCCGCGGCCGGCGCAGGTCGTTCGACACCTCGACCATCGAGCACGCCGACCAGGTGGACGTGGAGGCCAGCTTCAGCAACGTCAAGCTGCAGAACGACTCCCAGGCCTTCAAAGGCGGCAGGATCCTGGTGGCCTTCGGCGGGGTTGAACTCGACCTGCGCGAAGCCGTGATGGCCGGCCCCGAGGCCACGCTGACGGTGGACGGCAAGTTCAGCGGGGTCGAGTTGCGGGTGCCGCGTCACTGGCAGGTGTCGGTGCAGATGAGCGCGACCCTCGGCGGGGTCGAGGACAAGACCGTGTCGCCGCCCGCGGCCGAGCACCGCCTGGTGTTGCGTGGCGAGATGGTCTTTGGCGGCGTCGAGATCAAGAACTGAGGCCAGGTGATGCATCCCCTGCTGCCCCACCTGCGCGGCCTGGCGGCCTACCTGCTGGCTTGGTGCCTGGCGGGCACGGCCGCCGCCGCCATGCTGGCGCTGTCCGGCATCGAGGGGTGGCGCTGGGCGCTCTCGTTCTGTCTGCCCCTCGCGGGATTGACGGCGCTGGCGGCGCTTGCGCCGTACCCCGTGTGCCGCGCCCGGCCGCTGACGCCCGCCCGGTGGATGAGCGCGCTGATCCACCGGGCCGCCGCGGCAATCGTGCTCGCCGTCCTGGTGGCGGGTGCGGCCGCGCTGTGGAACGCCACGGGTCTTGCCTTCGGCCGCCCGGGGCTCGTCGTGTTGCCGCCTTCCGCATGGCTCGGCCTGATCGGTGGCCTGGTCCTGGTGTTCGCCCTTTCAGCGTTGATGCACGACGCCGTGCTGGCACAGCGGGCCGTCCAGGAGGCTGCCGAGCTGCAGGCGCGGGCCCAGTTGCATGCACGCGAAATGGAGCTCAAGGCCTTGCGCAGCCAGGTCGACCCGCATTTCCTGTTCAACAGCCTGAACTCCATCAGCGCCTTGACGGGCATCGACCCGGCCGCCGCGCGTGCGATGACCATCGACCTGGCGCAGTTCTTCCGTCAAGCCCTGGCCACGAGCGGCCTCGATCACATCCGGCTTGAGGAAGACCTTCAGTTCGTCGAGCGGTACGTCGCCATCGAACGGCGCCGGCTGGGCGACAAGCTGAGCGTGGCGATCCGGGCTGATCCCGACTGCCTGGCGGCCCTGGTGCCGCCGCTGGTGCTGCAACCCCTGGTCGAGAACGCCATCAAGCATGGCGTTCGCCTTCTGGACGACGGTGGGCAGGTTGACGTCGAGGCCCGGCGTGCCGGCACCCGGCTGGAACTGCGCGTCTCCAACCCGATGCAGGACACCGCACCGCACGATTCGACGGGCCTGGGCCAAGGGCTGCACCTGCTGAAGGAGCGCCTTGAGGCCCACTGTTCAGAACCTTCCTTCGTCGAGGTGGAACGCGCCACCCGGCGCTTCACCGTGAGGATTTCTCTGCCATGGCTGACCTGACTCTGCGCGCCCTGATCGCCGACGATGAGCCGCTCGCACGCGCGTTGGTTCGCGAGTACCTGGCATCGCATCGGGACATTCACCTCATTGCGGAGGCCGGCACCGGTCTCGAGGCTGCGCGGTGCATCCAGGACGCCGCCCCCGACCTGGTCTTCCTCGACGTTCAGATGCCCAAGCTCACCGGGCTTGAAGTCCTGCAGATGACCGGCCTGCGGCAGGGCGTGATCTTCACCACCGCCTACGACCGGCATGCCATGGAGGCGTTCGACCTCCATGCGGTTGACTACCTGCTCAAGCCATTCAGCCAGGAGCGCTTCGATGCAGCGCTGGCCCGCGCGCGCCGGCTGCTGAGGACGGAGCTCCCCGGCATCGAGCGCCTGCTCGGTGCCGAGCCGCTGAAGCGGGTCCTGGTGCGCGACGGCGCGCAGATGCGCGTGCTGCCGCTGGAGGAGGTGGACTACATCCAGGCACAGGCCGACCAGGTGGCCTTTCACCATGACGGCCAGGACCACCTGAAGCCGCAGCGCATCTCCGAGCTGGAGGCACAGCTGGATCCACGCCAGTTCGTCCGCGTGCACCGGAGCTTCGTCTTGACATCCTCCCCCCACCTAAAGGCAGGGGATTCCTACGGCGCCCATCGCAGGCGTGGAGCCTGA
>CBINPE010000053.1:0-28819 GCA_966252435.1 uncultured Burkholderiales bacterium | reverse complement strand
CGAGTTCGTCAAGCACAAGATCCTCGACGCCATCGGCGACCTGCACGTCGCCGGCCACCCGCTGATCGGCGCCTACAGCGCCTTCAAGTCGGGCCACGCGCTCAACAACAAGCTGCTGCGCGCCGTGCTGGCCAGGCCCGAGTCCTTCGAGATCGTGAGTTTCCAGGATCCCAGCGAGGCCCCGGCCGGCCTGGGCGAGCTGGCACCCGCCTGGTAGCCGGCTGGCCATGCTGTTCATGCGCGGCGTGATGGGCCTGTGCCTGCTCGCGGGGCTGCTGTGCTTCGCCCTGTACCGCTGGACCGGGCAGCCGCGCTGGCGCACGCGGGCCCTGCGCCTGGTGCTGGGCACGGTCGGGGCGGTGATGGCCTTCGCCACCCTGATCTGGCTGCAGACCTTGTAGCCGGCCGCGCTCCAGTCCTGCGGGGACCGTGCGCTTGTTCACGCTGATTTCACGTCCGTTTCATTCCCTGCGTGGCCGGGCGCCGCACACTGGCCGCCATCGCGCCGGCCGGCCTGCCGCCCGGATCCCGTGGCCCACGCCGTCTCCCCCGCTTGACCTTTCTCTCACCCCCTCTCGCCCCACCGGCGCTGCGACCGCAGTCCGCAGCCTGGCCTGCGCGCCTGGCTCGCGGCTGGCGCCAGGGGCTGGCGCGCGGCACGCTGCTGGCGGCCTGGGCGGCGGCCCACGCGGGCGCGCTGGGCTGGGCCCTCCACTGGCTGGCCGACCCCGTCCACCAGGTGCAGCGCCTGGTGCTGCTGGGGCTGGCGCTGGCCGGCGCCTGGGATTTCCTGACCCGTCCGGGCGCCGCCACCCCCCACCCCCGGGCTGGCTCGCTGCTGCTGGGCGCGGTGCTGCTGAGCGGGGTCGTCCGCAGTGCCACGACGGTGAACACCCTCCAGGCACTCGCCGCCCTCGGTGTACTGGGCGCCCTGTGGGCCAGCCTGCTGGACGAGCGCGCCTGGCGGCAGCGCATGTGGCTGCTGGCGCTGGTGGTGCTGTGCCTGCCGGTGCAGAGCCACGTGGACGCCCACCTGGGGCTGCCCCTGCGGCTGTGGACCGCCCAGGCAGTCGCCCCCCTGCTGCAGCAGCTGGGCGTGCCGAATGTGTCCGTGGAGTCCGTCATCGTCACCGAGAACGGTGTCGCCGACGTTGCCAGCGCCTGCAGCGGCGTGCGCACGCTGTGGTATGCCCTCGCGCTGTGGCTGTGCGCCCGCCTGATCTGGCCCGGTGCCCGCCGCTGGCGCTGGTGGCTGGCCGGCGTGCTCGGCGCGGCCACCGCGGTCGGGCTCAATGCCTTGCGCGTGACCGCCCTGGTGCTGGCCCTCGAGCACCATGCCACGCCGTTCCTGGCCGAGGTCGCCCACACGTCGCTGGGCCTGCTGGCGCTGGGCGTGGTGGCGGGGCTCAACCGCTGGCTGTGCGGCGGACAGGGCGGAGCGGGGCACCGGGCACCTGCCACGTTTGTCCTTGCGCTGCCGCCGTCGGGCGGGACACCTCTGTGGCCGCTGCTTCTCCTGGTCGGCCTGGCCCTCTTGCCGGCGCGCGCGGCGGCGCCGGCCGCCACCCCGCTGCAGCCTCAGGCGCTGGTCTGGCCGGCGGCGTTCCATGTCGCGCCGGTGGCCCTGTTGCCGGGGGAGCAGGCCCTGATGTCCGGCCATGCCGCCAGCATCGCCGAGAAACAACGCTTCCGCTTCGAGGACATCGAAGGCACCCTGCTGGCGGCGCGCAGCCGCGACTGGCGCGCCCACCACGCCCCCGAGCTGTGCCTGCTGGCCCAGGGCGCGCGCATCGAGAAGCTGGCGCGCGTGGCAACGCCCGAGGGCGAGTTCCGCGTCATGACCCTGCAGGGCGGAACGCAGACCGCGGTGACCTGGTTCCAGCATGGGGCCCAGGTGGTGCCTGACCTGCGGGCCCGGCTGTGGGCGCAGCTGTGGCGCCGGCAGGGCGGCGAGGACTGGACCCTCGTCACGGTGGTGGCCGACGGCACGCTGTCCGAGGCCGCCGCGCTGCACCTGCACCAGGCGGTGCGCGAGGTGATCGCCCTGGCACCCCCCTCGCCCTGAGCCCGCCCCTCTCTCCCTCCCAAAGAACGAAAGAAAGTCGCGCGTCATGTCCATGTCGAAACTGATCTCGGTGGCCCGGGGAACCGCGGTGGGCTTCGGCCTGACCTGGAACGTCGTGTTCATCTGCGCCACCCTGCCGCTGATGACCTGGGTGCCCGAGCTGGTGGTGGACGCCTGGGACGGGTTCTTCCCCCTGGACTACCTTGCGCTGCTGCTGGGCTGGCTGGCGATGCCCTACCTGTTCATGGCCCTGCTGGTGCCGCGCCTCAAGGCCAGGCGCTTCGACGAGGTGCTGTTCCTCTTCTTCGCGGTCGAGGGGCCGCTGTGCTGCCTGGGCATCTACCGGCTGATCGCCATGCGCGAGCTGACGCCTGCGGTCATGCAGTGGCTGTTCCTGCTGGTCTTCGGCCTGGCCGTGCACGGCGCGGACCTCGTCTTTCCACGGCGCCAGGCCACGGCGTGGCGCCTGCTGCGGCTGGTGGCCACCACCTGCCTGGTGCTGGTGGGGCTGTATGTCAGCGTGCTGGCCTTGCTCGGCCTGACGCCCGTGGCGCTGGGAGGGGCGCTCTGGCTTTTCGACCTGTCGACGTGGCAGGAGATCGGGAACACCTTTTGGCGCGAGCCGTTCATCGGGGCCGCGCTGCTGGCGCTCGGGGTGCTGCTGGCCTTGTCCTTCCTGGGGGTGTGCGCCATGCCGGTTTGCATTTTGTGGGCGAGCACGCGGGCCCTGTTCGGTGGATGGCGCGACCGTGGCCTGTCGCCATGGTGGCGCGCTGCGGCCGTGCTGGGGGTGCTGGCCGTGCACCTGGTCGTCTACCAGCGGCTCAACACACAGCCGCAGCAGGCGGTGATGGAGGAGCTGGAGCGGACCGCCCAAGGCACCGCGCCTGAGCGCTTCGAGGCGCGCCAGCAAGCCTGGCGGGAAGGCCTGCTCAATGCCTACCTGGCACCGTACCGCTATGCCTCCTCGCCGGCCGACGCCAACGGGATCGCGGCGCTGTACCGGCAGGCGCTGCACTGGTCCGACGCCTGGGCCGAGCGGCCGCAGGCGCTCTTCAACGCTCTGGCCGCGCCGATCCTCTACGACGGCCCCCACACCGAGAGCGACTCCGAGCGCGCTGCGGCACTCTACGAGCGCTATTTCGACACCCCGATCCAGCGGGGCGAGCGGCAGGCCGTGCTGCGCGCCCTGTCCGCCACCCATGACCGGGACCAACGCGAGGCCGGCCTGATCAACGTGGACCAGCGCAAGGTCTGGGTGGCCGAGCAGCGCGTCCAGGTGGAGGCGGACGGCGACCTGGCCCGCGTCACGCTGGACGAGACCTACGTCAATCTCACCGACGAGCCGCAGGAGATCTTCTATCTTTTCTCCCTGCCCGAAGAGGCCGCGATCACGAAGCTGTGGCTGGGCGACGCCCCCGAGCGCCTGCAGCCGCACGTCATCGCCACGCGCGGTGCGGCGCAGCGGGTCTACAAGGCCGAGGTGCAGCGCAGCGTCGACCCGGCGTTGCTGGAGCAGGTGGGGCCGCGCCAGTACCGCCTGCGGGCCTACCCTGTGCCGGCCCGCGAGCGCCGCGGCCGCCGCGCGCGCGACGATGGCGAATCGCCCAGGCTGTACCTGCGCCTGCAGTACGTGACCCTGGCACGGCACGACGCCTGGCCGCTGCCGGTGCTGGCGGAGAAGCGCAACGTCGACTTCGACCGCCACACCCTGCACCGCTGCGAGGGCGGCACCGCGGTGCGGTGTCCCCAGGACTGGCACGGGTGGTGGCCACGCGAACTGCCCGCGGCGCAGCCGGTGGTCGCGGGCACGCATGCCATGCGCCTGGGCGGTGATGGCCCGGTCGTCACGGCACGGCCGACCACGGAGCAGCCGGTGCCTCCCCAGGGCCGCCGGATCCTGCTGGTGGTCGACCGCAGCGCCTCGATGCGGCCGCACCGCGAGGCCGTGCGTGAAGCCCTGCAGTCGGCGCGCACGCTGATGGCAGGCAACGAGGTGTCGGTGCTGCTGGGCACCACCGCGGTCATGGGCGAGACGCCGCGCCTGGTGCCGCTGGCGCAGCTCAACGACGAGATGCTCGGGACCTTCATGGGCGGTGGGCACGTGGACGAGCTCCTGGCGCAGCGGGACTGTCAAGCATCCGGGCCCGCCGACCTGACCCTGGTGCTCACCGACGAGGGCGCTTTCGAGCTGCAGGCCGGCACGGCCCCGGTGGCGCGCTCGGCCGGCATGCTGAGCTTCGTCCACCTGGGCGGCGTGCTGTCGCCCGTCTATGACGACGCCACCCTGGCGGCGGTGCAGCGCAGCGGCGGCTCGTCCTTCACCAGCCTGCCGCAGGCCTGGGACCACTTCATGCGCCGGCAGGCCGCCGGGCCAGGGTTCCTGATGCAGCGCGACGGCTACACCTTCACGATGGCGCAAGGCACGAAGCTGGACCAGGACAAGGCGGACCGGGGCCTGCCCTCGAGCCAGGCTTTCTTCGCTCCCATGGCGGCCCGCCTCGGTGTGGCGGGCCTGACGCAGGGCCGCCCTGCGCTCGACAACGCCCAGCTCGACCGGCTGCATGCCTGGGCCCGGCGCTACGACGTCGTCACGCCTTACTCCTCCATGCTGGTGCTGGTCAACACCCAGCAGCAGGAGGCCCTGGCCCGGGCCGAGGCCCAGGACGACCGCTTCGACCGCAGCCCCGAGCAGGGCATCGAGAACCTGCGCAAGCCCAACAACCCCTTGAGCGCCAGCGTGACGCCCGAGCCCGGGGAGTGGCTGCTGCTGTGCGTGGGCCTGGGTGCGCTGGGCTGGATGGTCCGGGCGCGGCGGCGTTCGCGGGGCGGCCCGTCCATCAACTGAGGGCCTGCAGCCCCAGGAAGCCCATCAGCGTTGGCAGGTGCCGGGGGTAGTCCGACAGGGCATGGTCGCCGCCCGGCAGCACCTGCAGCCGGGTGCCGGCGTAGCGCTGCGCCATCTCGCGCCAGTCCAGCACCTCGTCGCCCTGCGCCACGTAGACCTGCATCCGCTCCGGCCAGCGCAGGGGGCCGGCCTCCAGCGCGCGCAGCTCCTCGATGAATTCCGGCCGGAAGAAGAACACCTCGTCGCCGTGGAAGCTGCGCTGCTCGCCGATGTGGTCGGCCAGCAGCCGCGCCGGGTCGACGGCCGGGTTGACCAGCACCGCCCGGCAGCCGGTGTCCTGCGCCAGGCGGGTGGCGTAGAACCCGCCCAGCGAGCTGCCGATCACCCCCAGCTGCGCCCCCGGGTCGGCCAGGGACCAGCCGGCCAGCAGGGTGTGCGCCAGGCCAATCGCCTCGCGGGGCGAGGGCGGCAGCTGGGGGCAGGCACACTGCACCTGCGGCGCGTGCGCGCGCAGCCAGGCTAAGGTTTGCTGCGCTTTGGCCGAAGATGGCGAAGAGCGAAACCCGTGCAGGTACAGCAGGTGGGTGACGGGTGTCTCAGTGGTGCTCATTGTTGGGATGATCCATGGTCTGTGCCGGACAAGGCAGGAGGTGTCCATGCGAGTAGGAATTCTCACCGGTGGCGGCGACTGCCCCGGCCTCAACGCCGTGATCCGCGCGGCCACCAAGTCGCTGATCCACCAATGCCGGGCCGACGTGGTCGGCATCGAGGACGGCTTCCTCGGCCTGATCGAGCAGCGCGTGCGGCCTTTGGACATGCGCGCCGTCTCCGGCACCATCGGCACCGGCGGCACCCTGCTCGGCACCCACAACAAGGCCAATCCCTTCCAGTATTTCGCGGCCGGCGGCGCCGACGTCTCGGACGCCGTGTGCGACTACGTGCGTGCACTGGGCCTGGACGCCGTGGTGGTCATCGGGGGCGACGGCAGCATGAGCATCGCGCACCGCCTGAGCGAAAAGGGCGTGCCCATCGTCGGCTGCCCGAAGACCATCGACAACGACCTGGCCCACACCGAGCGCACCTTTGGCTTCGACACCGCGGTGTCGATCGTTACCGACGCGCTGGACCGCCTGCAGACCACCGGCCAGAGCCACGGCCGCGTGATGATCCTGGAGACCATGGGCCGCTACGCCGGCTGGATCGCGTTGGAGGCAGGGGTGGCGGGCGGGGCCGACATCATCCTGATCCCCGAGTTGCCTTACCGGGTGGAGGAGGTGGCGCGGGTGTGCCGCGAGCGCGAGTCGCGCCAGCGCTTCACGGTGATCGCGATCGCCGAAGGCGCGGCCGCGCAGGGCGGCGAGATGACGGTCAGCCGGCGCATCGCCGACAGCCCCGACCCGATCCGCCTGGGCGGCGTGGCCCACGTGCTGCGCGAGCAGCTGCAGCCCTACCTGAACTCGGAAGTGCGGGCGACCGTGCTGGGCCATGTGCAGCGCGGCGGCGGGCCGACGCCCTTTGACCGCATCCTGGCCACGCAGTTCGGCCATGCGGCTGCGCAGCTGGTGGCGCAGGGCCGCTTCAACCGGCTGGTGACGCTGAACAACAACAGGCTCGACAGCGTGCCCCTGGCGGACGTGGCGGGACGGGTGCGCAACGTGCCGCTCGATCACCCGCTGCTGCAGGCGGCCTGGGCGACGGGGGTGTCGACGGGGGACGCGGCGCGTTGAGACCGCCCGGGCGGTCACGGCTTCTTTTCGAGGCTGTAGTTGGTGCCGCCGATGTTGAGGGCGTCGGTGCGTGAGAACAGGAACAACTGGCGCTCGACGACCCCGTTGTCGCGGTGCAGCTCGAGCGTCCAGCCGTCGATCCGGTAGGTGCCGCGGTTGGCATCGCCGTCGTTGCGCCGGGTACCGCCCGCGCCGACGAAGGTGGGCGGATTGTTCTGGTGGGGGCTGTCCGGCCGCCAGCCATCCGCGACGGCGGTGCTGGAGCTGCGGGTCCCGTTGCCGTCGCTGGTCGTGCTGGTGTAGCTGTTGACGCCCTGGGTCTCCTGAATCAGGCCGGATCCCCAGGAGACCTTGCTGCGTTGCTCGAAGCGGCCATCGGGCTTGAAGATGAAGTAGTAGAAGCCCGTGCTGCCGCCGTTCAGGTCCATGAAGGTGTAGGTTGCGTGGAGGAAGCTGCCGTCCAGTTGCTGGCCCGTCCGCCCAGGCACCGCTGGCCGGCCGCCCCGCAAGGCCACCCAGGGCGCGGTGTCGTTGTCGCGGACCTCGTAAGCGTCGCCCTTCTTGCGCCACTGCACCCAGCGCTTCGGCTGCAGCTGCTTCGCGGCCGCCAGGTTGAAGTCTTCGGGGGGCAGGTACATGCCCCGGTAGGCGGTGCCGTCCGCCAGCAGCAGGTAGATGGTCTCGCGGTACTGCAGGCCGCGGTCCTGGACCTGGTCCCAGCTGAAGAGGACGGTCTCGTAGTCTCCACGCTTGAGGCCCTGGCCGGGCGCGGTGCGGACCTGCCGGTCGATGGCGGCCAGCCGGCGATTCTCCACGCTCCGGGCGGTCTCGGGCTGGCCTGTGTCGCCCGCTTTCCAGCGCTGGACTTCCAGCTTCAAGATGGCGGGAATCTCGTCCGCGTGGTCACGCAGGGTTCCCCGCTCGCCGCCGCCGGCCACGCGGAGCAGGCGGGCCTTCCCGTCACGCATCGGCAGCATCACGAACTGCAGGCTCACGGGCGGCTGGTCCTTGACCTCCACCGTGCACTTCTGCAGCACCAGGCTGTTGTCAACACGGGCCTCGTTGCAGTGGCCGGGCGGGGCCGGCAGGCCTTGAGCACCGAGCAGATCCCTGGCCTGGGCGAACGTCTGCAGGGGCGTGCCGTTCGCCTCGACGGTGACGGCCCAGGTGTTCAGGAAAGTGCCCTCGGACAGGCCCGACAGGGCATACAGCCGGCCGCCGTCCACGTCGCGGAAGGACCAGTGCTTGGGGAGTTGGGGCTGCAGGGTGGGTGCGGTGGGCGGTGCGGCCTGGGCGCTACCCAGCAGGCTGCCCAGGAGGACCCATGCGCAGACATGGGCGGCTGATAAACGGGAGAGGGAACGGGGAAGGGGCATGCACGAGAAACGAGGAGCTCGTCCGGGCCGCCGACGACCGCCCCGGACTCTTACGGCTGCTTACCTCTGCGCCGTCGCGGTCATTCGCTCTGCGCCAGCGCGAACACCATCTGCACCACCTGGGCCATGCGGGGATAGTCCAGCGTGTCCGGTGTGTCGCCCGCCTGGTGGTAGTGGGGGTTGCGGTAGAAGGCCGTGTCGGTGAGCATCCACGCGGGCAGGCCCTCGGCCCAGTAGCTGCGGTGGTCTGAGAAGTCGACGCCCGGCAGCAGGCTCGACGCATTGATCGAGACCACCGGCAGGTCGCTCGCACCGGCCAGCACCGCCTTGATGCGGCGCGTGGCCAGCCCATCGCCCAGCGGGCCCACCAGCCCGATGAAGTCGCCCCGGTCCGGGTACAGCCACGCCAGCCCCGGCAGCGGGTAGGCCTGGCTGCCCGGCCGCGTGTCGAAGTAGCCGATCATCTCCAGCGCCAGCATCCATGCCACCGGCCGCCCGGCCTCGACGAGGCTGCGCGCATGCCGCACGCTGCCCATCTGGGGCGTGCGGAAGTAGGGCGGCTCCTCCAGCGTGTAGGCCACCAGCTCGACCGGATGGGCCGGTGGATGGCGCTGCAGCAGGCCGGCCAGCTCGATCAGCGCGGCGATGCCGCTGGCGTTGTCGTCGGCGCCCGGCGTGTGGCTCTCGGCGGTGTAGCCGCGCTCGTCCCGGGCGCCGGCACCGACATGCCCGTGCGAGTCGTAGTGGGCGCCGATCACCCGCACCGGCCCCTCGGCCGGGCCGAACCGGGCGATGACGTTTTGATAGACCGCCTCGTCCACCGGGACGGCCTGGATCTCGACACGCGCCCCGGCGCTCCGGAAGGCCGCGGCGATGTCGTCGGCCGCCCGCTGCAAGCGGTCGGGCTGGTCGGCGCTGCGCGGGTACAGGTCCACCGAGAAATGCCGCACGTGCGCCGCCAGGCGCTGCGGGTCCACCGCGGGGATCGGCGCGCCGCGCCGAGGCGCCACCCCGGGCTGGACCACCCAGGCCAGGCCCGCCGCCAGCAGCACGCCGGCCACCAGCAGGGTCGCGAGCAGGCGCCGGGCCATGCTGCCCATGGCTCAGCGGCTGCCGAGCGCCTTCAGCAGCTTGTCGTGGATGCCCCCGAAGCCGCCGTTGCTCATGCACAGCACGTGGTCGCCCGGCTGGGCCGCGGCGGCCACGCGGGCCACGGTCGCCTCGATGCTCGGGCACACGGCGGCGCTGTCGCCCAGCGGCGCCAGCACCGGCACGGCGTCCCAGCCCAGGCCTCCGCTGTGGCAGAAGGACAGGTCGGCCTCTTCCAGCGCCCAGGGCAGCTGCGCCTTCATGCTGCCCAGTTTCATGGTGTTGGAGCGCGGCTCGAACACTGCCAGGATGCGCTCAGGCCCGACCTTGCGGCGCAGCCCGTCGATCGTGGTGCGCATGGCGGTGGGGTGGTGGGCGAAGTCGTCGTACACCTTCACGCCCCCGGCCTCGCCGCGCAGCTCGAGCCGGCGGCGCACGTTCTCGAAGCTGGACAGCGCCTGCGCGGCCGCCTCGGGCGCCACGCCCACGTGCTCGGCCGCCGCGATCACGGCCAGCGCGTTGAGCTGGTTGTGCTCGCCCAGCAGCGACCAGTCGACCCGCGCGATCTTCAGGCTGCCGCGCAGCACGTCGAAGGCGTGCGGCTCGCCGCGCGCGCGCAGCTCGCCCGGCATCTCCTTGCGCCCGCCGAAGCGCAGCACCTCGCTCCAGCAGCCCATGTCCAGCACCCGCTGCAGGCTGTCCTCGCGCGCGTTGACCACCAGGCGACCGCTGCTCGGCACGGTGCGCACCAGGTGGTGGAACTGCCGCTCGATCGCCGCCAGGTCCTCGAAGATGTCGGTGTGGTCCAGCTCCAGGTTGTTGAGCACGGCGGTGCGCGGCCGGTAGTGCACGAACTTGCTGCGCTTGTCGAAGAAGGCGGTGTCGTACTCGTCGGCCTCGATCACGAAGGGGCTGCGCGGACGCACGTGGCCCAGCCGGGCCGAGACGCCGAAGTTCAGCGGCACGCCGCCGACCAGGAAACCCGGCTCCAGCCCGGCCTTGTCGAGCACCCAGGCCAGCATGGCGGTGGTGGTGGTCTTGCCGTGCGTGCCGGCCACGGCCAGCACGTGGCGGCCCTGCAGCACGTGGTCGGCCAGCCACTGTGGCCCGCTGGTGTAGGGCAGGCCCTCGTCGAGGATCGCCTCCATCAGGGGGTAGCGCTTGCTGCTGCCGTCGCCGGAGCGCGTCACCACGTTGCCCACCACGAACAGGTCGGGCTTGAGGGCCAGCTGGTCGCGCTCATAGCCTTCGATCAGCTCGATGCCGAGCGCGCGCAGCTGGTCGCTCATGGGCGGGTAGACGTTGGCGTCGCAGCCGGTGACGCGGTGGCCCGCCTCGCGTGCCAGGGCGGCCAGCCCGCCCATGAAGGTCCCGCAGATGCCGAGGATGTGAAGGTGCATGGCGAACAATCCAATTCGATACGGTCAGGTCAAACGGCCAGCTCGCGCAGGCTGCGCTCGGCGGCGGCCAGGGTCTGGCGCAGGTCCTCGTCGCTATGGGCGGCGCTGACGAAGCCGGCCTCGTACAGGGCCGGCGCGAGGTACACCCCCTGCGCCAGCATGGCATGGAAGAAGCGGTTGAAGCGCGCCTTGTCGGTGGCCATCACTTCCTCGTAGTTCTGGGGCAGCCCGGCGTGGGCCGAGCCGGGGAAGAAGAAGCCGAACATGCCGCCCTCGCAGTCGCCCACCATCGGCACGCCGGCGGCCTGGGCGTGGGCCAGCAGGCCGTCGAGCAGGCGGCGGGTGCGCCCGGCCAGCTGCTTGTGGAAGCCCGGGCGCTGGATCTCGCGCAGCGTGGCCAGGCCGCAGGCCGTGGCCACCGGGTTGCCCGACAGGGTGCCCGCCTGGTAGACCGGGCCGAGCGGCGCCAGGTGCGCCATGATGTCGCGCCGCGCGCCGAAGGCCGCCAGCGGCATGCCACCCCCGATCACCTTGCCGAACACGCTCATGTCGGGTGCGAACCCCGGCAGCAGGCGGGCATACAGACTCTGCGCCCCGCCCAGCGCGACGCGAAAGCCCGTCATCACCTCGTCGAACACCAGCAGCGCCCCGTGGCGCGTGCACAGCTCGCGCAGGCGCTGCATGAAGGGCAGGCTGGCGCGCACGAAATTCATGTTGCCGCAGATCGGCTCGATCATCACGCAGGCGATCTGGTCGCCCTGCAGCGCGAACGCCTCCTCCAGCTGGGCCACGTCGTTGTAGGTCAGCACCAGGGTGTGCCGGACCAGGTCGGCGGGCACGCCCGCGCTGGTGGGGTGCCCCAGCGTGGCCAGGCCCGAGCCGGCCTTCACCAGCAGGGCGTCGGCGTGGCCGTGGTAGCAGCCCTCGAACTTCACGATCAGGTTGCGCCCGGTGGCGCCGCGCGCCAGGCGCAGCGCGCTCATGGCGGCCTCGGTGCCCGAGTTGACCAGGCGCACCTGGTCCATGCTGGGCACCAGCTTGAGGATCTCCTCGGCCAGCTCGATCTCGCGTTCGGTCGGCGCCCCGAAGGACAGCCCCTCGCGCACGGCGGCCTCCACCGCCGCCAGCACCGCCGGGTGGCCGTGCCCCAGGATCATCGGCCCCCAGGAGCCGATGTAGTCAATGTAGCGCTGCCCTTCGGCGTCGAACATGTAGGCCCCCGCGGCCCGGGCGATGAAGCGCGGCGTGCCGCCGACGGCCCGGAACGCCCGCACGGGGGAGTTCACGCCGCCGGGGATGACACGCTCGGCCCGCTCGAACAGCGCGGCATTGGTGGGGGAGGGGGAAGAAGACGGCATGGTTCCAAGGTGCCTGCAGGCGGTGCAAGAAAAGGAAAAGGCCTCACGGGGCGTGGCCGCGGCGACGGCCGGCCGGGCCGGCGGCCCACCCGCCGGCGCTGCCGGTGTTCGCTCCCTCGGGGAGCCCGAGGGGCATTGTCAATGAATTTGGCGCGAGCCCACCGGGACGGGGTCGTCGATCGACTCGGCCTCCTCGGCCGCGCCGGGCTCGCCTTCCTCACCCCCCTGGGCCCAGAAGAAGCGGTCGGGGATGACGTTGCCCATGCCGGGGCGGAAGCCTGCGTCCAGCGACTGGTCGAGGAAGGCCAGCGCCTCGCCCACGGCGGCGTGCACCTCGGCACCGGAGGCCAGCAGCGCGGCCAGCGCGGCGGACAGCGTCTCGCCGGCGCCGACGAAGCTGACCTCGAAGCGCTCGAACTTCTCGCCGGTGATGGCGCCCTGGGGCGAGGCCAGCACGTTGTCCATGAACTGGTCGGGCAGGGGCACGCTGGTGACCAGCACGAAGCGCGTGCCGTGCTCGGCCGCAGCCACCGCCAGCTCGCGCGGCGAGGCCGGGCGGTCGGCGTCCCATTCGGGCAGCAGGAAGTCGGTCAGGGTCTGGTGGCTGCCGACCAGCACCTCGGTCTGCGGCAGCACCAGGTCGCGGAAGGCCTCGAGGTAGGCCTGCTGGTCGTCCTCCTCGATCCAGGACAGGTTGGGCATGTAGGCCACCAGGGGAACGTCGGGGTAGTCCGACAGCACCTCGGCCACCACGCTCACCCCCTCGGCCGAGCCCAGGAAGCCGACCTTCCAGCCCGCCAGGGTGATGTCCTCCAGGATGCTGCGCGCCTGCTCCACCACGGCGTCCGATTCCAGGACGTGGTGGTCGAACACCTCGGCCGTGTCACGCATGACCACCGAGGTCAGCACCGGCAGCGCATGACCGCCCATGGCCGCGATGGTGGCGATGTCCGCCGCCAGGCCGCTGGCGCCGCTGGGGTCGTTGGCGTTGAAGCACATCACGCACGGCGGCAGCGCCGCTTCTTCCTGGAGCGAATCGGGGTTGGATTCGGTGACGGGGGATTCAAGAGGCATGGGGATGTGTCCGAAAAGGCAGGTGGAAGGACTGCAGACAAGCACGGGGAAGACGGCCCCAAAAATGTGAGGTATGTTGCGCGGGGGGTGCAAATTCCCGGCCCCCCTGTGCAACCCCTGGCTACAATCGGCCCGTCATTGTAGTGAAGCCAAAATAACGTGATTCAATTTCGAACTTGGATGTGCTTAATCTGTGGCTGGATTTACGACGAAGCGACAGGTGACCCTGAACATGGCATTGCCCCTGGAACTCCCTGGGAATCGGTTCCCATGAACTGGACGTGTCCGGAATGCGGTGCGCGCAAAGAAGACTTCGAGATGGTGCCGGTGTGATCCGCCTCGAGGCGCCTTGTGTCTGAACCCGATCGTTGAGGAGAGCGCGCAGTGAGCAATGAAAGCACAGCAAGCCCGGTGAGCGTCAGGGTGCTGGTCATCGACGACAGCAACACGATTCGCCGCAGCGCGGAGATCTTCCTCAAGCAGGGCGGGCACCAGGTTTTGCTGGCCGAAGACGGCTTCGACGCCCTCTCGAAAGTGAACGACCACCAGCCCGACCTGATTTTTTGTGACATTTTGATGCCGCGCCTCGACGGCTATCAGACCTGCGCCATCATCAAGCGCAACATTCGGTTTACAAACGTCCCCGTGATCATGCTGTCCTCCAAGGACGGCCTGTTCGACAAGGCGCGGGGCCGCATGGTCGGCGCTGAAGACTACCTCACCAAACCCTTTACCAAGGACCAGCTGCTCCAGGCGGTTCGGCAGCACGCCAAGGCACTTTTCGAGGCCGGCTGAACTGCGAGCGAGGCGGCTGGGCCGACTCTGACTTTCATTCGCGAGTGATCGAGGAAAACACATGGCGATCCATAACATCCTGCTTGTCGACGACTCGAAGACCGAGTTGCACCACCTCAGCGAGCTGCTGGTCAAGCGCGGCTACTCCGTGCGCACGGCCGAGAACGGCGAGGAGGCCATGCGCAGGCTCTCCGAATCCAAGCCCGACCTCATCCTGATGGACGTGGTCATGCCCGGGCAGAACGGTTTCCAGCTGACGCGCGCCATCACGCGCGATCCGCGCTTCGTCAACATCCCGGTCATCATGTGCACCAGCAAGAACCAGGAGACGGACAAGGTCTGGGGCATCCGCCAAGGGGCCCACGACTACATCGTCAAGCCGGTCGATACCGAGGAATTACTCTCAAAAATACGCGCTTTCGGGTAATCCACCCTTCCAGTTCCCGTTGGCGCTCACGTCCAGGCAGATAACCACCCGACACAGCGATGGCACGACGACGCGAAGCCCTTGTGAAATTACAGACCCGTCTGGCCGAGCAATTGGCCCAGGCGAGAACGCAGGTTCAGAAGCGGTCGTGGCTGGCTGTCGAATGTGCGGGTTTGGGATTCCTGTTCCCGCTCAAGGAAGCGGGTGAGATCTTCCCCATGAACCAGATCCTGGGCGTGCCCCACACGGCCCCCTGGTTCCTTGGCGTTTCCAACCTGCGCGGCCACCTGCACGGGGTGGTCGACCTGGCCTGCTTCCTCGGCCTGAAGGCCGACAGCGCCCTGCGCGACGCCTCCCAGGCCCGCATGGTGGCCTTCAATCCCACGTTCGAGATCAACTGCGCGCTGGTGGTGGACCGCCTGGCGGGCTTGCGCAACGAAGGCGAGATCCAGCTCGAGCCGGACGAGGGCGACGCCCGCCCCGCGTTCGTGACCGACCGCTACCGCGACCAGGGCGGGCGCGTGTGGCAGGAATTGAAGCTGGCCTCGCTCGCCAATACGGAAGCATTTCTCAAAATAGTCGCTTGATTACCGTTGATCTCGACGCATCGGCAATTTAAAGCGGATGTAAAACACCAACGGAATGTGCCGATTAAGTGCGCTGATGAGTTCAAAATCAACCCAGCAGGATCTGTCGCGTTGATTTTCATTCGACTTGAGGCGGACCGTGACTTTTGACAGGGCCAGACTACAACCATGAATACCGACACATCCTCCATCACCGAAATCCCGGCCTCCGAACTGCCCGAGTTTTCGGAAACCAGCATCCAGAACGACCGGTCGTCCATGGCCTTGCCCGCCGGCAGCGGCCTGCCGCTCATCGGCCAACGGCCGGTCAGCGACCAGCAATGGATCCTGGGTGCCATGGTGGTGCTGGGCCTGGTCGGTCTGGTGGTCATGACGATCTACTCGCTGAACTCCGCGGCCAAGGGGTCGGCCCAGGTGGCGGCCAGCGGCAAGGCGCTGATGCAGTCGCAGCGGCTGGCCAAGTCGGTGTCCCAGGCCCTGGTGGGCAGCCCGCAGGCCTTCCCCGAGGTGCAGGACAGCTCCGAAGAACTGGCCACCAACGTGCGCGGCCTGCAAACCGGCAACACGCGGCTGGCGGCCGCCCCTGAGAAAGTGCAGGAGATCCTCAAGCCGCTGCTGCCTCTGATCGACCGCGCCGAAGGCAACGCCAAGACCGTGCTGGCGCAGCAGACCATCCTGACCCAGGTCGGGCAGGCGCTGAAGTCCATCAACCGCCAGTCGTCCGACCTGCTCGAGATCGCCGAGACCGTGGCCGCGCTGAAGCTGCAGCACGACGCCACGCCGGCCGAGATCTCCGCCGTGGGCCAGCTGGTGATGCTGACCCAGCGCATCGGCAAGAGTGCCAACGAGTTCCTGACCGTCGAGGGCGTGAGCCCCGAGGCCGTGTTCCTGTTGGGCAAGGACTTGAACTCCTTCCGCGAGATCGCGCAGGGCCTGTCCGAGGGCAACGCCGAGCTGCGCCTGCCCGCCACGAAGGACCCGCAGACCCAGGAGCGCCTGGTGGCGCTGCTCAAGCAGTTCGAGGACGCCCGCACCCAAGCCGGCGCCATCCTGGGCAACCTGCAGGGCCTGGTTTCGGCGCGCGAGGCGCAGGCCGGCATCATTGCCGACAGTGAGAAGCTGCGCGTCGAACTCGAGAAGGTGCAGGAAACGCTGGGTGTGGAGACCGGCTTCGGCAAGGTCAGCCTGCTGGCCCTGGTGGTCGCGGCCCTGGTGATGGCCGCGGGTGGCCTGGGCTTCCTGCGGCTGTTCGTGCTGGAACAAGCACAGCGCGCCCTGTTCGCCGAGAACCAGCGCCTCGAGGCCGAGCGCCAGGAGCAGGAGGCCAAGCGCGTCAACGACGCCAACCAGGCCGCCATTCTGCGACTGATGAACGAACTGCAGACGGTGGCCGAGGGCGACCTGACGCAACAGGCCACGGTGACGGAAGACATCACCGGCGCGATCGCCGACTCGGTGAACTACACGGTGGAAGAGCTGCGCACCCTGGTGTCCCAGGTGCAGGGCACGGTGAGCCGCATGACCGAGACGACCCAGCAGGTGGACGCCACCTCGACCGAACTGCTGGCCGCCTCCACCGAGCAGCTGCGCGAAATCCGCGACACCGGCGAGTCGGTGCTGCAGATGGCGAGCCGAATCAACAACGTGTCCGCCCAGGCCCAGGAAACCGCCCAGGTGGCGCGCCAGTCGCTGGACGCTGCCGAATCCGGTCTGCGCGCCGTGCAGAACACCATCGGCGGTATGAACTCGATCCGCGACCAGATCCAGGAAACCTCCAAGCGGATCAAGCGGCTGGGCGAGTCGTCGCAGGAGATCGGTGAAATCACCGAACTGATTTCGGACATTACCGAGCAGACCAACGTGCTGGCCCTGAACGCCGCCATCCAGGCGGCGTCCGCCGGTGAAGCGGGCCGCGGCTTCTCCGTGGTGGCCGAGGAAGTGCAGCGGCTGGCCGAACGCTCCGGCGATGCCACGCGGCAGATCGCGGCGCTCGTGAAGACCATTCAGACCGACACACAGGACGCGGTGGGCGCCATGGAACGCTCCACGCAGGGGGTGGTCGAAGGGACCCGACTGACCGACGCGGCCGGTACCGCACTGGGTGACATCGACCGCGTGTCACGCAAACTGGCCGAGCTGATCGAACAGATTTCCAACCAGGCGCTGAGCGAAGCCGAGTCCGCCAACGTGGTGGCCGCCAACATCCAGCACATCTTCGCGGTGACCGAGCAGACCGGTGAGGGCACGCGTTCCACGGCCCAGATGGTGCGCGAGCTGTCCAAGACGGCCGAGGAACTCAAGCAGTCGGTGGCACGGTTCAAGATTGACTGACTGATTGATTGATTGACGACGGCGGATTGATGGGACGGATGGTGACGGATGTGGGATGGCTGCAGGGAGGCCGACCGCGTTTGCTGGCTCTTCTTTTTCCACGGCGCTTTTGGCCGCTAGTGCACGGTGCCTGACAAACAATGAGTATCGGATGGACACACTGAACCGCGATAGTGAATCGACTGACCTCAGCGCCCTGGCGTGGGTGAACGAGGAGTTGCGTCGCTCACTGGACAATGCCCACAAGTCGCTGCGCCGTTTCCTGAAGGAGGCTGAGGCCCTGGCCGGCTCCGACGTGGACGCGGTCGATCCCTCGGTCCTGCGTGCCGCCCGCAACCAGATTCACCAGGGCGTCGGTGCCCTCGAGATGGTGGGCCTGTCGCCCGCCGCGGCCCTGCTGCGGGCCAGCGAGACGGCGCTGCAGCAGTGCATCGCCAAGCCCGCCAAGCTGACGCTGGAGGCGGTCGAGCGCATCGAGCGTGCCTCCTTCGCCCTGCTCGACTACCTGGCGCGCCTGCTGGCCAACAAGCCGGTCTCGCCGCTGTCGTTCTTCCCGCAGTACCAGGCCGTCCAGGAACTGGCGGTGGCCGACCGCATCCACCCGGCCGACCTGTGGGCCATCGAGTGGAACTGGCGCGACCTGCCGGTCGACCCGCAGGTGAGCCCGCGCCAGGCCGACACCGCCACGCGTTCCGCGCTCGAGTGCCACATGCTGGCCATCATGCGCACCCCGTCCGAGCACAGCTTCTCGCGCATGAGCGAGCTGTGTGCGGGCCTGGCCGCGGGTGCCCCGGCCGGCAGCAAGACCGCCACGCTGTGGCAGCTGGCGGCGTCGGTGTTCGAAGCCCAGGCGCGCGGCCTGCTGCGCTCCGACGTCTACAGCAAGCGGCTGGCCTCGCGCCTGCTGTCGCAGCTGCGCGTCCTCGAGGGGGGCGGCAGTGAAGTTTCCGAGCGCCTGGTCCAGGACCTGCTGTTCTTCTGCGCCCACGCAGGCGAGCCGGCGGCTGGCCAGCACGCGCCGCGCCTGGCCGCGGCCCGCGCGGCCTGGGGCCTGAAGGCCACCCCGGTCGACTACAACGCCGCCACGCTGGGCAAGTTCGACCCGGCCCTGCTCACGCAGGCCGGCAAGCGGGTGATGTCCGCCAAGGAGGCCTGGTCGGCCGTGGCCGGCGGCGAGCTGCATCGCCTGCCGGGCCTGGGCGAACAGTTCGCCCTGGTGGCTGACTCGCTGCGCAAGCTGTTCCCGCAGGGCGACGCCCTGGCAGGCGAGATGCAGGCCGCCGCGACCCAGTCCTTCCAGAGCGAAGCCGCGCCCGAGGCGGCCCTGGCCATGGAAGTTGCCACGGCCTTGCTCTACATCGAGGCCTGCCTGGAAGACGGCGAGGTTGATGCGCCCGAGCAGGGCGAGCGCGTGCGCCGCCTGGCCGACCGCATCGCCGCGGTGCGCGCGGGCCATCCCTCGGCCGCCCTCGAGACCTGGATGGAGGACCTGTACCGCCGCGTCTCCGACCGCCAGACCATGGGCAGCGTCGTGCAGGAGCTGCGCGCCTCTCTGTCCGAGGTGGAGAAGCTGGTCGACCAGTTCTTCCGCCAGACGGCCGAGAGCACCTCCCTGATCCCCGTGCCGGGCCTGCTGTCGTCCATGCGCGGCGTGCTGTCGGTGCTGGGCCTGGAGCAGGCCTCCATCGCCGTGCTGCGCATGCGTGACGACGTCGACGCCCTGATGGCCAGCGTCGACAAGCCCGATGCCGCGGCCCTGACGGCCCCGGTGTTCGAGCGCCTGGCCGCCAACCTGGGTGCGCTCGACTTCCTGATCGGCATGCTCAGCGTGCAGCCGCAGATGGCCAAGTCGCTGTTCGTGTTCGACAGCGACAAGGGCGTGCTCATGCCGGTGATGGGCCGCGAGGCCCCTGGCCTCGGCCCCACCCAGCACGACACCGAGACCCTGCCCACGGTCGAGCCCCGCCTGCTCGAGCAGGCGCAGCTGCTGGCCATGTCCGCGGCGCGCCAGGACGTGCCGCTGGAAGAGCTGAACCGCGGCCTGGAGATGCTGTCCCAGGAGGCCCGCGCCGCCGAGCAGCTCAACCTCGTGGCCACCGTGTCGCAGGCCAAGGCGGCCCTGGCGCAGGCGGCCGATGCTGAGGAAGTGGCCGATGCCCGCGAGCAGCTCTCCGAGGCCCTGGTCGACTTCGTCAGCTCCTCAACCGACCCTGTGGGCCTGGACGAGACCTTGACCCGCTCCCTCGAGCCGGCGCCCACCACCGAAGACCTCACCGAAGACGACGAGATGCGGGAGATCTTCCTGGAGGAGGCCAAGGAGGTCATTCAGGATGCCCGCGATGCCTGCGCGAAGCTGGTCGACGCGCCCGACGACATCAACCTGCTGACCACCGTCCGGCGCGCCTTCCACACCCTCAAGGGCAGCTCGCGCATGGTCGGGCTGAACGTGTTCGGCGAGGCCGCCTGGGTCTGCGAACAGCTCTACAACGGCCGCCTCGGCGACCACAAGCCGGCCGACGAGCCGCTGCTCAACTTCACCAACTGGGCGCTGCAGCACTTCGACGAGTGGGTGGGCGACATCGAGCGGCGCGCCGACGGGCACCGCAGCCATGAACCCGTGGCCGAGGCGGCCCGGGCGCTGGACAGCGCCCCGGCGTCGGTGGACAGCCTGCCCGAACTGCCAACCTTGCCCGAGTTGCCTGTGCCGGAGGTGGTGTCGTCCCCCGCGGACTCGGGCGGCTTCGACAAGATCGAGGACCGGCTTTCGCTGGACTTCAGCACCCCCCAGGAGGGCCCTGCGGCCGCCTCGGGAGAAAGCGGCGGTGAGGCAGGGCGACCTGCCGCCATGTTTCCCGAACAGGACGACGCACCCCCAGTGACCGAGGCCGCGGCCGAGCCGGCCCCTGCCGAGACCGAGGCGTCCATGGCGGCGCCTTCGGTGCTTGTCGTGGACGAAGAGGTCGACGCGCAAGCTGTGCCGGAGGCGGCCTCCTCTGGCGAGGCGGCCGGGATCGAGGAGGACCAGGTCAAGGTGATCGGCCACCTCAAGATCGGCATCCCCCTGTTCAACATCTACCTGAACGAGGCGGACGAGTTGTCGCGCCGCCTGAACACGGCGCTGGCGGAGTGGGCGCTCGAGCACGAGCACCAGCCCATCGGCGACGACGCGATCGCCCTGGCCCACTCGCTGGCGGGCAGCTCCGCCACCGTCGGCTTCACCAGCCTGTCGGGCCTGGCGCGCTCCCTCGAGCATGCACAGATGCGCTCGCAGGCCGCCGGCTCCGGCACCGACGAGGAAGCCCGTCTGTTCCCCGACGTGGCCGAGGAGATCCGCAACCTGCTGCACCAGTTCGCAGCCGGCTTCCTCAAGGAGCCGTCGCCCGCCTTGCTGGAGCGTCTGGCCGCCCACGAGCTGAGCGCCGGCCGCCGCCTGGAGCAGCTGAGTGCCCATGGTGAGCTGGAAGCCACTGCCGCCGAGGACCTGCCGGACGAGGCTGCCGCGACCGTGGCCGATGCCGGTGACCTCGCGGTCGCCGAGACGACGCAGGCCGCAGACATCGACCTGGACCTGGGCCCGGCCGTCGACATCGACGTGCCGCTGGACACTCCCGAGGTGGACCTGGTGCTGGACGAGGACACCTCCGTCGACCTGCTGCTCGATGTGCCGGAAGCGCTGCCGTCGGAAGAGCCGGAAGAGGCGGTCACGGCCGTGGATACCCGCACGGTCGACCTGGATCTGGACATTGGCGCTGACACGGTGGCGCCCCCGGTGGAAGCATCCGGGGCCACCGAGGCCGCCGCGCCCGAGGCCTCGGAGTCCCGCCCCGCCGAATTCCGGCAGTCGACCATCGAGGCCGCCTCGCTGCCGCCGCTGGACACGCCCGAGCTGGCCGAGCTGGCGCCGATGGTCACCTTCGATTTCGAGCCCAAGCCCGTGGCTGGGCGGGTGGCCGACCTGGTGGAGGATGACGCCTCGGACGACGAGGACGACATCGATGCCATCGACGCGGTCGATGCCGAGCTGTTCCCCATCTTCGAGGAAGAAGGGCAGGAACTGCTGCCGATGCTGGCCACCCAGATCCGCGACTGGGCCCGCGAGCCCGGCGTGGCGAGCCATGGCGGCGCCTGCATGCGGACCCTGCATACCCTCAAGGGCGGTGCCCGGCTGGCGGGCGCGATGCGCCTGGGTGAGATGGCGCACCGCCTGGAGACCCGCATCGAGCGCATGCTGGGCCAGGCCACGGCCGCCGTGGACGACATCGAGATCCTGAACGCCCGCTCCGACGCGCTGATGCATGCCTTCGAGCAGCTGCGCGCCCGCGACCAGGCCAGCTACAACGACGCCGTGGCGCAGGCCGAGCAGGCCGCGCGCGAGGCCGAGGCCCCCGCACCGCTCACCAGCCTGCCCGCTGTCGAGCCCGCGCCGGAGGTCCTGCCGCCAGCCAGCGAGGCGATGGCGGAGCCGGGCGAGCCGGCGGCGGCCGTGCCCCAGGCCGAGCCGCAACCCGTCACCCGCGCGGTGACCGACATCGACTGGTCCCATTTCGGCAGCGAGGCCGCGGCCAGCGGGCCGGTGGCCACCAAGGGCGGTGGCGTGGGCCATGCGGTGCGCGTGCGCGCACCCCTGCTGGACCGGCTGGTCAACCAGGCGGGCGAGGTGAGCATCACGCGCTCGCGCATCGCCTCGGAAGTGGGCCAGCTGCGCGGCTCGCTGACCGACCTGACCGACAACCTGGAGCGGCTGCGCCTGCAGCTGCGCGACATCGAGCTGCAGGGCGAGACGCAGATGGCCTCGCGCATCGAGGCGGCCAAGGCGGCGGACCAGTCCTTCGACCCCCTCGAGTTCGACCGCTTCACGCGCTTCCAGGAGCTGACCCGCATGATGGCCGAGTCGGTGAACGACGTGGCCACCGTGCAACGCACCCTGACGCGCACCCTGGACAGCGCTGATGACGAGCTGGCGGCGCAGGGCCGGCTGACCCGCGAGCTGCAGGACGACCTGCTGCGCACCCGCATGGTCGAGTTCGACAGCCTCTCCGACCGCCTGTACCGCGTGGTGCGCCAGGCCTCGAAGGAAACCGGCAAGCAGGTGCGGCTGGACATCGTCGGGGCCTCCATCGAGGTGGACCGCGGCGTGCTGGACCGCATGACGGGCGCCTTCGAACACCTGTTGCGCAACAGCGTCACGCACGGCATCGAAGCGCCGGAGGCGCGCCGGGCGGCGGGCAAGGATCCGATCGGCACAATCGCCGTGACGGTGACGCAGGAAGGCAACGAAGTGGCCGTGGCCTTCCAGGATGACGGCGCCGGGCTCGACCTCGACCGCATCCGCGCCAAGGGCGCGGCCATGGGCCTGATCGATCCCGACGAGCCCCACACCGACGCCGAGCTGGCCAACCTCATCTTCACGCCGGGGTTCTCGACGGCCGAGAAGGTGACCGAGCTGGCCGGCCGCGGCATCGGCATGGACGTGGTGCGCTCCGAGGTCAACGCCATCGGTGGCCGCATCGAGACCGCCACGGCGGCGGGGCAGGGCACCAGCTTCAAGCTGCAGCTTCCCCTGACCACGGCCGTGACGCAGATCGTGATGATGCGCGTGGGCGACACGACGGTGGCCGTGCCATCGACCATGGTCGACCTGATCCGCCGTGCCCAGGTCGACGAGATCGAGCAGGCCTACGCCTCGGGGGTGTATGCCTTCGGCGATCGCAACCTGCAGTTCTTCTGGCTGGGGTCGCTGCTGCAGCTGAGCCCGCGCAGCGCCGAGACCGTGGGCAAGACGCGCTTCGTCGCCATCATCAAGAGTGCGCAGCAGCGCATCGCCGTGCACGTGGACGAAGTGCTGGGCAACCAGGAAGCGGTGGTCAAGAACCTCGGCCCGCAACTGGCCCGACTGCCCGGCCTGGCGGGGATGACCCTGCTGGCTTCAGGTGCGGTGGCCCTGATCTACAACCCCGTGGCGCTGGCCACCCTGTATGGCGAGCGGGCCCGCGAGGCCACCCAGGCGGCCCTGTTCAAGCCGGCCACGCCGGTGGCGACGCTGCCCACGCCCGAGGAGCCCGCCGCGTCCGAGACGGCGGCACGCGCGGCGCCCCTGGTGCTGGTGGTCGACGACTCCCTCACCGTGCGCCGCGTGACGCAGCGCCTGCTGGTGCGCGAAGGCTACCGGGTGGCGCTGGCCAAGGACGGCCTGGACGCCCTGGAAAAACTGGCCGAGGAAAAGCCCCAGATGGTGCTCAGCGACATCGAGATGCCCCGCATGGACGGCTTCGACCTGGTGCGCAACATCCGGGGCGATGCCCGCCTGCGCGACCTGCCGGTCATCATGATCACCTCCCGGATCGCCCAAAAACACCGGGATTACGCGGCCGAATTGGGAGTTGATCATTACCTCGGTAAGCCTTACTCTGAAGAGGACCTGCTGGCGTTGATCGGGCGCTATACCAGTGCCCACGCGATTGCGTGACTTTCACGGGATGCCACTGCCCAAGCCCAAAATGTCGAAACTCGTTGACCATCTTGCAGACCTGACAGGATTTCGTGACCGGGATCTGCTGGATGTCACGCTCGTCGGCGCCATGAAAGACCTGCTTCGGCCTCAGGTGGTGGTCATCTATCGGCGTGTCGGCGAGGCAGGAAGCGAGCATTGGCTGACGCGCGCACGCCTGACTGCCTCCACCGTGGTGGCCACCTTCGACCCGGTGTGGGCCGAGCTGAGCACCCTGCCGGCGCTGGACGACCATCCCCACCGGCTCACCTGCATGGACACGCAGACTGTCGTCGAGGTCCCCGGCACGCCCCACATCACAGTGTTCCCGGTGTCGACCGAGCGCGAGGTGGTCGGGGTCATGGAGGTGGAGACCGCGCAGCCCCTGACCAGCGAATCCAAGCGCCTCGTCAGCAGCATCCTGCGCATCTACCGCAATTTCCAGGGCCTGCTCGACTACAGCGAGCGCGACACCCTGACCGGCCTGCTCAACCGCAAGACCTTCGACGAGGCCTTCCTGAAGGCTTCCGCCGAGCAGCAGCTGGTGGCCAACGAGGGCAAGGGCGACCGCCGCTCTGCCGCGGGAGGGCCGGCCAGCAGCTGGCTGGGGGTGATCGACATCGACCACTTCAAGCGCGTCAACGACACCTACGGCCACCTGATCGGCGACGAGGTCCTGCTGCTGCTGTCGCGCCTGATGCGCGCCAGCTTCCGCTTCCATGACCGGCTGTACCGTTTCGGCGGCGAGGAGTTCGTGGTCCTGATGCGCTGCGACAACGAGACCGACGCCGGCGTGGCCTTCGAGCGGCTGCGCAGCAACTGCGAGAACTACGCCTTCCCGCAGGTCGGGCGGATCACCGTGAGCATCGGCTTCACCGCCCTGCGGGCCGGTGACACGCCCAGCGGCGCCTTCGAGCGGGCCGACAAGGCGGTCTACTACGTCAAGGAGCATGGACGCAACCGCGTCTGCAGCTACAGCGACCTCGTCGCGCAGCGCGAGCTGACCGAGGACGACGACAAGACGGGTGACGTCGAGCTGTTCTGAGCGCGCCGCAGGCCCGACCCGCCTCGTGGGGCGAACCTGGCGAGGCGGGGCTTGCCAGCTCAGTCATCCTGGCCTTGTCCGCCCTGGCAGGACTTCGGCGACCGGTACGACAGCGTGCCCTCGTACTGCGCCGCTCCCAGGCCGGTCTGGATGTTTTCCTTGCCCTGGATGCTGCCGCCGCCCGAGGCGTGCTTGAAGCACCCGGTGCCACCCACGATCTGGAAGGTGCCGCTGCCGAACACGAAGTTCGGTCCGTCGCCAGTGGGGATCAGCGTGCCCGAGTAGGTGGCCTCGAGGCGGTCGCCGTTGCGGGTCGTGACAAAGGCCTTGCCCTGCGTGAAGAGGAAGGACTGCTGCCGGGGCTCGATGCAGTGGGTCCCGATCAGGGCGATGGGGCCCAGCTCGGACGCGGTTCCGGTGGCGGTGATGGTGCCGGCGGGGCCGGCGCACCTGGCGTTGGGGCCGGTCTGTTCCTGGAAGGTCGTGCTGATTGTGAGGGGCTTGTTCACCCATGCCGGATCGGCGGCGGCGGATTGCGCCAGGAAGGCGGCCGGCAGCATGAGGAGGACCAGGTTGCGCTTCATCAATTCTTTCTTTTCGGTTGTGAGGTTGTCGTGCAGGGTGTCGGGCCGATGCCGGCGTACTGCACAGTGAGGATCGAAGAAAAAGAATCCGTCTCGCCCGGAGCCCTTCGTGTTGGCCCGCCCCATCGAGGCCGGGGCTGATCGATGGAATGACGCCCCGGCACGCCGATTCTTGCCCTGTGCGCGGGGGAGTGCACGTACGAATCCGGCGCTCGCCGATACGAACCTTCAAGCGCCTTGCGCAAAGCCCGCGCTCAGGGCTTGTCCTTCGCGTCCTTGACCACGGCGTAGCGCGCCAGGGTGGCCTCGCGGGCCTCGTCGTGCTGCACGATCGGCTCGGGATAGTCCCGCCCGAGCCGCAGGCCGGCCGCCTGCAGTGCCAGCGGCGGCGCGGTCCAGGGGGCATGCACCAGGGCGTCCGGCAAAGCCGCCAGCACCTTCACGTAGCGACGGATGAACTGGCCGGTGGGGTCGAACTTCTCGCTCTGGCTCACGGGGTTGAAGATGCGGAAATAGGGCTGCGCGTCGCAGCCGCTGGAGGCTGCCCACTGCCAGCCGCCGTTGTTGGCGGCCAGGTCGAAGTCGTTCAGGTGCTGCGCGAAGTAGCGCTCGCCGCGGCGCCAGTCCACCCCCAGGTCCTTGACCAGGAAGCTGGCCGTCACCATGCGCAGCCGGTTGTGCATGTAGCCGGTCTGGTTGATCTGGGCCATCGCCGCGTCCACCAGCGGATAGCCCGTGCGCCCCTCGCACCAGGCCTGGAACAGGGCATCGGCGCGCGCGCCCTTGACCCACTGGATGCGGTCGTACGCCGGCTTGAAGCTGTGCGTCACCACCTGCGGATGGTGGTGCAGGATCTGGTGGTAGAAGTCGCGCCAGATCAGCTCGGACAGCCAGGTGGCCGCCCCCGGCGCCGCGTGCGGCTCGCGGCTGCGCTCCCAGGCCAGGCGCGCCAGCCGCCGGACCGACACCGTGCCGAAGCGCAGGTGCACCGACAGGTAGCTGGGGCCCTTGACGGCAGGGAAGTCGCGCCAGGCGGCGTAGTGGTCGATGCGCTGCAGGAAGTCCTGCAGCAGGGCCTCGCCGCCCGCGCTTCCGGGGGTGATGCCCAGCGCGCGCAGGTTGGTGGGCTCGAAGCCCAGCGTGGCCAGCTCAGGAAGGGTGGCATGCTCGGCGGGCCGCGGCGCCAGTCGCTCGGCCAGCCGGCTGTCGGGGTAGCTCTTCAGCAGGTAGGGGTCGACCTTCTTCAGCCAGGCGTTCTTGTAGGGCGTGAACACCGAATAGGGCGAGCCGCTGCCGGTCAGCAGCTCGTTGCGCTCGAACACCACGTGGTCCTTGCTGCTGTGCCAGGCCACGCCCTGGTGGGCCAGGGCGCCGCGCACCTTGGCGTCGCGCGCCAGGGCGTCAGGGTCGTCGTCGTGGTTGGCATACACCGCCTGCACCTTCAGCGCGTGGGCGAGCCGCGGGATGAGCTGGGTGGCTGGGCCGTGCAGGACGATCAGCCCCGCCTGGGGCGCGTGCTGGCGCAGGGCCTCGTCCAGCGCCAGCACGCTGCCGTGGATGAACTCGACCCGCCGGTCGGCGCGCGGCAGGGGACCCAGGATGTCGGTGTCGAAGACGAACACGGCGTGCACCCGCCGTGCGGCCCGGCAGGCGTGGTAGAGGGCGGCATGGTCTTCGGCCCGCAGGTCGCGGCGGAACCACACCAGGGCATCGTCGAGCGGGGGATTCATGGGGTGTGAGTGTGCAGGAAGCGGGCCCGGACATCGGCGCGGCGGGAGGCCCGCAGGGGCATGGGGTGGCGGCCTGGAGCGGGGGCATGACACGCTCTAGAATCGCCCGCATGTCGCCGCCTGCCTCGTCCCCCGTCAATTTCACCAACCAGTTCCTGATTGCCATGCCTGGCATGGGCAGTGATGCTTTTGCCGGCTCGGTCATCTACCTCTGCGAGCACACCGAGAACGGTGCCCTCGGGCTCGTGATCAACAAACCCATCGACATCAAGCTGCGCAACCTGTTCGAGAAGGTCGACCTGACGCTCGACCGGGCCGACATCTCCGACGCGCCCGTGTACTTCGGCGGCCCGGTCCAGACCGAGCGCGGCTTCGTGCTGCACGAGAGCCTGGGCGAGGAGGGCGGGCACTACAGTTCCTCGCTGAAGATCCCCGGCGGCCTGGAGATGACCACCAGCAAGGACGTGCTCGAGGCCCTGGCCCACGGCGCCGGGCCGAAGAAGGTGCTGATCACGCTGGGCTACAGCGGCTGGGGCGCCGGCCAGCTGGAGGAGGAAATGGGCCGCAACAGCTGGATCAACGTCCAGGCCGAGCCCACCATCATCTTCGACACCCCCGTGGCGCAGCGCTACGACAAGGCCCTGTCGCTGCTGGGGATCGACCCGCGCATGCTGAGCCAAGCCGCGGGCCATGCGTGATGACCTTCGCCCACCAGTCCTTCCTGGCCTTTGACTTCGGCACGCGCCGTCTCGGGGTGGCCACCGGCAACACGCTGATGCGCCAGGCCCAGGGCCTGCAGTCGCTGGACCTGCAGGGCGATGCGCGCTTCGCCGCCATCGGCCGGCTGATCCAGGAATGGCGGCCCGACGCCCTGGTGGTGGGCGTGCCCTTCCACCCCGACGGGGCCGAGCACGAGAACACCCTGCGGGCGCGCCGCTTCGCACGCCAGCTGCACGGCCGCTTCCGCCTGACCGTGCACGAGGTGGACGAGCGCTACTCGACCACCGAGGCCCGCGCCAGCGGCGCCCGCGACCTCGACGCCGCCTCGGCCGCGATCATCCTGAACCAATACCTGCAGAACCTGCCCCCGCCCGAGGCACCGAACGAGACATCGCCATGAACCAGCCTGCCTCCCCTGACCACACGCCCCCGCCGCTTGACGCGGAGCTGCTCTACGCCCGGGTCCTGGAGGCCGTGCGGCCCCTGCTCACGCCCGACGCCCTGCTGGTGGGCATCTGGTCCGGTGGCGCGTGGGTGGCCGAGCGGCTGCAGCGCGACCTCGGCCTGAGCGGCCCCTGCGGCGTCATCTCCAGCACCCTGCACCGCGACGACTTCAGCTCGCGCGGCCTGGCCGGCGCCGACCCCACCCACCTGCCGGTGTCCGTCGAGGGCCGCCACGTGGTCCTGGTGGACGACGTCATCTTCACCGGCCGCACCATCCGCGCCGTGATCAACGAACTGTTCGACTTCGGCCGCCCGGCCCGCGTGAGCCTGGTGGCGCTGGCCGACCGGGGCGGGCGCGAGCTGCCCATCCAGCCCGACTTCGTGGGCACGCGCGTCGAGCTGGCGCCCGGGCGCAAGCTGGTGCTGGCGCGCGACGAGGCGGGCCGCTTCGCTTTTTCATTCAAGGAGACTGCTTGATGCTGTCACGCCGTAATCCGCAGCTCAACAAGCACGGCGAACTGATCCACCTGTTGTCCATCGAGGGCCTGCCCAAGGCCGTGCTGACCCAGATCCTGGACACCGCCGGCACCTTCCTGAGCGTCAACGACCGCGAGGTCAAGAAGGTGCCCCTGCTGCGCGGCAAGAGCGTGTTCAACCTGTTCTTCGAGAACAGCACGCGCACCCGCACCACCTTCGAGATCGCCGCCAAGCGGCTGAGCGCCGACGTCATCA
>CBINPE010000052.1:0-29141 GCA_966252435.1 uncultured Burkholderiales bacterium | reverse complement strand
CACCACCGGCGTGCTCAGGTGGGCGCCCACCGGGATCGGCGGCGGCGGGAGGTGCCCCTTCTCCACCAGCACGGCGGCATCGCGGACCAGTTCGGGCATGCGCCCCTGGACGATGCGCAGGCAGTAGCTTTCTTCGAGCGGACCGGACCCGCCCGCCTGCGGCACTTGCGAGGGGTCGAGGGCGCCGTCGTTGTCCACGAAACGGAACAGCCGCTGCCCGCCGACGAACTCGGACACGAAGACCACGTCCATGTCCATCTGGCGGCGCAGCAGGCTCAACACCTCGGTGATGCGATGATCCATGTCGGCGTCATAGCCGTCGGCGGTGGCGACCAGCAACTCGGAGATGCTGACATCCAGGGACTGGGGGTCCAGGGTGTCGAGGTCGAACAGGGCCATGGTGAACCTCCATCAAAGTGCCCGCATGCCCGAGTCTTCAGATGAACGCGGTGGGCGGGCGAGGTCAGGCCTCCCAGGTGGAACCCATCATAGTCCCGCACACTGTGCCAGTGCCACTCCTTGCCGGGGCGCATCCCGGGTGGATCGGATTTGACCCGGGTTGGCGCTCAGCACGGACCGCCGTCACACTGTCGCTCGTGCGAACGCGATTTGCTCTTCCTTGTCCAGTCCCATGCGCTATAAAGGCGCGCTCGAAAAAAGGTGTCCCCTCATGCACCGTCCACGCGTCAAACCCCTGAGAAGGCTGCTCCTGCGACTTGCCACCCTCGGCCTGCTGCCGGTGTCGCTGCTGGGCGCCTGGGGCATCTGGACCATGGTGCAGTCCCAGCGGATCGACCAGCAGCGCACCACGCTCGAGTTGTCGCGGGCCCTGGCCACGGCGGTGGAGTCTGAGATCGACGCGACGCTGCGCTCGCTGGCGGCACGGGCCCGCTCCCCCGCGCTGCTCAGCGGCGACCTCCCCGCCTTCTACCAGGTGATGTACAACGAGGCGGCGGTGCGACCCGAGTGGGTCTCCGTCAACGTGGCCGACAGCCAGGGCAAGCTGCTGTACAGCTCCGCCTTCTCTCAAGGTTCCCCCCAGGCGCGCGTGGTGGAGCCGCCCAGCCTGACGCAGGCGATCCAGACGGGCCTGCCGGTGGTGGGCTCACTGTCGGTCGGCCCACGCGGCAACGCGGCTTTTCCGGTGCGATGGCCCGTGCTGATCGACGGCCGGGTCGCCTATGTCCTCACGGCCGCCGTCAAACCCGACCGCATCCTGGAGGTGATCAACAAGCAGCAGGTGCCTAGCAACTGGGTGATCTCGGTGTTCGACGGCAAGGGCCTGCGCGTGGCACGCTCGAAGGAGCACGAGCAATACCTGGGCGGCCGCGCTTCCCCCTCCTTGCTGGGGCTGTTCGCCAGCGCCCCCGCCAGCGGCGTCGGCGTCAGCAAGACGCTCGAGGGCGACGAGGTGTTCACGGGTTTCACCCGGCTGCAGCCCTACGGCTGGACTGTGGCGGTGGGCGCACCCACGATCGAGATCTGGTCCGGTCTGGCGAAGAGCCTCGGGCTGTACGTGCTGGGCATCGGCGCCTCGGTGGCGATCTGCCTGGTGCTGGCGCTGCAGCTGTCGGCGCGCATCTCCCGGGGCATCGGAGCCGTGCGGGACAAGGCCGTGCAGCTCGGCGAGGGCCGGCCGGTGGAGGTGGAGCGCAGCGAGATCGAGGAAGTCGACGACATGGCCGTGGCGCTGCGCAGCGCCTCCGAACGCCTCAGCGAGACCACCCGCTCGCTGCGCGAGGCCCTGAGCGGCGCCAATGCCGCCGGTCAGGCCAAGGACGAGTTCCTGGCCATCCTGGGCCATGAGTTGCGCAACCCGCTGGCGCCGATGCTGACCGCCCTGCACCTGATGGACCTGAAAGCCGGCGACGACGGCCGCACCTCGCGCGAGCGCCAGATCATGCGGCGCCAGCTCGAGCACATGCGCCGCCTGGTCGACGACCTGCTCGATGTCGCGCGCATCACGCGCGGCAAGCTCGACATGCGCAGCGAGCCGGTCAACCTGCTGTCCGTGGTCGAGCGCGCGGTCGAGTCGGTCCAGCCGGTGGCCGGCCTGCGGCCGCACGGCATCAAGGTCGAGTTGCCGCCGGGCCCGGTCTGGGTGCTGGGGGACGACACCCGGCTGGTGCAGGCGGTGTGCAACCTGCTGACGAACGCCCTGCGCTTCGGCGGCCAGGACCTGGTGACGTTGACCGTGACGCCCGAGGCCGAGGCCCAGAGCGTGCGCATCGCCGTGCGCGACCAGGGCGTGGGGATGCGGGAAGACACCCTGCTGCATGTCTTCGAGCCCTTCTACCAGGCTCCGCAAAGCTCGGAGCGTTCCACGGGCGGCCTCGGCCTGGGGCTGGCCATCGTGCGTTCGGTGGTCCAGCGTCACGGGGGCTCGGTGGCGGCCACCAGCGCGGGGCCCGGGCAGGGCAGCTGCTTCGAGATCGTCCTGCCGACGATCCCTGCGCCGAGTGACGACGGCGCCCCCCGCCATGCCCCTCCCCAGGGCAAGGCCGGCCGCATCCTGGTGGTCGACGACAACGTCGATGCCCTGGAAACCATCACCGACCTCCTGCGGGAGGCCGGCCACGTGGTGGAGCCGGTGACGCGACCGTGCGAGGCGCTGGAGCGCCTGCCGGGGTTCCAGCCTGATGTCGCCATCCTCGACATCGGCCTGCCCGAGATGGATGGCTATCAGTTGGCACAGGCCATGCACGAGGCCATGCCGTCATGGCGGGGCCAGCTGATCGCCCTGTCGGGCTATGGCCAGGTGGCCGACAAGCAGCGCTCCAAGCAGGCCGGTTTCGCGCTGCACCTCACCAAGCCGGCCGACCCGACGCTGCTGCTGGAAGCCCTGCAGACCCTTCTCGCCCCTTCGCAGGCCGCGACCACGACCGTGTGACGGCGGACCCAAGCGTGAAACAACGCACAGGGCCTGCCCAGCTTATCCACAGAAATTGTGGGTAAGCCTGTGGACTGCATGGGCGCAACCTGCGGTGGTACGTCTCGAATGCAGGCGTGCTCCGCCGTGTGGACACCTACCGCAGGAACAAGATCGCCAGCACGGCCAGCGTGCCCGCCATCAGGATGTTGAACAGGCGCTGCTTGCGCGGGTCCGTCAGCAGACGGCGGATCGCCATGCCGAACAGGGCCCACATCGAGATGCAGGGAAATCCGATCACCAGGCCGATGCTGGCCACGAGCAAGGCCCCGGCGGGCGCATCCAGGCTGGCCGGCATGAACACCGAGGCCAGCGTGATGGCCTTCACCCAGCTCTTGGGATTGACCGCCTGGAAGGCGACGCCCTGGGCAAAGGAAATGGGCCGCGCCATCTGCGCCTCGCCAACCGCCACGCCGGTGAGCTTCCAGGCCAGGAACAGCAGGTACAAGGCCCCGGCCACGCGCAGCATCCCCTGCAGCACGGGGAAGGCCGCGAACAAGGCCCCCAGGCCCAGGCAGGTCAGCAGCGTCTGCACGAAGCCGCCCACGTTGATGCCCAGGATCTGCGGCAGCGTACCGCGGTAGCCGAAGTTGGCCCCCGAGGCGGTGATCATCACGTTGTTCGGCCCGGGCGTGCTCGACATCACGAAGCAGTAGGTCATCAAGGGCAGCAGCTCGTTCAGCACCATCGTCAGACTCCATCGACAGGAGCCGCCAGCTTAGAAAGCCGCGGCCGCCCCGCCAAGGCACAGATGGCGCGTCCCGGGTGCGCGATCTGTCAGCCGCGCCCTCCCCGCCGCCTCAGCGCACGCCGTCGATGAAGCCCGCGATGGCCTGCAGCACCTGGAGGGCATGGGTGTCACCCAGCGTCAGGCCGTGCCCCTCGCCGGGCAGCATCAGCAGCGTGCAGGCCACACCGGCCTGCTGCAGGGCGCCGCAGGCGCGCGTGGCCTGCACCGGCGGCACCAGGGGATCCAGGCTGCCGTGGATGAGCAGGGTGGGCGCCGCGCGAGCCGAGATGTTGAACTGCGGCGAGGCCACCTTGGGATCGAGCGGGCCCATCAAGGCGGCGATCAGGTCGCGCGCCTCGGTGTTCAGCTCGGTAGGCCCGGCGGACAGGTCCCAGGGCCCCCAGAGGGAGATCACGCGGTTGGCGTGGCTGGACGTGCCGCGGGCGTTGCGGTGGTCGGTGGTGCCCAGCCAGGCCGCGAGGTGGCCGCCGGCTGAGCCGCCGAGCACCACCACCTTGTCCGGGTCGACGCGCAGGGCCGCGGCGTGCTCGCGCAGCCACCACATGGCCTGTTCGACATCGTCGGCCTGGGCCGGCCAGCGGAAGCCCGGGGTCAGCCGGTAGTCCACCGCCACCGGCACGACGCCGACATCACGGGCCAGCCAGGCGGCCATGTCATGGAAATCGACCCGGCTGCCCGCCGCCCAGCCGCCACCGTGGACCAGCAGCACCGCGGGCCGCAGGCCGGGCCTGGCATCGGCGGGTGCGTCCCGGTAGATATCGAGCGGCTGCTGGTTGGCGTAGACCAGGGTCTCGATGACCTGGGTGTCGGACAGGCGCGTCACCTGGCCGCCCAGCGGGCCGGCGGCCGGGGCCGGCGCAGGTGCGGGCGCGGGGGACGGCGCAGGGGCTGGGGCCGGTGGAGGGCTGGAGGCCGCGGGCGCGACGCCGGCAGGGCTGCCGGCCGAGCTGTCACCCCCACCGCCCCCGCACCCCCCCAGCAGCGCGACCAGGGCCAACCCGGCAAGGGTCAAACGAAACGGAGGACAAGGCACGGCACTTCCTTTCACTGCGAACCGGCTGGGAAGCAGTCAAAGCCAACCCCAGAGCCAAAGCGGCATTGTGCCTCTGCCATGGCCTGTACGGTTTCCTCATCCATGGAGAAGGCTGGTGGGTGGGTGGGCTGCCCCAGGGCGGCCGCGCCGCCACAGCAAAAAAAGGACTTGCACCTGACGCAGCGTCAGGTTTTATCGTCTCTTCCGTGATTCGACGAACGGAGACCTGAGACCCATGCTGCTGAAGATCGGGGAGCTGGCCAAGCGGACCGGCCTGAGCGTGCGAGCGCTGCACCACTACGACGCGATCGGCCTGCTGTCGCCCTCGCGGCGCACCTCGGGCGGGGCCCGCCTGTATGGGAAGGAGGACCTGGTCCGCCTGCACCGCATCGAGGCGCTCAAGCAGTTTGCCTGCTCGCTGCCGGACATCCAGGCCGCCCTCGACGGGCCCGACGGACCGCTGGAGACCCTGCGGCGGCAGATCGGGGCCCTGCAGGCGCAGGCCCTGCGTGCGCAACGCCTGGGACAGCACCTGCAACGTCTCGTCGACATGATGACCGCCGGCGGCGAAGCCGCAGCCAGCGACTGGTTGAACATCCTGGAACTGATGAACATGTACCAAAAGCACCTGAACCACGAAGAACTTGACGCGCTGCTGCAACCCTCGCAGGACAGCCTCCCCCAGACCGATCCGCGCTGGGTGGACCTGACGCGCGACGTCCGCCAGGCCATGCAGCAAGGGCTGTCCACCGACCACCCGGGCGCGCACGAGCTGGCCTGGCGCTGGGTGAACCTGGTGATCCAGATGACGCGCAATGACCCCGCCCTGGCGGGCAAGCTGATCAAGCTGCAGCTCAGCGAGCCCCGGGCCCAGGACATCCTTGGCATCACGCCGGCCATGCTGCGCTGGATCGGGGAAGCCCTGGCGCTGGCACGCTGCGCCCTGTTCGCCCGGCACCTCGCCCCCGCCGATACCGCCGAAGTCCGGCGCCGCCAACTCGCCCACGCCGCCGACCCGACCCGCTGGCCGGCCCTGGTGGCCGAGCTGCGTGCCCAGATGGATGCAGGCGTCGACGCGAATGCCGCCCCGGTGCGGGCCATCGTAGCGCGCTGGCAGCAGCTGTTCCGCGACAGCCACTGTGGCGACGACGCGGCCCTGGAGGCGCGCGTGCGCGCCGCCTTCCTGGCCGAGCCGCGGCTGCACCAGGGCGTGGGCATGGACGAGGCCGTGGTGGCCTACCTGCAGCGTGCCGATATCGCCAGCCACGTGCCGGACGCGCGGCTGGCGCAGGCCGGCCCGAAGCCCAGCGCGCTGATGGTGGCCTTGCAGCGCGCCGCCCACCAGCTGCTCGAGCAGCCGCTGGTGCTGGACGACCCGCTCGCGCTGGCCATCCTCGGCCCCGGCGAGGTGGACAGCCTGCGCGCCCAGCTCGACCACTACCGCACGCCCATCGCGACGGGCATGCGCAGCTCGGTGGTGGTGCGCAGCCGGCTGGCCAACGACGAGTGGGCGGCCGCGATGGCACGCGGCGTGCGCCAGTGCGTGATCCTCGGCGCCGGCCTGGACACCAGCGCCTACCGGCCCGGCCACCACCCTGCCGGCGCACAGGTCTTCGAGGTCGATCTGCCGTCCACGCAGGACTGGAAACTGGCGCGCCTGCGTGAGGCAGGCATCGAGGTCCCTGCCTCGCTGCGCCACGTGCCGGTCGACTTCGAGACCACCACGCTCGGCGAGGCCCTGGACCGCGCCGGCTTCGACCGGCGCCAGCCCGCCTTCTTCAGTTGGCTCGGCGTGACCATGTACCTGGAGGAGCCGGCCGTCATCGAGACGCTGCGCTTCGTCGCCGACTGCGCGCCGGGCAGCGCCGTGCTGTTCGAGTACGTGCGTCCGCCGCAGACGCTGGCGCCGGTGCTGCGCATCGCCGTGGAGCAGCTGATGGCGCGGCTGGCCGCGCAGGGCGAGCCCTGGAAGACCTTCTTCGAGCCCGAGGCCCTGGCCGCACGGCTGCCCGGGCTGGGCCTGCGGCACGGCCACAGCTGGACGCCGGACGAGCTGAACGCGCGCTACCTGGCGGACCGCCAGGACGGCCTGCGCCTGGGCACCGGGCCAGGGCGCCTGATGCGGGCGGAGGTGTAGAGCGGCGACAATCCAGCCTTTCTTTCTTCCCTTGCCGCCAGGCGGCGACACAGCCATGCCCATCCAGTGGTTCCCGGGTCACATGCACACCACCCGCAAGGCCCTCCTCGAGCGCCTGCCCGACATCGACGTGGTGATCGAACTGCTCGACGCGCGCCTGCCCGGCTCAAGCAGCAACCCGCTGCTGGCCGAGCTGACCCGGGGCAAGCCGGCGCTGAAGCTGCTCAACAAGGAGGACCTGGCCGATGCGGCCTGCACCCAGGCCTGGCTGGACCATTTCCAGGCCCTCCCCGGCACCCGCGCGCTGGCGTTGGAGGCGGGCAGCGCGGCGGCCACCCGCGCCCTGGTGGCCGCATGCCGCGCGCTGGTGCCGCAGCGCGGGGGCATGGTCAAGCCGGTGCGGGTGCTGACCTGCGGCATTCCCAACGTGGGCAAGTCGACCCTCATCAACAGCCTGGTCGGTGAGCGCGCCGTGCGCACCGGCGACGAACCCGGCATCACGCGGGTGGAGCAGAAGATCATGCTGGCCGACGACTTCCAACTGTTCGACACGCCCGGCATGCTCTGGCCGCGCATCGTCGTCGAGCAAAGTGGCTACCACCTGGCGGCCAGCGGGGCGGTCGGTCGCAACGCCTATGACGAGCAGGAAGTGGCGGAGGAACTGCTGTGCGCCGTGCGCAGCCGCTATGCCGATCGGCTGCAGGCCCGCTACAAGCTGCCCGAGCTGGACAACGAGGCGCCTGCGCAGACCCTGCTGATGGAGATCGGGCGCCGCCGCGCCGCGCTGATGGCGGGGGGGCGGGTCAACCTGCAGAAGGCCGCCGAGATCGTGCTCAACGATTTCCGCGCCGGGGCCTGGGGACGCATCACGCTGGAGACGCCGGCCGAGTTCACCGCCTGGTCGCAGGCTGCCCACGCCGCCGATGCCGAGCGGCAGGCCCAGCGGGCGCAGCGGCGTGTCCGCAAGGTCTCTCGCGACACCTAGCGCCTGGCCTTCGGCGTACTGAGCGGACGAATTGACCGCCGACCGCCTGCGTCATCCAGGCGCTGCCGCGTCCCGGATTTTTAAAGCTCTGCGACCGCTTCGCCAATGCCCGCCACTGAGACGGCCTCAAGATGCCTGCACTTGGCGGCCCCTCAGATAACGAAGCCCCGCCCCCGCGATCTTCACGCCCAGGAAGGTGAACAGCAGAAACCCCAGCGTCACGAGGACCTTCAAATTCCAGCCCTCCAGGCCGGGATGCAGGGTGGAGCGCTGGGGATCCTGGGGATCGGCATGCACGACGACCTCCGCGCCGAGCGGGTAGTTCAGCGTCTTCAGCTTGGCCTGGTGGGCGGCCGAGGTGATCATCTCGGAACTCGATTCACGGGCCGTGTAGACCGAACCGTTCACCTGGTACTCGTAGATGATCTCGGCGTAAGACCCGCGGCCTTTCATCCCTCTGTAGTCCCTGTAATGGACCTCGGACTTGACGATCCTGCCCGGGACGGCAGGCCAGCCCTTCGAGATGAACTCGACGTACGAACCGTGCAGCATCATCGCCATGACCAACGCCGACATGGCCATGAAGTAGGCGCCAAGCAGGCACTCGAAGTACGCAACGGGGCGTGTGCGGGGAACGGCTTTGTGAGACTTGAACGACAACAACATAGGGACAGCAAAAGCGAACCAGAAAAGACAAGACAAGGGCAGGCCCGCCAACACCCTCAACAAGGCAAAGCCGAGACGCTCAACGCGGCACCAGGTCTTCCAGACGACCGCACACCTCGGCAAACAGCGGCCGCGCGGCGGGCTCCTCATCGCAGCAACGCCGCTGCACGTCCGCCAACCCCGCCAGCATCCGCGCGTCGTCGCCCTCGGCCTGCACAGGCACGCAACGCGCCATCAACTCCGCCAGCAGCCAGCCGAAGGACAGGACCTCGAGCCGCTGCATCGCCACGCAGGTGGCAGGATCGTCGGCCGGCATCAGCGCCGCGGCGCCGAAGTCGCCCAGCACCACGGCCTCGCCCTGCCCCGCCCACAGGATGTTGTGGGCATACAGGTCGCCATGCAGGATGCCGCGCGCGTGCAAGTGCGCCGCCGCACGCGCCACGCCCAGTGCCAGCCGCCACACCACCGGCGGCGTCAGCGGCACGGCCCCGTCGTGCACATCGCGCGTACAGGACTCCAGGCTGGGCGGCCCGGCCAGCACGCGCAGGGCCGGGTCCATCAGCGGCATCACCAGGCCCGGCACGCCCTCCGGGTGCCCTGCGACACGCCCCTGCGCACCGATCACGTTCGGGTGGCTGCCCGCGCGCAGGCAGGCCCTCATCTCGCTGCGCGGCAGGCCGTCGCTGGTCACCCGCCCCTGCCCCTTGAACAGCTTCACGGCCACGGGCTGCGGCACGGCATCGGGCCCGCCGCGCCGCCATGCGGCCCGGTGGATCAGCCCGGAGGTGCCCTGCCCCAGCACCTCGTGCAGGCTCAGCTGGTGCCAGTCGACCTCGCACACGCCGGGCTCGGCCACGTCACCAGGTTCGGTCAGGGGGTTGCCGCCGCAGGCCAGCCAGGCCAGGCGCGGCAGGCGCCACAGCCACTCGGGCAGACGCTCGAAACGGTTCGCGGCAATGCGCAGCAGTTCCAGCGACCCGCAGGCCGACAGGGCTTGCGGCAATGCCTGCAGGCGGTTGCCCGAGAGCATGATCTTCTGCAGCCCGGCGCACTGCCCCAGCTCGCCCGGCACCTCCTCAAGCTGGTTGTCGGTGAGGATCAGGGCGCGCAGCCGCGGCGGCAGGGCCGCGGGGTCCAGCGCTTGCACCTGGTTGGCCTTGAAACCCACGGTGTGCAACTGCGCGCAGCGCCCCACCGCATCGGGCACGTGCGTGAAGCGGTTGCCCGAGCAGAACAGCACGCGCAGGCGGTGCAGCCGGCCGAGGTCGCGCGGCAGGTCCCGCAGCGCGTTGCCCGACAGGTTCAGGATCTCCAGCGAATCGGCGAGCCGGAAGATCTCCTCGGGAAACTCGGTCAGTCCGCAGGACAAATCCAGCCGTCGCACGCCGTCCAGCTGGCCGGCGCGGAGTTGGTCCAGCGTGTGGGTCGTCGTCATCGTCCGGTGCTCATTCGGGCGAGGCGGACGACGATGCCGAGGAGGCATCGGACGCCTCGTCCGCGTCGGCCGGGCGCGTGAACTTGCGTTCCCAGGTCCGCAGGGTGCGCCGCCATTCGGACAAGCGGGCCACCGCGGGGCAATCGGCCGGGGCGGCCGCGGCCATGAGCTGGTCGAGCAGGATCTCCTGGTCGCTCGTCAGGCGCGGCGCGAACACGGGCTTCAGCCGCACCAGCTGGACACCGCGCACGCCCTGTCGCGTCACGGGAAAGCCCAGGCCCTCCAGGCGGTAGGACAGGTGATCGCGGCTCAGGGGCAAGCGCCGCAGGCCGAAGAGCGTGGGCACTTCGATGGTGCGCTGGGCGATCCAGGCAAAGCCGTCGACCGGCACCTCGCAGTGCAAGGTGCCGTCGCGGTCCAGGGTGAACAAGGGATGCGGCAGCACCTCGACACGCAGGTCCAGCGGCTGCTGGCGCGCACCCACGTGCAGCACGTCGCCGTCGCGCACGCCATGGGGGATGCGCACGTTCACCTGGTAGGCCCGGGGCGGCAGACGCCCCTTGCCTGCGCATTGCAGACAGGCCTGCCGGGCGATGCCGTCGCCATGGCAGGCCTCGCAGGTCTGCGTGCGCGCGCCGAACCAGCCATACCAGCCGCGCTGGACCGTGCCGTCGCCCTGGCAAGCCGCGCAGGCCGTGCCCAGCTTGTGCATGCCCGCCCCCGTGCAGGCGCCGCAGACGTCGACCACCCTGCCGCGCACCACCTTCACGCAGCCCGCGGCCGCCTCCTCCAGCGTCAGCTTGACCTTGCGGCTGATCGTGCGATAGGCGTGCGCCGCGCGGTCCGAGGTGCCGGCATCGGTGGTGGCGGAGCCGGTGGTGGCTCTGTCCGCGGCGGCATCGGCGGCCGGCGCCGCATGGGTGTCGGCCTTGCTCGGCCGGGGCATGTCCGAGCGGCCGGCACGGATGCGCTCGATCGCCTGGTTGATCCGCTTCATGCGGTCGATGGCCGCGGCACTGGGGTTGCGGTCAGGATGCCACTGCGACGCCAGACGGCGCCAGGCCACCTTCACTTCGGCCTCGGAGGCCCCGGGCGCGAGGCCCAGTTCTGCGTAGGCGCATGCGCCCGTGTCGTCGTCCTTGCCCAATGCCTTGTGTCCTCGTGTCCTTCAAAATGGTTGCACACCGGTTCCAAGCCGAGCATTATCCAATCCAATGCGTCCTCCATGCACGAGGCTGCAGGCATCCCTCCCGCAGGTGCATGACCCGTGCCCGGCCTTGGCCGACCGTTTGCCACCCACCACCCAGGAAACGTCCCATGAGCGTCACTCCCGCAGCACCTTTCGTCATCTCCCACGTGGTCGACGCCCCGCGCGGGCAGGTGTACGCGCTGCACACCCAGCCCGAGCACCTGACCCAGTGGCTGAGTCCTCCTGGCTTCCATTGCGTCCACGCCTCGGCCGACCTGCGGGTCGGCGGCTGTTGCCACTATGGGCTGGAGGGCCCCCGCGGCGAAACCATGTGGGCCCTGCGGGTGTTCCGCGAGATCGAGCCCGACAAACGGCTGGTCTACGTGCGCGCCTTCTCCGACCGCCAGGGCGGCCTTACGCACCACCCGATGGCCCCGACGTGGCCGCTGGAGATGATGGTCACGGAGGTGTTCGAGGACGACCCCGCCGACAGCAACCGCACCCGCGTGACCGTCACCTGGCAGCCGCATCAGCCCGATGAGCTCGGCAACGCCACCTTCGACAGCGGGCGGGCCGGCATGAAGGAAGGCCTGAGCGCCACCTTCGCCCAGCTGGACGCCTACCTGGCCGAGTTGAAGAAGCCGGCCTGAGGCCTCAGCCCATGCGGCGGCAACGCGTCGGGCCGGGGTGGGGGATGGGGGCTCTGCTGCTGGCCCTGGCCACGGGTGCGGCCGGCTCGGAACGCATCCGCCTGGAGGAGATGGCCAGCTGCCGGCCCGGCGAGATCGCCACTTGGCAGGACGGCCAGGACCGTCCCGTGCCGAGCCGCAGGGTGCGCCTCGTCTACCGCCATGCGGGCGCGCCCTCCTGGTTCGACGAGGCCCTGGTGCTGGGCACCGTGCAGCGTTCCGCGGCCGCGTGGTCGACCTGCGGGATCCCGGCCGAGGTCATCAGTGAGGCCGCGGCGCCCCTGGACCCGGCCAGCGTGGTCGTGGTGCAGTGGAACGAGGCCGAGACCCGCGGCAATTTCGCGCTGGCCAACCTGGGCAACCGCACGCTGTCGCTCAGCGCGGCCATGTTCAGGCTGCTGGCCCAGCGCAACCCGCGCCACCCGGCAGCCCAGACGCTGCAGATGGCGGTCAGCCACGAGATGGGCCATTTCTTCGGCCTCATGGCGCACTCGCGCCGTTGCATCGACGTGATGAGCTACTACGACAACGGGCTCGGCGAAAGCTGCTTCACCCGCGACGGCAGCTCCTACAGGACCGCGCCGGAATACCGCGCCCTGCTGCCCACCGCGTGCGACATCGCCCGCTGCCGTGCGGTCAACGGGCTGGCGCCATAAGTGCCTCACCCAGGTGAGGCGGGGCCAGCCCTCAAGGCCACGCGAAGCGAGCCGTGATGGGTGACAACATCGATCGCAGCGAACCTCTTTCCGCTCCAGCACGAGCACGCTCACTGACGCCGCACGCTTCGACGCGCTCAGCGTGGACGGGGCATGGGACCGTGCCTGGGATGGTCATCACGATGACATCTGCGAGCCGCATCATCGCGCGGATGCATTCTCCGGTTGTTCTCCTGGCCCTCGCAGCCTGCCTTCTGGGCGCACCCGGCCGCACCAACGCTCACAGCGAGGCCGACGCACAAGCCACGCCCGCGCCGCTGCCCTTCTCCGCCTTCTTCCGGCACCCCATCGGCCCGAAGGGCCTGGTGCCCACCGAGCAGCTGCGCCGCCTGCGCGGCGAACAGGTGCAGATCGACGGCTTTCTTGCGCGGCGGCCGCCCGACGCCCCGGACACCGCGCCGCTGATCCTCGCCCCCGTTCCCGTCCACCTCGACGACGAGGACGAGGCCCTGGCCGATGACCTGCCCGCCGCCATCGCCTACCTGCATGGCCTGGCGGCCGGCGAGGCCCGGCGCCTGCAGCAGTGCGCGGGGCGTCTGCGCGTCACCGGCCGGCTCGACATCGGCGCCGCCAGGGAAACCGATGACCGCATCTCCTTCGTGCGGCTGCTGGCCGCCAGCGCGCAATGCCTGGACAACAGCGTCCCTTGAACGGCACCCCGCCTCGTCTCCACCTCCCTGTCCTGACACCCTCCATGAAGCACCGCCCGCCGTCGCGCCTTGCCCTGGCCCTCGCCCTGCCGCCCTTGGTCCTCGCCCTGGCCCCTCCGGCGCACGCGGCCCCCAGCATTTCGCGTTTGACACCCCCTAGCGAGCTGTTCGCCTCGGGCAATCCCAACCCGCCGTACATCGCGCGCTTCCTGCCCGGCCAGCGCTTCGACCTGCAGGCCACCGTCCGGCTCGACCCCGGCACGACGCTGCAGGACTTCGCCTTCCTCGTGGATGGCCGGCCCGTGCCCGGCAACGCCGCGGCCCGCAGCATCGTCACCACCGGCCTGACCCTGCCCAAGGACACCAACGCCGCCGTGGTCTCGCAACGCGCCTTCTCCAGCGTCAAGCCCGGCGTGCACACCCTGACCGTGCGCGCCACGCAGAGCGACGGCCAGCGCGCCGAGGCGACCGGCAACTTCGAGGTCGTCGCCCTCGGCCGGGAGGGCCGGCCGGCCCGCAACATCATCATCCTGCTCGGCGACGGCATGGGGGCCGCGCACCGCACCGCGGCGCGCATCATCGGCCGCGGCTACGCGCAGGGCAAGGCGCAGGGGCGCCTGGCGATGGACACCTTCCCCGTCACCGGGATGGTGATGACGTCCTCGCTCGACGGCATCGTGACCGACTCCTCACCGGGCATGTCCAACTACGTCACCGGCAACAAGTCGGCCAACAACCAGCAGGGCGTGTGGCCCGACGACACCGCCGATGCCTTCGACAACCCGCGCATCGAGTACCTGTCCGAATACCTGCACCGCACCCAGGGCAAGGCGCTGGGCATCGTGACCACCGCCGACGTGTTCGACGCCACACCCGCGGCCATGGCGGTGCACACCAGCAACCGGGGCTACGGCACGGGCATCGTCGACCAGTTCCTCGACGACCGTCACCTCAGCGGCCTGGCCGTGCTGATGGGCGGCGGGCGCAAGTGGTTCCTGCCCAATGGCGATGCCCTCAAGGCCGACGGCAGCCGCGAGGGCCAGCCGATGAACGGCTCGCAGCGCGACAAGCGCAGCGACTACGAGCTGCCCGTTGACATCGTCGCCGGCTGGGGCGCCTCACGCGGCAGTCGCGACCCGCAGCGTGACCTGATCGCCGACTTCGAGCAGGCCGGCTTCGCCTATGCCTCGGACAAGACCTCGCTGCTGGCCAAGGCGCCGGGCGCCAGCAAGCTGCTCGGCCTGTTCGCGCTGTCGAACATGAACGTGGCCTTCGACAAGATCGGTGGCCGCCGCGGCAGCTCGGCCATCGTCCAGGACTACGGTCTGCCCGACCAGCCCATGCTGGACGAGATGGCCCGCGTGGCCCTGGACACGCTGGGCCGCCACAAGCAAGGTTTCGTGGCCCTGATCGAGGGCGCCTCGATCGACAAGCAGTCGCACCTGATGGACACTGACCGCTGGCTGCTCGAGGTGATCGAGTTCGACCGGGCGGTGCAGGTGGCCAAGGACTTCGCCGACAGGCACCCCGACACCATCGTCCTCGTCACCGCCGACCACGAATGCGCGGGCGCGGCCCTGATCGGCGCGTCCACCACGACGGCGTCCGCGCTGCGCGAGGCCGCCGGCCAGCCCGGCACCGAGACCCAGCGCGACGCGGTGGTGGGCACCTACCAGGCCTCGAAGTTCCCGAGGTACCAAGTGCTGGCCGACGGCTACCCCGCCACCACCGACGTGGACTACAAGCTGCTCGTCGGCTACGGCGCCAACGGCGACCGCTACGAGACCTGGCTGTCCAACCCTGCGCCCACGCGGGACACCCAGCAGCCCTTCTCCGGCCAGGCGCCACAGAACACCTACCCTGCCAGCCCCTCGGTGCGCAACAAGGACACGGGCTTCCTGGTGACGGGGCAGGTGCCGGGCGACCAGGGCGTGCACACCGCCACCGACGTGCCGCTGTCGGCCCACGGCCGCGGCGCAGCCGCCTTCACAGGGGTGATGGACAACACCGACGTGTTCTTCAAGCTGGCGCGCATCGTGGGGGCGCGGCGGTAAGGCAACGCCCTGGCACCCTCCCGCCAGCCGCTCAGGCACGCCCGCCGTGCGCCTGGAAGGCCCAGGCGCGGCTCAGTAGGTAGGTGCCCACGGCCAGACCGCAGAGCACGACGCCCAGCAGCACGTCGTAGCGCCAGGGGCTCCAACGCAGGAGCACGGCGTAGGCCCCCTCGTTGACGGCGAAGCCGCCGAGCGAGAGCAGCGTGTAGCGTCGCGCTGCGCGCCCCAGCGGCGCGCCCTGGTCATGGAAGGTCAGGCACCACTGCCCGGCAAATGACACGCAGAATGCGACCATCCATCCACCGAGGTTGGCCGCCAAAGGCGCCGCCTGCCCGGCACGGACCAGCGCGACCGCCACAGCCCAATGTGTGGCCGCGGCCACGCATCCCACGGCAATGAACGACACGATCCGCTTTCGAGACATGAGCACCACAGGGCCAATCCAACAGGCGGCGCAGCTTAGCAGGGACCCCATCCGCCTGGCGGTGTGCGTCGACGACTTCGGCCTGAACACGGCGATCGACCACTCGGTGTTCGAGCTGGCCGCACAGCAGCGCATCTCGGCCACCAGCTGCATGGTGGACGGCCCGGCCTGGCATGCATCGCTCCCGGCCCTGCGGGCCGAGCTGGCCGGGCGGATCGACCTGGGCCTGCACCTGAACCTGACCGAAGACCTGCCGGGCCGACCCGCGCGCCACGGCTGGACGGCCCTGGTCTGCCGCGCCTTCGCGGGCGGGCTGGACCGGCGCTGGCTCCAGCGCGAGATCGCGCGCCAGCTCGATGCCTTCGCGCAGGCCACCGGGCAAGCCCCCGACTTCATCGACGGTCACCGCCACGTCCACCAGCTGCCCGGCGTGCGCGAGCCGCTGCTGCAGGCCGTGCGGCAGCGTGGCTGGCAGCCCTGGTGGCGCAACACCCTGCCGGCGCCGGGGGTACAGCGCCCCTGGCCAGAGCGCTTCAAGGCCCAGGTGATCGCACGGCTCGGCGGCCCGGGCCTGCGGCATCGGCTGCGCGCGCTGGGCCTGGCCCACAACCGGCATCTGCTGGGTGTCTACGGCTTCGCGCAAGGGGGTGCGCACCTGCCCCGCCTCGCAGCCTGGCTGGCGGCGGCGGACGATGGCGATCTGCTGATGTGCCACACCGCCATGTCCTCACCCCGGGCCGACGACCCGATCGCCGCCGCCCGCCCGATCGAGCATGAAGCGCTCTCGAGCCCGGCGTTCGGCCAGTTGCTGGCCCGCCACGGCTGCCGGGTCACCCGGTTGTCCGCGGTGCTCGGCACGCCTTGCGCCGCCCCTGCGGGCACTTCATCGACGCAGGCATGACCCCGCCTGCGGCGTGGCCCGCCACAGCACCATGTCCCGGTCGCTCGCGGCTGCCACGGCCACGGCGCCGCTGTCGCCCAGGGCCTCGAGATCGCGGCGGCTGCCCACCAGCCAGGCCACGCCGTGCTGGCACAGCAGCGCAGCCAGCGCCGGCGGCGGCAACAACCGCGCTGCGGCGAGGTCGGGCGCGAACCGGCCGGCGTCGGAGAGCTCCTTGCGCCAGTCGTCGCGCAGGCTGCCCTCCTCCCAGGCGCGCATGACCACCGGGTCCGCCTCGAGGCGGGCGTAGAGCGGCAGGTCGAAGGGATAGCGGTCCAGGAAGACGACGGGGTCGCCCGGCTGCCGCAGGGTGCGCAAGGCGCCACCGAGCTTGCCCGAGGAATGGCCCGGCACCAGCGCCAGGGCGATGACGGCGGCCAGGCTGGCCAGCGCCCCCAGCACAGGCACGGCCCACCGCAGCGCGGGCCGCGGCCGCGGCTCGAGCAGCAGGCCGTCCGCCAGCAGCCAGGCCAGGGGCGGCAGGGCCGGCAGCACGTACCCGACCAGCTTGGAAGCGGGCAAAGAAAAGAACAGCACCACGACGGCGAGCCAGGACACCATCAGCGGGCGCAGTGGCAAGGGGGCGCTGCCCTCCCCCGCGGTGGTCGTCCGTGGCCCTGTGCGCCACGCCCGCCAGGCCCGCGGCAGCAGCAGGGAGGAAGGCAGCGTCAGCACCACGATGACCACGCCGTAGAACCAGAAGGGCTGCTGGTTGTTGAAGCCGCCTTGCGAGAACCTCTGCACGTGGTGGTAGATGACGAAGTAGTCGAAGAAGCCGCTGTAGCGCTGCTGCATCGCCACGAACCAGGGCAGGCCGATCAGCAGGAACAGCATCAGCCCGGGCGGCCAGGCCAGGGTCACGAGGTCGCGGGGCCGCCGGATCGCCAGCAGCCAGCCCAGCAGGATCGCGGCCGGCAGCACGGCCCCGATCAGCCCCTTGGCCAGCAGGCCCACAGCCGCGCTGGCGCAGGCCCCGGCCAGGGGCACGCGCCAGGGCCGCCCGCTGGCCCTCAGCTGCATCGCATGCGCCGCCAGCAGGACGGTGACGGTGATGCAGCCGGCCACCAGCATGTCGAGGTTGGCGAACTGGGCGCCCACGAAGAAGAACGGCTGCGTGGCCAGCAGCAGCACGGCCCAGCGGGCATGACGCGCATCGGCCCAGCGGCGGGTGAAGAGGTACAGGCCCAGCGCGGCCAGCAGCCCGCCCAGCAGCGAAGGCATCCGCACGGCGAACTCGCTCGGCCCCAGCCAGCGCATGGCGCCGGCGCTCAGCCAATAGAACAGCGGCGGCTTGTGGAAGTAGGGCATGCCGTCCAGCGTGGGCACCGCCCAATCACCACGGCGCAGCATCTCCCAGGCCACGCCGCCATAGCGGCCTTCGTCGGGCAGCATCAGGGGCCGCAGCCAGGCCGTGGCCGCCAGCCAGGTCCAAAGGGCCGCGGCAGCCAACCCGCCCGGCGCAGCCGCGGCCCGCCATCGCGCCCTCATCCCAGCCGCGGGCTTCGGCCACCGCCCACCCGCCGCCTCACCAGGTACAGCGGCCGATCCTTCACCTCCTCGAAGATGCGCGCCACATACTCGCCCAGCACGCCGATCGAGACCATCTGGATGCCCGCGAACAGCAGCAGGCACACCACCACCGTGGTCCAGCCCGGCACGGGGTGCCCGAACAGGAGGTACATCACCGTGAGGTAGCCGCCGTAGGCGAAGGCCAGTGACGCCACCACAAACCCCAGCAGGCTGGCGACGCGCAGCGGCCAGGTGGTGAAGGCGGTGATGCCGTCCAGCGACAGGTGGACCAGGCGCCGGACGCCGAAATGGCTGCGGCCCTGCGCCCGCGAGGCGGGCTCGTAGCTCACGGGCTCGCCGCGGAAGCCCACCCAGGCATACAGGCCCTTCATGAAGCGGTTGCGCTCGGGCAGCAGGAGCAGCGCATCCACGACGCGCCGGTCCATCAGCCGGAAGTCGCCCGCATCGGCGGGCACCTGGAAGCGGCTCGTTCCCTGCACCATGCGATAGAACAACCGGGTGCCCAGGCGTTTGAGCAGGCCTTCATCCTGGCGGCTCCGTCGCACCGCATACACCATGTCCACGCCCGCCAGCCAGCGTTCGACCATGGTGTCGATGAGCGCCAGAGGATGCTGGAGATCGGCGTCGAACTGGACCACCGCGTTGCCCTTGGCGGCCTGGAGCCCGGCGGTCAGGGCGGCCTCCTTGCCGAAATTGCGTGACAGCTGGATGGCGACGAAGGACGGGCAGAGCGCGACCCAGGCGTCGATCACGGTCTCGGTGTCGTCCACGCTGCCGTCATCGACGAGGACGATCTCCCAGCGCGTGAAGCGCTGCGCGAGGAAGGCCTGCAGACGCGGCAGCAGGAGCCGCAGGTTCGCGGCCTCGTTGTAGGCCGGCACGACGCAGCTCAGGAAGACATCGGCGGTGCGCGAGGGCTGGGGTGGGCGGGCCGCCTCCTGGGAAGCGGCATCGCCCAACGCGGTGGCCGACTTGGGAAGGGAAGGCGTGAAGAGGCTGTCGTGGCGCATGGCGGGTTTATCGGGCACACGGCAAGGTGCCCCGTTGCGAATCGTCAAACCTACCGCCGCACTCTTAAGTCAACCTTAAAAGGGACCCGCCTCCCTCTGTCTGCCGCCTCCTCCCACCTGAGGGCGCTCAGCTCATCTTGAAGCCGCCATCGAGGTACAACACTTCGCCGGTCATGTAGCGATTGGCCGGACTGGCCAGGAAGGCCACCACCTCGGCCACCTCGCGCGCCTCGCCGTAGCGCTTGAGCAGCAGGCGGTCCATGATCTCGCGCCCGGTGTGTTGCCGCCGCTCGGCCGACACGCCCGCCTCCTCCACCACGCCGGGCGCCACGGCGTTGACGAGCACGTCGCGCGGGGCCAGCTCCACCGCCATGGCGCGCGTGAAGGCCTCCACCGCGCCCTTGGAGGCCGCGTAGACCGCCTGGCCGCTGCCCGGCCGGTCTGCGGCCGAGGAGGACAGGTTGACGATGCGCCCCCAACGCTCGCGCAGCATGTGCGTGGCCGCGGCCTGCGTGGTGTACAGCGTCCCCAGCACATTGATGCGCAGCACCTCCTCGACGTCCTCGGGCCGCATCTGCGTGAGCAGCCGGTTGCGGGTCACGGCGGCATTGTTGACCAGCACGTCGATGCGGCCCCAGCGCGCGACGACGGTCGCCACCATGAAGTGCGCCTGCACCGGGTCCGACACATCGGCCCGCACGGTCAGCGCCTGGCCGCCCGCTTCCTCGATGAGGCGCAGCGTCTCCTGGGCGGCAGCGTCGTCCTGGAGATAGTTCACCGCCACGCGGCCGCCCTGCGCCGCCAGCAAGCGCGCCACCTCCCGCCCGATGCCCCGGCTGGCGCCGGTCACCAGCGCGATGCGGTCCTCGAAGGGCCGTCCTGATCCACAAGCTGTGTGCCGGGGCTGGCTCATCGGGCCACGCCCTGCGGCTGCCCCGGCTCTTTTTCATGCACGCTGAACTCGATGCAATCCAGCGATTGCGCGCCCAGGTCGTCAACGATGCAGCTGTGGCCGATCTCGGCGGCCGAGATGCGCCGCACGCCAGACAGGGCCGGCCCGACGGCGCGCAGGACATCTTCCTTGGAGAATGGGTTGTTCATGCAGTGGCTCACTCGGCTTGAAGCAAAAGCAAAAGCAAAAGGGCCGGGAGCCACCCTCCTCGCGAGGGTCGCCATGCCGCGGCCGCCGCCTGATGAGCAACAAGTGCGCCAGGAAGAAAAACTGGCTGCTTGCCGGGTGCTTCCCTGGCAAGGCGGCGGACGTCGTATGGCCAGGCACACATTGCGCACCGGCCTGGGTATGGAATTCCATCCCCGCACCGCGCGCTGGAAAGTTTGCAGAAAGAAAGGCGTGCCGAGGCCGAACGAAGCCGCCTCAGCGCCGACCGTCCAGCAGGGCCTCCACATCCCTGGCGCCGTGGTGGGCCATGATGTCGAGCGCCCGGCGGCGCTCGGCCTCGTCACGGGTTTGCACCACCAACAGGCAGTTGCCGCGGTCGGCGGTCCGCGCAAAGTTGTGTTCGTAGGCGTTGTCGCGGAGGAAGCCGTTGCGCCGCGAAAACTCCGTCCTCTTGAGCGTGGCCTCCTTGATGTTGCCGCAGACGAAGTTGCCCTCCACCGGCCCTGCCTCGTCATGGTTCGCGCTCAGGTTCACGCTGTCAGGTTCGAAACCTGCGGACAACAGGGCGGTGCGTGCGTGCTCCGCATCGGCGAGACGGTCGAAGACCCTCGACAAGGTGCAAGACTGTTCCATCGCTGAGGTGGCTTTCATCGCTTTCATGGGCTGGGGTGGACGCATGTCTTTCCTGCAAGGCGCATGCCGCCAAGTGGACGCGGGCCGGCACCGCGTTTGCCGACCGACAGCCCATCCCACCGACCACGCTCCCTCAGCGACGAAAGCCAGCGCCATGAACACGCCCATCCTCGCCCCACCCTTGCCGAGCGGCCTGCCCGCATCCCAGCCGCCCCCTCACGCCCATGCGCTGCCCCACGGCTGGCGACGCTGGCTGCTCGCCACCAACCACAAGGACATCGGCACGCTGTACCTGCTCTTCAGCTTCGTGATGTTCATCGTCGGCGGCGTGATGGCGCTGCTGATCCGCGCCGAGCTGTTCCAGCCGGGCCTGCAGTTCTTCGATCCGCACTTCTACAACCAGCTCGTCACGATGCACGGCCTGGTCATGATCTTCGGGGCCATCATGCCGGCCTTCGTGGGTTTCGCGAACTGGATGATCCCGCTGCTGATCGGTGCGCCGGACATGGCCTTCGCGCGCATGAACAACTTCAGCTTCTGGCTGGCCGTGCCGGCCGGCGTGCTGCTGGTGGCCAGCTTCTTCATGCCGGGCGGCGCCCCCAGCGCGGGGTGGACGATGTACCCGCCGCTGAGCCTGCAGCTGCAGTCCAGCATGGACCTGGCCATCTTCTCGATCCACCTGCTCGGCATCTCCTCGATCATGGGGGCGATCAACATCATCGTGACGATCCTCAACATGCGCGCGCCCGGCATGACGCTGCTGAAGATGCCGATGTTCTGCTGGGCCTGGCTGATCACGGCCTACCTGCTGATCGCCGTGATGCCGGTGCTGGCCGGCGCCGTCACCATGATGCTGACTGACCGCCACTTCGGCACCACCTTCTTCAACGCCTCCGGCGGTGGCGACCCCGAGCTCTACCAGCACATCTTCTGGTTCTTCGGGCACCCCGAGGTCTACATCATGATCCTGCCGGCCTTCGGCATCGTCAGCCACGTCGTGCCGACGTTCTCGCGCAAGCGGCTGTTCGGCTACACCTCGATGGTGTACGCCATGGCGGCCATCGCCATCGTCTCGTTCATCGTCTGGGCGCACCACATGTTCGCCACCGGCATGCCCGTGACGGGCCAGCTGTTCTTCATGTACGCGACCATGCTGGTGGCCATTCCCACGGGCGTGAAGGTCTTCAACTGGACCGCCACCATGTGGCGCGGCAGCCTGAGTTTCGAGACGCCCATGCTGTGGGCGGTCGGCTTCATCTTCGTGTTCTCCGTGGGGGGCTTGAGCGGGGTGATCCTGTCGGTGGCGCCGATCGACATCCAGGTGCACGACACCTACTACGTGATCGCGCATTTCCACTACGTGCTGGTGGCGGGCTCGCTGTTCGCCTTGTTCGCCGGCTTCTACTACTGGGCGCCGAAGTGGAGCGGCGTGATGTACGAGGAGGTCCACGGCAAGTGGCATTTCTGGATCTCGCTGATCAGCTTCAACGTGACCTTCTTCCCGATGCACTTCCTGGGCCTGGCGGGCATGCCCCGGCGCTACGCCGACTATCCCATGCAGTTCGCCGACTTCAACGCCCTGGCCTCGGTGGCGGCCTTCGCGTTCGGCCTGGCGCAGGTGTATTTCCTGCTGTTCGTCGTCGTTCCCATACTGAGGAAGCGGGGACAGCCGGCCCCGCAGCGGCCCTGGGAATGCGCGGTCGGCCTGGAGTGGGACGTGCCCTCGCCCGCGCCCTTCCACACCTTCGAGACACCGCCGCGCCTCAACCGCAGGGCCGACCACGTGATCGACGACGACACGCTGGCCGCGCAGGGGGTGCCGGCATGAGCACTTCACCCGCCGTCGCCCTGCCCCACTGGGAATGGCGCCGCAACTGCGCGCTGACGCCGCGCCAGACCCTGCTGGGCCTGGCCGTCTTGGGCGCGCCCTGCCTTGGCGTGGGCGTGATGTTCTGGGTGATGGGCTACCCGTGGGTCGCCTTCTTCAGCGCCCTCGAGCTGGCGGCGGTGGCCATGGCCCTGCGCTGCTACGCCCGGCATGCCTGCGACCGCGAGACCCTGACCCTGCATCCGGGGCGGCTGGTGGTCGAGCAGCACGACGGCGATCGCGCGCGCCGCACCGAGTTCGACAGTGCCTGGGTGCGGGTGCAGGCGCCGGCCCGCGCCGCGGACCTGCTGCTGTTGACCCAGTGCGGCCGGCGGCTGGCCGTGGGGCGGCACCTGCGTCCCTGCTTGCGCGCCCGCGCGGTTCGGGAGCTGCGCGGGGCCCTGGCCGGAGCAGCGGCCCAGCCCGCCAGCACAACATCTCGCGCGCGGAACACCCCGCCCGACCCCTTCCTTTCCCTGGAGACCGTTTCGAATGCCTGAGAAGTCGCGTCATCAACCTTCCCCCCACGGCCGCAAGACCGCGGTTTTCTTCCAGGGTGGCGGTGCCCTGGGCGCCTATGGCTGCGGGGCATGGGAGGTCCTGGCACGCTGGCTGCGACGGCGCGGCGACCCGGTCGTGGCCTTCGGCGGCACGTCGATCGGTGCGATCAACGCCGCTGTCGTTGCCCGGCACTGGCATGAGCCCGACCGCGGCGCAGCGGCCCTGGCGCGGCTGTGGCGCCAGCAGATCGCCACCCCTTCCGTGCCCTTCCTGGGGCTGCCGCTGGGCGAATCCGGCTGGGCGCGCACCGTGCACAGCTGGAACGGCTTCCTGACCGCCCTGCTGACGGGGACCCGTGGCCTGTGCCGGCCGCTCTACCAGCATTGGAACCCGCTGGCCGGTCTGCAGCGCCTGAAGCTGCCCCTGTACGACCGTACCCGCTTGCTGCGGCTGCTGGACGACACCGTCGGCAGCTACGAAAGCCGGCCCGGCGCTCCCTTGCTGGCCGTGGGTGCCACCCATGTGCTCGACGGCTGCCTGCATCTGTTCGACAGCGACGACGCCCCGATCGGCAGCCGCCAGCTGGCGGCGAGCAGTGCGATCCCTCTGATGTTCGAGCCGGTGGAGATCGAGGGCAGCCTGTACTGGGACGGCGAGCTCATCCACACCTCGCTGCTGCCGGCGATGAGCGTGCGGCTGCGAGCCAGCGGCCGCCTGGCGGCGGACGAGCCGCTGCGCTGGGTGGTGATCGACCAGTTCCCCTCGCCGGCTGCGCAGCTGCCCGTGTCCGAGGTCGAGGTGAGTTACCGCCTGGTCAACCTCCTGCTGGCGGACAAGCTGAAGCGCCCAGGAGTGCGTGGCGGTGGCCACGGCGACGGGCAAGGCAAGGGTGCGGCCCGGCAGCACGACTGGCTGCGCATCACCCGGGCCGCCCTTCCCCATGATGGCGTGTCCGGCCAGTTCGACTATTCGCCGCGGCGTGTCCAGGTGCTGATCGAGGAAGGGCGCTCGGCAGCGCGGGAAGCCCTGCGGTTGCACAGCGACGAGGTGCCTGCGCTGGCCGTGCGTCGCCCGCCCCGCGCCTCCGCGCTGAATGCCCCAGGACAACGCGCGCTGGGCGCAGGCCATCTCGGGAGGTGAGGGGGTTGGGCTTACAGTCGGGCGGATCGATATCGCGCAAGGAGCAGCCCGACCCGCCATGAACCTGTTCTTCGCCGCCGCCGCGGCCCTCACCTTCGCCGTGGGCCTGATTCACTCGCTGTTCGGCGAGAAGCTCATCTTCCAGCGGATGCGTCCGCAGGGGGGGCTCATCCCGACGCAGGGCGGCCCCGTGCTGCGCGGGCCGCACGTGCGCATCCTGTGGGCCAGCTGGCACGCCCTCACCGCCATGGGCTGGGGCATGGGGGCGATCCTGGGGTGGCTGGCGCTGCCTGCGTCCGCTTCCCTGGCCCAGTCTGCGGTGGTCCAGGCGATCACCGCCTCGATGCTGGCCGGCGCAGTCCTCGTGCTCGTGGGCACCCGGGGCCGGCACCCCGGCTGGGCCGGCCTGCTCGGCGTGGCCGTGCTGGTCGCCCTCGGCTCGCCTGCCTCGCAATGGTTCCGATGAAACTGGGGGGTGGCGCGACGCGAGGAATCGCGCTAAGTTGAGCCCCCGGACGCCCGCCCGTTCCCAATCCCGCACTGCGCCATGGCCATCTCACACGCCCGTTCAGGTGAATCCATCAACGTCCAGCCGTTCGGCCCGAGGCTTTCTCAGGAACGAACGGCCGCGCTGTTCAAGTCCGAGGAGCTGGAAGTCATCCGCCTGGTGTTGCCGGCGGGGAAGTCCATGCCGCCCCACCGGGTGGCAGGGGCACTCACCCTCCAGTGCCTCGAGGGCCAGCTCAGCGTCACGACCGAGGGTGCCAGCCAGCTTCTCGATGCCGGGCACATGCTCTTCCTGCCGGGCCATGCGCTGCACGGCGTGACGGCCGTCCGCGACGCCTCGGCCTTGCTCACCATCGTCCTGCACGGCAAGCCACCCACCCCGGCATGACCCCCAGGAACTGACCGCCCATGCACCTCGTCTGCCCCGCCTGCGGCACCACCAACCGCATCCCGAACGAACGGCTGCACGACGGCCCCGTGTGCGGCCGCTGCGCCACGGCGCTGATGCCCACGGAGCCCGTGGACCTGAGCGATGCCGCCCTGCCCGGCTACGTCGCCAAGACCGAGCTGCCCGTGCTGGTCGATTTCTGGGCCGCGTGGTGCGGCCCGTGCCGGCAGATGGCGCCCCACTTCGCCGCCGCGGCGCGGCAGCTCCCCGAGGTCCGCTTCGTCAAGGTCGACAGCGACGCCGCGCCCCAGGCCAGCGCCCGCTTCAACATCCGCAGCATCCCGACGCTGATCCTGTTCAAGGACGGGGCCGAGCGCGCCCGCATCTCCGGCTCCCTGCCCACCCCGCAGCTGCTCGCGTGGGTGCGCCAGCAGCTGCAGTCCGTGTAGCGCACGTCCATCCTTCACACCTATCGAAGCCACGCCGCCCAGCCCCCGATGAAACGCATTCCTGCGCTGACCTCGGCGGTGGTTGCGGGGGCCCTGATGGGCGGTGCCCTGCTGAGACCGGAGAGCACCGTCTGGCTGTCCGTGGCATTGACCTGCCTATGCGTCACCCTGGTCACCTGCCGACGCCGTCAGCGAGCCATTCCCAGGCCTTTCCTGTGGGCCACACTGGTCGCCATGGGCGTGTCGCTCGTGGCACCCTCCTGTCTGTGCATCAACCTGTGGGACACGATCGAGGGATCACTCGTCTTCGCCACGGTTTTCAACGGGCTGATTTTCACCCTCGCCGGTGCAGGGCTGTGGCTCAGGGGGAAGTTGCGCGGCAGCAAGCCGACGCCTTGACATCTGGCCGAAGCCCACGCAGGCGGTGCCAGGCGGCGCGCCCATGCCCTGCCACAGCCCGCCAGAAATCCCCGATCGCCTCACGCCGCAAGGCCAGGGCATGGGCCTTGGCGGCGTCCATGAGGGCCGCGTGTTCCTGGGGCGAGAGGGTGGTGTGCAAGGGGCGGCAAGAGGTGTTCATGACGGCTTTCCATTTCCTTGATGAAGCCTCACGTGAGGCGTGACGCCACTCTAGGCAGCCCCCTCCGCGGCGGAAACGGCCTGCGCGGCAAAACCGTTTTGCATCGCATGCAAGGCCGCTCGCGCCGCTTTGCCCCACAATCGGCCGCCGTGTCCGCCCCTCCCTTGCCACCCGCATGGTTGCCCTGAAAAGCCTCACCTTCGACGACCTGCAACTGTTCGCCCGCGTCGCCGCGCTGGGCACCCTGTCCGCCCTGGCACGCGAGCGCAACGTGCCGGTGAGCCAGGTGTCCAGGTCGTTGGCACGCATCGAGAAGACCTGCGGCGCGCGCCTGATCCATCGCTCCACCCACGGGCTGGCGCTGACGGCCGAGGGCGAGATCTTCCTGGCCCATTGCCAAGGCATCACCAGCTCGTTCGAAGAGCTGGAAGGCGAGCTGTCCTCGAAGGCCGGCGAGGCCTGCGGCCTGGTGCGCGTCGCCGTCAGCACCGTGCTGGCCCAGCACCTGCTGCCGAGCTTGAGCACGCTGAGCCAGCGTCATCCCCGCCTGCGCGTGGACCTGCAGGTGAGCGACCAGCTCGCCGACATGGCGCGCGACGGCATCGACATCGCCATCCGCACCAGCATGGCCCTGCCCGACAACCTGGTGGCCAGGCCGCTGGGCCACCTGGGCCGTGCGCTGTATGCCACGCCGGCGTACCTGGCCCAGGCCGGCACCCCCGCCCATCCCGACGACCTGCGCCGGCACCGCCTGATCACCAGCAGCGCGGCCCCGTTCCTCAACCGCTGGCCCTTCCTCGTCGATGGCCGCCCGCTGGAGCTGCCGGCCGAAGGCGACTGGCGCTCCAACGACACCGGCCTGAACGCTGGCATGGTGCTGCAGGGCCTGGGCATCGGCCGGCTGGCGACCATCGTGGGCGACCCCCTGGTGCGGCAGAAGCGGCTGCTGCCCGTGCTGCCGGACTTCGTGGACCAGCAGCCGTCACCCATCTACGCCGTGACGTCCGGCGCGCGTCAGCGGCTGCCCAAGATCAGGGCCTGCATCGACCACTGGGTCGCGTGGTTCGGCCGGGCGCGGAAAGGCTGAGCGGCCTCGCCCCGGCGGGAGGCGATGTATTCTCCAAGGCTTTGCAGACCCTGACGGATGCCGCTTGTCCCGACACGGTGAGTGCGCCGACCAGCCCGCAACGAGACAAACCAGACAGTGAGCGCGACAACAGCCAAGGTCATCCAGCGGATCCCCGTCATCGGCGGCTCGCCGGCAGAGGTCGAGTGCGTGGTGCAGGAAGCGGGGCTGCGCGAGCTCAGGAACTGGCACCGCTTCATCCACGATCCCTACATCGCCCCTGACCCCGGCCGGCTGGACCGGTCCTGGTCCTGGCCGCGCTACCTGATGGCCTCGTACGTCCTCAACGACCTGTCGGGCCGGCTGACGCAGGCCTTCCAGCTGGTGGTGGCCTCGCCCACGGGACGCAACGTCCCCGTGGGGCTGGCGATGCTCGTGAGCGGCTATGCGCATCCCGGCGAAGCCCGCGCACGCAGCACCTTCGTCTGGTTCCTCAGCTCGACGCCGCCGGCCGCCCTGCGCAGCCTGGGCATCCCTCACCGCTTCGTGGTCTTGCCCCTGCTGCTCGACACCGCGGTCCAGGCCAGCCGCTGGCAGGGCCTGGGCGGACGCACCGCCCTGCATGCGGACCACCATGGCACCAGCCAGCAGCAAAAGGCACTGGCCGAGCGCTACCGCCGCTGCGGCATGGAGAACCTGCGCCACCTGAACCGTTCGTGGCTGTCGTTCCTGCGGCTCATGGACGACCGCTACTTCGTGTACAACTTGGCGTCGGCACACGCCTGCACCCTGCGCTGGAATCACCTGCGGTGAAGCTGGATGCGCTATCCTCTAGGCGATTTCGCCAGGCATTGCCCCCATGGGGGACAGATCCGACAAAGCGAGCATGACCATGTCCCTGTTTGCCAACTCCTTGTTCGAGAACCTCAAGCTCTCCGACCGCCCTGTGGAGCGTGCGGCCCAAGTGCGGGTGCTCAAGGACGTCTTCTCCGTGCTGGAGCAGCGCCACCTGGCCAAGCGGGCGATGAAGTGGTCCTCGCTCTCGGAGCTGGCCGACACGCCGGTCATTGCCGAGGTGGTCGACGAGATGGTGCAAAGCATTCCGCCCGACGAGGACTTCGGCTCCTTCGAGGAATTGAAAGCACGCCGCGACGAGACAGGTGTCGCGCGGCTGCGTCGCTGAGCCGGCAGCCTGCCCTCCCCTTCTCCTCTCTCTTCCTTTCCCTCCCGCCGTCCGCTTCTCTCTCGCGGGCGTTCAGGCAGCCACGTAGGGCCTGACGCGGTCCTGCTCCGCGGGATCGTTGCGGGCCACGACGGCCCGTGCCGGCTCGGTCTCGCTCAGGTTGATGGCCACGTGCGGCACCCCGGGCGGAATGAACAGGAAGTCGCCCGGCTCGCTGACGACGCGCTGCGCCAGCCCCTCGCCGTAGCACGTCTCGACACGCCCCTGCAGCACATAGATCGCTGTCTCGTGACCCTCGTGCAGGTGGGGCTCGGAGCGCGCGCCAGGCGGGATCACCACCAGGTGCATCGACAGCCCGCGCGCACCCGCGCTGGCGCCGCAGATGCCCACGAAGTACGGCAGGCGCTGCAGCGTGGCCACCTCGCGGGCGGGTCGGATGGCGGTCACGCGGGGCAGGGAATCTGGCTCGTCTGGCATGGGAAGCTCCGATGGTCGTGTGGTTTGTGCGGCAAGACCGCAGTGTCGCGTGAACCAGGCGGGACCGGCCTGCGGCCCCCACGTTTGAAGTC
>CBINPE010000051.1:0-29228 GCA_966252435.1 uncultured Burkholderiales bacterium | reverse complement strand
TGCTGGCCCCGGCGCCGGCACCCGGCCCGGTGCCCGCACCCGCCAACCCCGACCTCGTCACGGTCGCGACCCCGGCCAGCTATGCCGCCGGCTCGGTGGAGCGGGGCGCCTGGAACGTCTGGATGACCGAACGCGCCACCTGCGGCTTCGGCGTCCTGCAGCAGGACAGCCGCCTCGATGCGGCCAGCGCCGCCCATGCCAGCTACCTGAGCGCCTATTCGGTGGCGTTGGGCAGGCTGCAGGTTGGCCACGACGAAGACGCAGCCCGCCCCGGCTTCACCGGCCGCAACGGCCTGGAGCGTGCCACGGCGCAAGGCCTGTCGACTCGGCCGGTGGCGATCGACGAGATCCTGAGCGGCGAGGCTTTGTCCCGCAGCCCGGGCACGGCCGATCGCCTGCTGCTGAACGAAGCGCGCGGCGCCACCGCGATGCGCGCGCTGCTGGGCACCGTCTACCACCTGACCGGCGCGGTGTTCCCCGGCCGCGTGGGCGGCGTGGGCGCCAGCCGCGCCGCCAGCGCCGAGTTGGAGGTGTTCGAATTCGGCAGCCTGAGCGCCTTCACCGGCGACCTGCCGCAGCGGCTCGGCAGCCGCGCCGTGGCCAGCTATCCGTGCCAGGGGGCCCAGCACGTCAGGGCCGACTTCCAGCCGGCCACCGAATCCCCGAATCCCTTCCCCGACGTCACCGACCGTGCCCTGCGCTACGGCACGCCGGTGTACTTCCGGGCGGACGAGGGCAGCACCTTGGCGGTCAGCTCGGCGTCGATCACCCGGCAGTCCGACGGTGCGGCGCTGGCCTTCCGCTCCCTGACGATGGGCAACGACCCCGCCGGCCAGCTGGGCCGTCACGAGTTCTTCATGGTTCCCATCGCGCCACTCGCCGTCGGGGTGGGCTACACGGTGACGGTGACAGGCACCGTCGATGGCAGCGCCTTCACCAAGTCCTTCACCTTCCAGCCCGCGCCTTGAAGACAGAGGGTGGGCGCGAGCTCAGCCCAGGCGCTGTTTCAGGAAGCCCAGCACATAGGGCGTGAGCGTGGCGGCGATCGTGGAGGTGCTCCCGGCGTCCATGCCGGTGCGTGCCGCCATGGCCTCGGCCATGCGGCCGATGATCACGCCTTCGCCGCCATCCGCCAGCGACTTGAAGAAGCCGTCCCCGCGCACCAGCCCGGCGGCGAACGCGGCGAAGAAGTTCCTGCCGGGATGCTCGCCCAGCAAGCCGGCGTGGTGCGCCTCGACATGGTCGGCGGCTGCGCCGACCGCATGGTGCAGCAGACGCTGTGCGTCCGCTTCGCCGATGTCCTGCGCCGCCAGCGCCTGGGTGGCCTGCGCACCGTGGTCGGAAGCAAGAAATTCGGAAATGAGTTGTTGGGTGTTCATCGTCTCGTGAGGTTGGAAAGTCAGGTGACCCGGTCTTCGGCGCCTGGCGCCGGTGCATGGCTCCAACCGGGAGCCGCGCCGACACTCAGGAGGCCGTCAGGCGATCAGCGCACCTGGGCGTCGTGCTTCTGGTTGTGGATGTGGCGGCTCTGGCGGTTCTCGGCGTGTTGCACGCGGGCCTGCTCGGCGGCGCTCACGTGGCCATCGCGGCCCGCGGCGGCTTCCTTGCGGTCGACATGGGCCTGGCCACGTTCCAGCTTGGCCGCTTCATGGTTGGTCAGCGAGCCGTCTTTCACACCGTTCTCGATGCGCTGTTGCTGATTCACGTTGCGCTGCACGTCGGCCTGCATGCGTTGCGACGAGCCCGACAGGGGATCGCCATTGACGCCGTTGTGCTTGGCGGTGGCGATGTCGTGGCTGGCCTTGTCTTGCGCCTTGTCCAGGCGGGCCTGTTCGGCGGGCGTCACCTTGCCGTCCTTCAAGGCGTTGGCTTGCATCTTCTCCACGTGGCTCTGTTCCTTCTCAAGTGCTGCGGCCTCACGGGTGTTGAGGCTGCCGCTTTGCAAACCCTGTTCGATGCGGTTCTGTTGGTTCACGTCGCGCTGAAGGGTGCCGGCGGGGCTCTGCGCCATGGCGCCCAGGGAAACCAGTGACAGAACTGCGGCAGCGATCAGGTGATTTTTCATTGCGAGAACTCCTTGGTGGGTTGATGCTGTCTGCGAAGAACAGAACAGCTGCTCAGACAACGCCCACCGCCCCAGCCTGTTGACCAGATCGCGTGTTGCGCAAGGTAAAGAAGAGTTGCTGCATGCTGTCCGCTGTCAGCCAAAGCGTGGCCAAGCGCGCATCTTCAGGAGGCTGGGAGGCTGGCGAGCCGTTCAAAAGGCAGCGTAGGAAGGGAAGGGCGCGAGGTGCCCGGTGCAATGCTTCCCCACAGAAACCGTGGGCAGCCTTGCGCGTTGGGGGCGCTTCAAGCGGTGGGGAGGGATTCTTCCGGCAGGTCGTGCTGGGCGAAGAACTCCCGGGCATGGGCCAGCAGCTGGTTCTCGCTGAGCGGCTCCATGGCCTCGAAGGCCACCAGGTGCTGGGCGATCGAGGGGTGGTAGACCAGGGCGTGGTGCCGGAAGGCCGACAGGGTGGGCTCCAGACCTGCCACCAGGATCTCGCGGATGCCTTCCAGGGTCTCGCACACCTCGTCGAAATAGGCATGCCGGGCGTTCATCCCCTGGGGGCCTTCGTCGGGCGGTCGCACGGTGTCGACCTCGACATGTTCAGCGTCGAACTGCCGCAGCTGGGCGCTGTCGGGGTCGATCCAGAGCACGGCGTGGCGAGTGGTCATGATGAGGTCTCCTGAGGGGTGGGCTCTTCCAACAACTGCATGGGCCGATGGCCTGGTCTGGACGGGGCGGCGTGCAGCCGATCCTGCCGAGTCGCGACATGTCGCACCGGCGCCAGAAAGAGGTGAGTATGCTCACGCCCGTGCCCCCTGGGGCGAAAACCATGGGGCATTCGTGGGTGAATCCTGGCGTCGGCCCCCAACGAAGTGAATGAATGACCGAGGAGCGAAGGAGCCCATCCCATGTACGAACACAACCAGATCGAAGTCCCTCCAGCCTTCATGGCCCTGTATTGCCGCAACGGCCGGCCCTTCGAGGCCCGCGCCGTCATCGAGACGCGCTACGACATCTGTGAGGATTTGGCCCACGGCGTGGCCGGCTGGTGCAAGGACCTGAGCTTCAAGGACGACCTGCCCGAGGAGGCGGTGCTGCAGCGCTGCCACGCCGGCCTGCTGGCCACGCCCGACACGCTCAGTGCCGCCGAGGCCGGCTGGGTGGTGGCGCGAGCGGCCGAGCTGCTGCAATGGCCCATCCCTTCCTTCCCCCAGGACGGAGGTGAGTGAGGCGGGTACCGGGTGAGACCAGGGGCCGACACGTTTCTTTACCTGCGGCTCACAGCGGGTTGACGCTGGCCTTGCAAGATTCCGTCATCGTTCAACTTCCCCCAAGGTCTCGTGATGATGAACCTGACACTGCCCTCCCACCCGAACCTGACGAGTCCACGCAAGCTAGGCCGCCTTGCGGCGGGCTGGATGGCCTTGGCCACGAGCGTGCTGCTGGCGTTCAGCGCGCCCGCCATGGCGCAGCCCCATGATGGCCCGGATCCCGGCGGCATGTGGAGCCCGAAGCGCATGGCCCGCATGCTGGACGGTGTCAATGCCACGCCCGAGCAGCGCCAGCAGATCGGCCAGATCGCCCAATCCCTGCTGCCCGACCTGAAGAGCCTGCACCAGGCCCACCGTGCGCTGATGGAGAAGAACCTGGCCCTGCTGTCCGCCCCCGTCATCGACGAGGCGCAGATCGAGCAGAACCGGCAGCAGATGCTGGCGCAGCATGAACAGCTGTCCAAACGCATGAGCGCGGCCTTCATCGAGATGGCCAAGGTCCTTACGCCCGAGCAGCGCACCCGCCTGGCCCAGCAGATGAAGGACCGCATGGCGCGGCGTGAGCACATGGCGCGCCACGGCCACGGTCCGCGCCAGGGCATGCCGGGGGCCCCGGCATCGGGGGCACAGCCCGAGCACGGGGGCTGACGCGCAGCCCGGCAGGCACGAGGCGGCGGCTGATTCACAATCAGCCGCCGCCTTGCCATGGGCTCGGCGCGAAGAACGACTTCATTGACTGATGGATGACCATGAACACCCGCCTGCTCCTGATCGACGATGACGCCCGCCTGTCGGCCATGCTGCGCGACTACCTGAACGTCGCCGGCTTCGAGGTCGAGGTGGCGGGCTCGCTGGCCCAGGCCCGCCAGTGCCTGGCCGCCTCGCCGCCGGCCGAGGCGCTGGTGCTGGACCTGATGCTGCCCGACGGCGATGGCCTGGACCTGTGCCGCGAACTGCGTGCCGACCCGCGCCACCGCCAGATCCCCTTGCTGATGCTGACGGCGCGCGGCGAGCCCCTGGACCGCATCGTCGGCCTCGAGCTGGGCGCCGACGACTACCTGCCCAAACCCTTCGAGCCGCGCGAGCTGCTGGCGCGCCTCAAGGCCCTGCTGCGCCGCACCGTGGCTCCGGCCCCCGAGGAGGTGCTGCGCTTCGGCCGCCTCGAGATCGACCTCGGCGAGCGCCTGGCCCGCCTGGACGGCAAGCCCTGCGACCTCACCAGCCACCAGTTCGACCTGCTGGTGGTGCTGGCCCGCAACCCGGGCCGCGTGATGTCGCGCGACCAGATCATGGACGCCTTGCGCGGTGAGCCCCTGGAGGCCTTCGACCGCTCCATCGACGTGCACATCTCGCGCATCCGCGCGGTCATCGAGGACGACCCCAAGGCGCCCAAGCGCGTGCTCACCCTGCGCGGCTTCGGCTACGTCTTCGCCAAGAAGCAGGACGGCGAGGCCGCCTGAGGACCGCATGAAGACCCTGACCCTGCGCATCTACCTGACCCTCGTGGCGGTGCTGCTGCTGTTCGCCCTCGGATCGGCCTGGGTGTTCCAACGCCACATCGACAACGAGCGCGGGCACGCCGACGCGGTGATGCTGGACCGCATGGAAGCCTGGGGCGACCTGATCCAGCATTCGCTGCCGCCGGTCGACGCGCCGCTGGCCGAGCAGGCCGCCTCGCTGCGCGACTGGTCGCAGCGCCTGCGCGTACCGCTGGCGCTGGACAGCAGCGCAGGGGAGCGCATCGCGGCCTCGGAGACGTTCGAGCGGCGGCTGCGCAGCGGACGGCTGATCCCTTTCGAGGTGCGTCTGCGCGATGGCCGGGTGTTGTGGATCCTGCGCTCGGGCCTGAACCCCTCGGTGGTGCGGGCGGCGGTGCGCGAGATGGATGGCGAGCGCCCGGCCGAGCCGCTGTCGCCCTCGGCGGCCGCCGCCGGCAGTGTCAGGCGCCATCCGCCCCTGCCGGCGGCCGTTATCCCCTGGCTGGCCGGGCCGGATGCGCCGGCCTGGCAGCGCGGCGTGAGCCTGGTCGTGGTGCTGATGCTGCTGCTGCTCGGCGTGGCCGCCGGCACCTGGCCGGTGGTGCGCGCCCTGACGCGGCGCCTGCAGTTGCTCAAGCAGGGGGCCGAGCGCTTCGGTGCCGGTGAGCTGAGCCATCGTGTCCAGGTCACGGGACGCGACGAGCTGGCCGCGGTGGCCGCCAGCTTCAACGAGGCGGCGGAACGCATCGAGCGCCTGGTGCGCTCGCACCAGAGCCTGCTGGCCAACGCCAGCCACGAGCTGCGCTCGCCGCTGGCGCGCATGAAGATGGCCGTCTCCCTGTTCGACGAGGCGGGGCCGTCCCAGCGCGAGCAGCTCAAGCACGAGATCCACACCAACATCGCCGAGCTGGATGCCCTGGTGGAGGAGGTGCTGCTGGCCAGCCGCCTGGACGCCGTGCAGACCCGGCCCACCGACCTGGTCGACCTGCAGGCCCTGGCTGCCGAGGAACTGGCCCGCCTGGGCGGCGGCGAGCTGGTCACCTCGTGGCAGGCCGGCCAGGACGCGGTGCTGGTGGTGGGGGATGAGCGGCTGCTGCGCCGCGCCCTGCGCAACCTGCTGGAGAACGCGCGCCGCTACGGCGGAGGGCGGGTGGACGTGTTTGTGCGTGCGCAAGGCAGCGAGGCGGTGGTGCAGGTGTGCGACCGCGGCGACGGGGTGCCCGCCGACCAGCGCGAGCGCATCTTCGAGGCGTTCTATCGGCTGCCGGGCCATGCCGAGAAGGCCGGCGGCGTGGGGTTGGGCCTGAGCCTGGTCAAGCAGATCGCTGCCCACCACCAGGGCCATGTGCGCTGCGAAGACCGACCCGGCGGGGGCACCTGCTTCGTGCTGGGCGTCCCCCGGGTGACGGAGGTGGGGTAGGCCGGGCCCTCATCCGCCCAGGATCGCGTCATAGTCCGGGTACTCCTGCAGCTTGTGCAGGAAGGGGTCGTTGCGCAGCGTGTCGGCCTCGCAGCCCAGGCGCCTGCATTTCTGCACCTCGTGCAGCGCCGCAGGCACGGCCATGCCGCGCAGCAGCACACGCGCCAGCACCTGGTGCAAGGAGGCTTCCTCCCGCGGGGCCAGCCCCTGCGGGGCGGCCACGGCTGTTTCCAGGCACCGTCGCACCTGGTGGCATTCCTCGGCCAGGACGAGTTGGCCGGGAGGCAGCCGCCGCAGCGTGGTCAGCACTGCTTGCCAGGGCGTCGCCCGCATCCAGGCGAACAGCGACAGCGCGGACAGCGGCTCGAGGTTCCGAGCGATCGTCGCCAGGGCCGCGGGCCGCAGGGGCATCAGGGCGGCAGCGAGGGTCTCGGCCTCCAGCACGTAGAGCTGGTGCTCGAGCCGGGCCAGCTCATCCACCGGCTGTCCCAGCGCGGCGGCGGCCACGATGGCATGGATGAGGTGGTGGTCCACGTCGAGCGGGGCCTGGCCCTGCCCAGCCATTGCCGTGTCGTAGGCCTTGAGGGCAGCGACCAGCGCCTGCGCGTGGTCCTGCGCCAGCAGCAGGCACAGCACGCCGAGCTTGGCGTCGATGGGATGGGGGCCGTCCAGGAGAGAGCGGGCCATGTTGCGGCAGATGAGGCGGTCTGGGGTCTCGCAGGCGGCCTGCTCGCGCAGCAGCAAGGCGCCGAGGTGTTCGATCTCGTCCTGCTTCTCGCGGCGTTGCCGTTCATCACGCACGCCGCGCAGCAACTGTGCCGCCTCGCCGTTGTGGATCGCATGGACCAGCTCGCGCTCGGCGCGCGTCTGCTGCATCCGGATGTTGAAAGCGTCCAGCGCCGCCTCGACGAAGCGCCCCTGCGGACTGCCGTCCGGCCGGAATTCCATTCTCTCGTCGCTGGGGCGCTGCGGAGGCGCAGCCAGTTGCTGCGGCGCGGACGGCCGGTTCCGGGGAAGAGGGGGCTTGCGTTCAATCATGGCGATGTAATGGGTGAACGACCGACCAGCCGGGTTCCAGATCAGGCGGGACATCGACATGTGTCCGGGATGCCGCGACGAGGCGCCCCGATCGTCGGGCCATGTTGAACGCTCGTGGCGTCAAGCGCACTGGCCCGGTCGGCAGCCAGTGCGGCATTAAATGCGCAGAATCGCGCCGCGCTGTCTGGAGATTACCTCTACGTGGGTTCCGCCAAAATCGCCCGTCGAGCCGGCTGCGTGCCGTGCGGGGCCGCATGCGGGCTGGCTTGGACGGTGAGCGGCGACTGCGCGAGTGGGCCGTGCCGGGGAAGAAGAAAAGCCTGGGGCTAGGCCTTGTCCCGGTCCTTGTCTTCCCGGGCCCGCTCCGCATACCGGTTGAAGCGCCAGGCGGTGCCCTGGGCGGTGATGCGGCGCCAGGTGGCGCGCTTTTCCGTGGGGGACATGCTCGTCCAGTGCTGCACCTCGGCCTCGGTGCGGCCGCAGCCCTTGCACACCGCATCCCCCTGGCTGGTGGAGCAGATCGCGATGCAGGGGGTGTCGGGCATGCTCTCGTACCAGGCCAGCCAGGCGGCCATCGCCTCCGGGCTGAACAGCCGCTCGTCCCAGTAGTGCTCGTGCCGGTAGACCATCAAGGCGTAGGCGGTGGCCAGGGCGCGCACCTCCTCGCAGGCGCTGATGCCATCGGGCGAAGGCTTGCGCGCGCGCCACCAGTTGATCGCCGACTCGACGTCCGTGATGTGAACCTGCGCCACGCCCGGTGCCTCCTTCGGTCTGCCCGGCCCCGCGGCTCAGTAGCTCAGGCCCATGGCGTCACGCACCTCGCGCATGGTCTCGCGGGCCACGGCGCGGGCGCGCTCGGTGCCCACTTCCATGATCCAGTGGATCTGCTTGGGATTGCTCAGGTAGCCCTCGGCCCGCTCGCGCCACACCGCCTGTTCCTTGATCACGGCCTCGATCACCGGCTGCTTGCACTCCAGGCAGCCGATGCCCGCCGTCGTGCAGCCCTGCACCACCCAGGCTTGGGTCTCGGCGGGGCTGTAGACCTTGTGGAACTGCCACACCGGGCAGCGCTGCGGATCGCCCGGGTCGGTTCGGCGCACCCGCTGCGGGTCGGTCGGCATGCGCTTCATCTTGCGCTCGACCTCGGCCGGCTCCTCGCGCATGGCGATGGTGTTGCCGTAGCTCTTGCTCATCTTGTCGCCGTCCAGCCCCGGCAGCTTGCTGTTCTCGGTCAGCAGCACCTGCGGTTCGGGCAGGATGGTGCGGCCGGTGCCGCGCAGGTGGCCGTTGAGCCGCTCGCGGTCCTGCTGGCCCAGCGAGCCACAGTCCGCGACCAGCTGCTCGGCCCGCGCCAGTGCGGCCGCGTCCCCGGTCTCCTGGAAGGCCTTGCGGGCCGCCTCGAAGGCCTTGGCCTCGGTCTTGCCCAGCTTCTTCAGGCTGGCCTGCACCTGGGCGTCGAAGTCGGCCTCGCGCCCGTAGAGGTGGTTGAAGCGCCGCGCCACCTCGCGGGTGATCTCGACGTGGGGCGCCTGGTCCTCGCCCACGGGCACGAAGGCCGCCTTGTAGATCAGGATGTCGGCCGCCTGGAGCAGGGGATAGCCGAGGAAGCCGTAGGTCGCCAGGTCGCGGTCCTTCAGCTTTTCCATCTGGTCCTTGTAGGTTGGCATGCGCTCCAGCCAGGCCAGCGGCGTGCCCATCGACAGCAACGTGAACAGCTCGGCATGCTCGGGCAGGCGGCTCTGGATGAAGAGCGTGGCCTTCTCGGGGTCAAGGCCGGCCGCGAGCCAGTCGACCACCATGTCGTAGACGTTGCGACCCACCACCTCGCGGCTTTCATAGTGGGTGGTCAGGGCGTGCCAGTCAGCGACGAAATAGAAGCACTCGTAGTCCGCCTGCAGACGCACCCAGTTCTTCAATGCGCCGTGGTAGTGGCCCAGGTGCAGGGCACCGGTGGGACGCATGCCGGACAGGACGCGGTTGGAGGAAGCGGGCGACGCAGAGGCGGACGGGGCAGTGGCTGGACTCATGGAGGGCTCAAGGGGGAAGGCGATGATTGTAGGTGGGGGGCCGGCGCCGCGCCTAGGCCCTCAGGGTGCGCGACGCTCTAAACTTCGGCCCCTTCGCACCACCTTCCGCCCCCATGAGTTCCCAGACACCGCTGCCGCCGCCCGCCGCGACCCCGACACCCGCCCCCAAGAACCTGGTCATCCTGATTTCAGGCCGCGGCTCCAACATGCAGGCCCTGGTACAGGCCTGCGCCGCGGAAGGCTGGAACGCGCGCATCGCCGCCGTCATCAGCAACCGGCCCCAGGCGGCCGGGCTGGCGTTCGCGCGGGCGCAGGGCCTGCCCACCGCCGTGGTTGACCACACCGCCTACGCCGACCGCGAGGCCTTCGACGCGGCGCTGGCGCAGGAGGTGGCGCGCCACCAGCCGGACGTGGTGGCGCTGGCCGGCTTCATGCGCATCCTCACGCCCGCTTTCGTGCAGCGCTTCGAGGGGCGCCTGATCAACGTCCATCCCTCCCTGCTGCCGGCCTTCCCGGGTTTGCACACCCACGAACGGGCCCTGCAGGCGGGCTGCCAGGTGGCGGGGGCCACCGTGCACTTCGTGACCCCCGAGCTCGACCACGGCCCCATCATCGCCCAGGCCGTCGTGCCGGTGCTGGCCTCAGACACGCCCGACACCCTGGCCGAGCGCGTGCTGCGCCAGGAGCACCGCATGGTGCCGCGCGCGGTGCGCTGGGCGCTCGAAGGCCGGCTGTGCATCGAGCCGGACGGCCGGGTGCGGCACCTGGATGGTGAGCCGCGCTGCTGGAGCGGGCTGGATCCGGCGTCTTGAGCTGTTTTGGGGAATTTTGGAAGGTCTTGCGCTCAGTTACCATGTCGGGTCTGCGCCGACCGCCTGGGAGAGAAAAAAATCCATGAAAGTCCTGTTGATCGATGACCACCCCCTGATCCTGGCCGCCCTCGAGACTGTGATCCAAGGCCTTGGCGAGCACGTTCAGGTGGTCACCGCGGGCAGTGCCAAGACGGCGCGCGAGATCCTGGCCGAGTCGGAGGGCTTCGACCTCGTGCTGCTGGACCTGCACCTGGGCGACGCCAGCGGCTTCGATGTGCTGACCGAATTCCGCGCCACCTACCCCGCGCTGCCGGTGGTCGTGATTTCCGCCTCCGACCGCAGCAGCGACGTGATCCGCTCCATCGACCTCGGGGCCATGGGCTTCGTGCCCAAGCGCTCCAGCAACGAGACGCTGTTCGAGGCCCTGCACATGGTGATGTCGGGCGGCATCTACGTGCCCTCCATGCACCTGGGCGTGACCGAGCACGGCTCGCGCCGCGCCACCGACACCAACAACATCCTGGGCGGCGGCATCGACGACCCGCTGCCCCCGCAACCCGACCTCGACTCCCTGGGCCTGACGCCGCGCCAGACCGACGTGCTGTCCCTGCTGCTGCAAGGTCAGCCCAACAAGATGATCGCCCGTGAACTCAAGCTCTCCGTGGAGACCGTCAAGGATCACGTGGCGGCGGTGCTGCGTGCGCTGGGCGTGAGCTCGCGCACCCAGGCCGTGTTGGCGGTGGGGCAGATGTCCATCCCGCAGCGTTCCGCCTCGTGGCGCAAGGCGACGCACGCGGAGGAAGAAGAGTAAGCCGGGCTGGGACGCCGCGTGACCTCTCCTGCTTCGCCCTGGCTTGCGTCGGCGCAGCGCGCCCTGGCGCGGCTGTCCGCACGGTCGCTGCCTTTGCGCACGCTGCCCGAGGAGGTGATGAGCGCCTACACCTTCATGCCTGCCACCCTGGCCGGTCATCTGACGGCCATCCTGGTCGTCACCTACCTGTTCTGGCACGTGGCGCCCTGGTCGGTGCTGCTGCCCTGGCTGGGCATCTGCCTGGTGATGTGGTGCACGCGCGTGAGCATGAAGCTGCGCTTCCAGCGCGTCGTGATGCACGACGAGGCCGACTGGGCGCGCTGGCGCAACTACTGGAACCTCGGCAGCCTGAGCGCAAGCGCGCTCTGGGGGCTGACGGCCTGGGTGTTCTACCCACTGGGCGGCGCCATCCAGCAGACCGGCCTGATCGTCATCGTCTACACCTTCGCGGTGGTGGTGGTGCCGGTGCTGGCCTCCCAGCCGCGCATCTATTTCAGCTTCGTGGGTCTGTGCTGCGTGCCCCTGATCGTGCGCATCGTCGTCGAGGGAGAGGTCTACAGCTATGAGCTGGCGGTCATCCTGCTGCTGAGCCTGACCATGACGGTGCTGCTGGCACGCAACTACCGCCAGGCCCTGCGGCGCGTGCTCGAGCTCCAGGAGCGCACGGACGAGCTGCTGGCGCAGCTGAGGGTGGAGAAGCAGGCGGCGGAGGAGGCGAGGCGGGTGGCGGAGGTGGCGAACCGTGCGAAGACGCAGTTTTTCGCGGCGGCCAGCCACGACCTGCGCCAGCCGCTGCACGCGATGGGGCTGTTCGCGGAGGCGCTGAGGCAGAAGACGCATGACGGCGAGGTGGCGCAGCTGGTGAACAGCATCAACAGCTCGGTGGACGCGCTGGACGGGTTGTTCAGCGAGTTGCTGGACATCAGCCGGCTGGACACGGGCGTGGTGACGGTGACGCCGCAGCCGTTCGAGGTGGGGGACATCTTCCGCAAGCTGAGGCTGAACTTCGAGCCGATGGCGTTCGAGAAGGGGCTGGCGCTGAGGCTGAGGGGAGACCGGCAGGTGGTGCACGCGGACCCGCTGCTGGTGGAGCGGATCATGCGCAACCTGGTGTCGAACGCGATCCGCTACACACAGGACGGGACGGTGCTGGTGAGCGCGCGGCGGCGGGGGCAGGAGGTGCTGCTGCAGGTGTGGGACACGGGGATGGGGATCGCCGAGGCGGAGCAGCAGCGGATCTTCGAGGAGTTCTACCAGGTGCCGAGGGAGCGGGCGGAGACGGAGGAGCAGCGCAAGGGGCTGGGGCTGGGGCTGTCGATCGTGCACCGGTTGACGCAGCTGATGAAGGCACCGCTGTCGCTGAGTTCGCGCCGCGGCCATGGGACGGTGTTCAGTGTGAGGCTGCCGCTGGGCAGGATCTCGGCGCCGCCGCCGGCGGCACAGCCACGGACGGGGCCGCCGGGGCTGACGCTGGACGGGCGGGTGATCCTGATCGTGGAGGACGAGTCGGCGGTGCGCACGGGGCTGGAGGTGCTGCTGCGCGGCTGGGGCGCGATGGTGCTGTCGTTCGACGGCATGCCAGCCGTGGAGGCCTGGCTGGAGAGCGGGACGGTGCAGCGTCCCGACCTGCTCATCGTGGACTATCGCCTTGACAGCGGCTCCACCGGCACCGAGGCCATCCAGGTGGTGCGCCAGCACCTGCACGCCCACGTTCCGGCCATCATCGTCACGGGCAGCAGCATGCTGCACCAGGAGAAGGAGGCGCAGGAGCATGACTTCCACCTGCTGATCAAGCCGGTGGTGCCCAACAAGCTGCGCGCCATGATCGGCTTCAAGCTGGGGGCCAAGACGAAGGCGCCGTCCCAACGACTGGCCTGAGCACCCTTGGACGAAGCCGCGCGTCGCCGGGCGGGGAGGCCAGCGCTGTGCCTTTCACACGGCCCTCATGTACTTTGCGCACCAGCGCCAGCCTTGGGCTGAGGACGAGAGGATGTCAAGTGCTTTCCCTGCACGCGCTGTGGCCTGACCTGGCTGCAGGCCCTGTAGACAAACGCCCGCTGTAAAAGCGGGCGTGAGAAGGTGGGGAAGGGGAGTTCTTACTCCGACTTGTCGGCGTTGCGCAGGACGATGCGGTTGTTCACGGCCTGCACGCCCTTGACGCTGCGGGCCAGCGCTTCGGCCTGGGCGCGTTCACGCTCGTTCTTGGCGAAGCCGGACAGCAGCACGGTGCCCTTCATGGTTTCCACGCTGATGGACGAGGCGTCGACGCTCTTGTCCTGCACGAACTTGGCCTTGATCGACGTGGTGATGGCGGAGTCGTCGATGTAGGACCCGACGGTCTCCGGACCGGACGGGGAGGCCGCGTGGCTGGGCAGTGCTTGCAGGGCGCCGAACGCGACCAGGGAAGCGAGAGCGATGCGTTGGATCAACATGAGAATCTCCTTGGAGTTGGACAAAGATGGTTGGTTGTGAAACCGCGGTCTTCGGCAACCGCTGCCTGCAGACTACGAGGGGGCCTGCTGTCGGGCCATCGGAGAACCAAACCCCGCGCTGTAGGACGGCGCCGCGGCCCCGGCCGGCCGCCCGGGATCTCTACCACCAGCGCTCGAACAGACTCGCCATGGCTTCCTTGGTGCGCTGCCACAGGGGCCGCTCGCGCCACTCGGCCAGGCGGATCGGCGTCGAGGCGGCCATGTCGGCGCGGAAGGTCTTTTCCATGGCGGCCCCGAAGTCCTGGCCGACGACCACCGCGTTGACCTCGCTGTTGCTCGCGAAGCTGCGCCAATCCATGTTGCTGGAGCCCACCGTGGAGACCACGCCGTCGATCACCGCGGTCTTGGCGTGCAGCACGGCATCGCGCAACTCGAACAGCTGCACGCCGGCCTCCAGCAGCTTTTCGTAGTGATGGCGTCCGGCGTGGAGGACGGGGGAGAAGTCGCTGATCGAGGGCAGCACCAGACGCACGTCCACGCCGCGCCGCGCGGCGTCGCACAAGGCGTCGATCATGTCGTCGCCCGGCGCGAAATAGGCCATCGTCAGGTACACGCTGCGCTGCGAGGCGTCGATCGAGGTCAGCAGCAGGCTGTAGATGCGGTTGACCTCGTCGTCCGGGCTGGCGGCAACGATGCGCACCACCTGCGGCTGCGCGACCACCGTCGCGCGCGCGGGGCTGGGCGCGGGCAGGGTGCCGTGGCAGGACTGGCGGGCCCAGGTGTCGCGCACCAGCGCCTCCAGGGCCCCCACCGCCGGGCCTCGGATCCTCACCTGCGTATCCCGCCAGCCGTCATCCACATGATGGCCGGGGTGGCGACGGCCACCGCCACCGCTGCTGCGCCCCACAGAGCCGGAGGTGTAGACGCTGCTGATGTTGATGCCGCCGGTGAAGCCCACCTGCCCATCGGTCACCAGGATCTTGCGGTGGTCCCGGTGGGTGATGCGGCCGTAGCTGGTGAACACCAGGGGGTTCAGGGGATTGAACTGGCACACCTGGATGCCGGCGCGCTCCAGGTCCTCGAAGTAGGCGCGGTCGGTGCCGATCGAGCCCACCGCGTCATAGATCACCGCCACCCCGACGCCCTGGGCCTGCTTCTTCTTGAGAAGCTCGGCCAGGTGCTGTGCCACCCCCTCGTCCTCGATGATGTAGCTCTCGAGGAAGATCAGGTGCTGCGCCTGCTCGATGGCTTCGAACATCGCCTGGAAGGTGGCGGGCCCGTCGAGCAACAGGCGCACGTCATTGCCCTCGTACAACTCGACCTCCTGGCCTGCCGCGCTCGGCGCCGCGGCCATGGCGGCGAGCTGTCGCTGGAGCAATGACGGGTAACCCTGCTCGCTCAGGCGCCGCAGCAAGGCCGTGCGGGCTGCGGGCCCGAGGCGGCCGCCGGCGTTCTTGACGCTGACCTTGTGGGCGACCTGTTCAACCGGTGGTGGCCGCTCGAGCTGTGAGGGGTCGGCGCGCCCGGGCAGTGAGGTGGAGACCGCGCAAGCGCCCAGCAGCAGGAGCAGGCCCAGCCAGGACGCGCGGCGCCCGCGACAAGGAAGGCACCGGGAAGCGGAGAGAAATGACCTGAGCCGGAACACGTGTGAACAGGCCCTAGTCTTTCAACACACTGATTCCCAGAAGGGCCATCGTGATCAGGGCCAGGAAGACCAGCAGGGCCACGCCGAACAGCACCTTGGCCACGCCGGCCGCGCCGGCTGCGACACCGGTGAAGCCCAGGACACCCGCAACGATGGAGATCACTGCAAAAATCAGAGCCCACTTGAGCATGATGAATTCCTTTCGGCTGGTTTGAGGTTGATCGGAGCGGCGGCAGACACCCGCCGTTTGCGCGAGGCCAGTGTGGGAGGCCTCAGGAGGGCCGGCCATCGGTGGAGGGCTGGACGGGAGGTCGGCCCCGTCCGACAGCGTGCAGGCCTCGTCCGGCCCTGTAGGTCGCTTCCGACCTGCAGGCACAGCCAAGGCTGACGACGGGGTGGGCATCGAGGGGCAATAGTGGAAGCTTGTCAGCTTGAGGAAACCCGATGAGAACAAACACCAACCCGAGCCAAACCCTTCTTGCGGGCAGCGCGACCAAGCTGCCATCCGTGTCCGACTGGCCCACGAGCTCCGAGCTGATGGACCGCGTCAAGATCGGCACCTTGTCCCATGCCATGGATTCGCGGATCGACCGGCGTTTCGCGTTGATGGAGGAGTACCCGCAGAACTGCCTGTGGATCGTGGCGCACGCCGATGCGCTGCGTGCCTTCAAGGATCCTCACCCGGTGCGACTCTCGTTCGTGGACGAAGCCTGGCGCAGGGAGCTGATGGTCAGCGGCGACCTGCAGCTGATGGACGACCGGGAACTGCTGAAAGATTTGTGGGACGACGCTGCCCAGCGCTGTTTTCCGCGCGGCCCCGGCAGCCCGAGCGTCGCCCTGGCGCAGTTCAATCTCAAGTCGGCACGCGACACGGTCGTCTCCGACGCGCAGCGCCTGCAGCGCATGCCCGTGTCGAACTATGTGCAGCGCATCGCCCAGCTGGGGGGCTGGGGGCACCGCCTGGTGCCGGCAGCCAGCACCTCGCCCCAGGCTTTTTAAAAGGGAAGATTGTCGATCAGCCGCGTCTTGCCCAGCCGCGCGGCGCCCAGGGCCACGAGGTTGCCGGGACGGTCTCCTTCGGCGGGCACTTGCAAGTCGGCTCGGCGGCGCACGGTCAGGTAGTCCGGCTGCCAGCCGCGTTGCGCCAGGGTGGCCATGGCCTGCGCCTCGGCGGCCTCGCGCTCGCCAGGGTGCACCGTGACGTGGTGGCTCAGCGCCTGCAGCGCCTGGCGCAGCGCGACGGCCTCGGCCCGCTCGGCCGCGCTGAGGTAGGCATTGCGGGAAGACAGCGCCAGCCCGTCCGGGGCGCGCAGGGTTGGCGCTCCCTCGATCTGGACCGGCAGGGCCAGCTGCTCGACCATGTGGCGGATGACCATCAGCTGCTGGTAATCCTTCTCGCCGAACACCGCCACGCGCGGCTGCACGCAGGCGAAGAGCTTGAGCACGACCGTGCACACGCCGACGAAGAAGCCGGGCCGGAAGGCACCCTCGAGGATGTCGGCCAGGGCCGGGTCGGGGTGCACCTTGCAGGTCTGGGGGTGGGGGTACAGCGTCGCCTCGGATGGCGCGAACACCAGGTCGCAACCCGCGGCCGCGAGCTGCTCGCAATCTTCCTTGAGCGTGCGGGGGTAACGGTCGAAGTCCTCATGAGGCGCGAACTGCAACCGGTTCACGAAGATGCTCACTACCACCGGCAGCCCATGCTGGCGGGCCTGTTGGACCAGGGCCAGGTGGCCTTCATGCAGGTTGCCCATGGTGGGCACGAAAGCACAGTCCGGGTGGCGGGCCAGCGCCTGCCGCAAGGCGCCCAGTTCATGCAGGATGTCCATCGTCGTTCGGTCCTTCCTCGGTGGTCATCAATGGCCGTCAATAGCCGTGCAAGGCATCGTCGGGAAAGCGGCGGCCCTTCACGTCGGCCACGTAGCTGCGCACCGCGGCTTCCACGCTGTCCTGGCCCTGCATGAAGTTGCGCACGAACTTGGGCAGGCGGCCCTGGGTGATGCCCAGCATGTCCTGCAGCACCAGCACCTGGCCGCTGCAGCCGCTGCCGGCGCCGATGCCGATCACGGGGATGGGCAGCTTGTTGCTGAGTTCGGCCCCCAGGGTCGAGGGCAGCAGCTCCAGCACCAGCATGGCGGCGCCCGCGTCGGCCAGCTCGGTGGCATGCGACAGCAGCGTGGCGGCGGCGTCTTCCGTGCGGCCCTGGATGCGGTAGCCGCCCAGCGCGTGCACCGACTGCGGCGTGAGCCCCAGGTGGGCGCACACCGGGATGCCGCGCTGCACCAGGAAGTGCACCACCTCTGGGGTCCAGCCGCCGCCTTCGAGCTTGACCATGTGCGCACCCGCCTGCATCAATGCGGTCGCGCTGTGAAGCGCCTGGGCCGTGCCGGCCTGGTAGCTGCCGAAGGGAAGGTCGCCGATCACCCAGGCGTGCTGGGTGGCGCGGGCCACGCAACGCGTGTGGTAGACCATGTCGTCCAGGCTCACGGGCAGGGTGCTGCGGTGACCTTGCATCACCATGCCCAGCGAATCGCCGACCAGCATGCAGTCGACCCCCGCCTGGTCCAGCAGGCGGGCGAAGCTGCTGTCGTAGCAGGTCAGCATCGTGATCGGTTCGCGCTGCCGGTGCATCTCGCGCAGCCTGTGCAGCGTCATGGGTTTGCGCTCGGCGGGGACGGAGGTCATGGGATGGGTTTCCGAAACAAGAAAGAGGATGGGGAGAAGAAGGAAGAAAGACAGCAGGGCGCGCCGGCAGGCGGGCGTCGCGTCACGCCGGTTGGTAGGCCAGCCGAACGTAGATGGGGGCGAAGGCCTCGGCCTGCGACACCTCGAGCAGCCGCTCGCGCGACAGCTCCAGCATGGCGATGAAGGTCACGACCATCACCGGCACGCCGCGCCGCACATCGAACAAGGCCTCGAACTCGAGGAACTTGTGCCCCTGCAGCGTGCGCAGCACGATGCTCATGTGCTCGCGCACGCTGAGCTGTTCGCGGCTGATGGTGTGGTGCTGGTTGAGCTTGGCGCGGCGCAGGATGTCGGCCCAGGCCTCGCGCAGCTCGTCGGGGTGCACGTCGGGGAAACGGGTGCCTAGCGACTGCTCGATGTGCACCTGGGCCTGCAGGAAATCGCGGCCCAGCACGGGCAGGGCGTCCAGGCGCGCGGCGGCAAGCTTCATCTGCTCGTACTCGATCAGCCGGCGGACAAGCTCGGCGCGCGGGTCCTCGGCCTCCTCGCCTTCGGCGGTCTTGCGAGGCGGCAGCAGCATGCGCGACTTGATCTCGATCAGCATGGCGGCCATCAGCAGGTACTCGCTGGCCAGCTCGAGGTTGCGCGTGCGGATCTGGTCGACGTAGGCCAGGTACTGGCGCGTCACGTCGGCCAGGGGGATGTCGAGGATGTTGAAGTTTTGCTTGCGGATGAGGTAGAGCAGCAGGTCGAGGGGACCCTCGAACGCCTCCAGGAACACCTCCAGCGCGTCGGGCGGGATGTAGAGGTCCTGGGGCATGGCGAACAGCGGTTCGCCGTACAGCCGGGCCAGGGCCACGTTGTCCACCACCTGGGGCGTGGATTCGTCGGTGGACGGGGGCAGCACGACCCCCTCGGCGTTGGGCAGCAGGCCGGCGGCGTCCGCGGTGTCGGCTGCAACGGCTTCTTCGCGGGCGGCCATCATCGTCAAGCGCGGGCTCCGGGTTGGGGACGCGGTTCGGTCGGATCAGCCGCCGGGGCGGGGTCAGTGCGACTGCGTCTGGTAGACGTAGGGTTGCTGGGGGACGCGTGCGGCGCGCTGTTCGGCCTGGGCTTCGCGGTCGATCTGTTTGTCCCACAGCAGGGCGCGGCCGGCGCGCTGCTCGGCTTCCAGGGTGGGGCGCTTGGCCTTCAGTTCCTCGATGAACTGGGTGGTGTCGGACTTGTAAGGCTTCCAGAACAAAGGCATGGCAGGGCCGGCGGGTGGAAATGGATGAAGTGCCGGATTTTAGAGCCTGTTCGCCCGGCCTGGCGGGCGGGGCGGGGATTGATGGCACCATGGTGTCCCCTTGCTTTCCTGCTTTTCCGGAATCCGACCATGAGCACCAATCCTTTTGCTCCACCCCAGGCCGCGGTGGCCGACCGTCCCGCCGAGCCCGCCACCGTCCGCTATGCCGGTTTCTGGATCCGGGTGGGGGCGGCCCTCATCGACACCCTCTGCATCCTGCTGGTGACCTGGCCGCTGCTGTATGCGTTCTATGGCTGGGCCTATTTCGACCAGGAGCCCGGCGGGAAGTTTTTCGCGGGCCCGGCGGATTTCCTCATTTCATGGGTGCTGCCGGCGGTGGGTTCGGTGATTTTCTGGCTCACCAAGCAGGCCACCCCGGGGAAGATGGCCGTGTCGATCAAGATCGTGGACGCCAAGACCGGGGGCACCCTGTCGATGGGGCAGTCCATCGTCCGCTACCTGGGCTACTTCATCGCCACGGTGCCCCTGGGCCTCGGTCTGCTGTGGGTGGCGTTCGATGCCCACAAGCAGGGCTGGCACGACAAGATGGCCGGCAGTGTGGTGGTGCACGTGAAGGGGTAGCTGATCGAAGCAGGCCCCCGGAACGCTTCACGCGCCAGACCCATAACGGATGTGGATGCGCACGTTCTCGCTCTTGTCGCGGGCGACGAGCGTGCTGCCCCAGGTGAACACGCGCCGGGCCTCACGCTTTCCAAGTGCCGCCTCGAGGGCCCGCTCATGAAAGCTGTGCCGCTCGTCGGCCGATCCGTAGAAGGCCTCATCCGACAAAAGCTCCTGGTCCCTGGGCACCAGCGTGAGGACCAAGCCTTCCAGCGCATCCTCCTTCATGCAAGCCGTCACCTCCGCACGCACCTGGCCAAGCTGGAGGCTGGTGGAGGTGCCGGGCGCCATGCCGGCAGGCAGCTCCTGCGCCCGCAGTCTGGCAATGAACCGACGGCCGCCAAGCGTCACTTCGCCGGTGCGGGGATCGATGTTGAACAGGGGCTTCATGGCGGCGTCCCGTCAACCGGGCCGCGACGCAGGACTTTGAGGATGCCGATCGCGTCGTCCTCGGCCTGCCCGGCCTGCATGGCCTGACTGAACAGTGCCCGGTTGGCGCGCGCGATGGGCAGCCACAGCTTGCGCGCCTCGGCTTCGTCGCAGACCAGGCCGATGTCCTTGGCCACGTGGCGGATGGCCGCCTGCTGCGTGAAGTCGTCGGCCACGAGCTTGGCGACCTTGGAACGCAGGACATCGTTGGCCAGCGGTCCAGCCTGCGCCATGTCGAGGAATTGCTGAACGTCCAGCCCGAGGCCCGCCGCGAAATGCGTGGCCTCGGAGATCGCCTCGAAGCAGGCGATCAGCAGCAACTGGTTGGCCAGCTTCATGCGCATGGCCCCGGGCACCGGGCCGCAGCGCACCGTCTTTTTGCCGATGGCGTCGAACAGCGGCTGCACCGCATCGATGTGCGCGGCCTCGGCCGCCGAGGCCAGGACCACCAGCTGGGCCGCCTCGGCCGGCTGCCGCGAGCCCGACACGGGCGCCTCGACGTAGCGCGCGCCCGCCTGCGCGAGGCTCTCGCCGAGGGCCGCCGAGTAGGCAGGCGCCACGGTGGCCATCAGCACGAGCGTCTTGCCCTTCACCGGAGCCCGGACCGCACCCTCGGGAGAGCGCTGCAGCACCTGGTCCACCTCCACATGGCTCGGCACCATCAGGATCGTGGCCTGCGAGGCGGCGATCAGCGCGTCGGCCGTGGGCGCGACCTCGATGCCGAGCTGGCGCAGGCCCTCGCAGCGCCCCGGGCTGCGGCTGTAGACCCCCACCTCGTGCCCCGCCTTCTTGAGATTCCTGGCCATGGGCTCGCCCATGACGCCTGTGCCGATGAGTCCGATCTTCATGAGGTTCCTTGCTGAAAAGGTCGCGCTGTCGGGTGAACTTTAGAAACAATGAGAATTCCGCGAAAGCGATTTATCACGAACGAAACATTCGGAAAGGACGATGAATGGAGTTTTCCGACCTGCAGGTTTTCCAGGCGGTCGTCCAGGCCGGGGGCGTGGTGCGGGCGGCGCAGCGGCTGCACCGTGCGCAGTCGAGCGTGACGGCCCGCATCCAGGCCCTGGAGGACAAGCTGGGTGTCGCCCTGTTCCTGCGCGAGAAGCGGCGGCTGCAGCTGTCGCCGGCCGGCCGCATCCTGGCCGGCTACGCCGAGCGCATCCTGGCCCTGGCGCAGGAGGCGGCGGGCGCTGTCCAGGCCGACCGGCCCGCTGGTGTGCTGCGGCTGGGCGCGATGGAAAGCACGGCCGCGGCCCGTCTGCCCGAGCCGCTCGGCCGTTTCCACGAACGCTATCCGGACGTTGCCCTGGAGCTCTACGCCGGTGATCCGCGTGACCTCATCGAGCGGGTCTTCCAAGGACAGCTCGACACCGCCCTGGTGCCCGAAAGTGCCTGCGCCGATCCCCGCCTGGAAAGCCTCACGCTCTATGAAGAGGAACTGGTCCTCATCGCCGAGGCGCGGCATGCGCCCATCCGCTCGCCGAAGGACCTGCCGGCCCGCACCCTCCTGGCGTTCCACCCGAGCTGCCCGCACCGCCGCCGGCTCGAGGACTGGTTCGCGCGGGGCCGCGTGGTGCCGCAGCGGATCGTGGAAGTCGGCTCCTACCACCTGATCCTCGGTTGCGTGGCGGTGGGCATGGGCGTGGCGCTGGTGCCGCACAGCGTGCTCGCCGGTTACGCCGAGCGCGAGCGCCTCAGCGTGCATCGGCTGGGCGCGAAGTTCGGCCGTGTGACGATGTGCCTGGCCTGGCTCAAGGCGGCGCCCCAGGCCAAGGTCGCGGCCTTGGCCGAGCTCTTGCTCGAGAGCCGCCAGCCGTCCCGCCCCTCCCGGCGGGGACGGGCAGACCGACACGGTGCCGTCCTACAGGCGCCGGCGGACGGCCGGACTTAAGGTGAGGGTCCCTCCGAAGAACGAACACCATCGGCCATGGCACGCACCGCAACAGCAACCGCAGCAGCAAGCGCCCGCACCAGGGGCAAGGACGCCGACGACGACCAGCGCACGCGCGAAGACACCACCCAGGGATTGGCCCCCGGTTCGACGCGGGCGCTGTGGAAAGGCGCCATCAGCTTTGGCCTGGTGCACATCCCGGTGGCACTGTACTCGGCGACCCGCGAGAGCGACCTCGACTTCGACTGGCTCGACCGCCGCACCATGGACCCCGTGGGCTACCGGCGCATCAACAAGAAGACCGGCCGGGAAGTCGACAGCGAGGACATCGTCAAGGGCATCGAGTTGGAGGAGGGCGGCTACGTCGTGCTCGACAACGAGGAGATCGCCGCCGCCTTCCCCAAGACGACGCAGACCATCGAGATCGAGTCCTTCGTGGCGGCCGATGAAATTCCTTTTCTCTACCTCGAGAAGCCCTACTACGTGGCACCGATCAGCCGCGGGGAGAAGGTCTATGCCCTGTTGCGTGAGGTGCTCGCACAGACGGGCCGCGTGGGGCTGGCCCGGGTCGTCATCGCCACCAAGCAGCACCTCGCCGTGCTGCTGCCGAGCGGCCCGGCCCTGGTGCTGAACCTGCTGCGCTGGGGCGGGGAGATCCGCGCGCTCGACACGCTGAAGCTGCCGCCTGCGGGCGTCAAGGCGGCGGGCCTCAAGGAGAGCGAGCTGGCCATGGGCCGGCAGCTGGTCGAGGAGCTGTCGGCGCCCTGGTCGCCGGAACGGTTCCGCGACGCCTTCCGCGACGAGATCCTGCGCCTGGTGGCGGCGAAGGCCGAGGCTGGCGATGTCGAGCAGGTCACGCCGATGGAGGACACCGAGGCGCCACCCACCGCGAAGGTGGTCGACCTGACCGAGCTGCTCAAGCGCAGTCTCAAGGGCGGGGACCCAGGGCCCGCCCCGGCGGGCCGCAAGCCCGCCGCCCGGAAGAGCCGGAGTCCATCCAAGCGGGCGCCCGCGCCGGAGTCCGGCGGTACGAAGACCCGGCGGCGTGCTGCCTGAGGGCCTGACGACGAATCGCCACCGACCTTGCCATGGCGCGCACCGATCCCCTGGCGCTCTACAAGGAGAAGCGCAATTTCGACCTGACGCCCGAGCCCGCGGGGGCCGAGCCCGCCCCGGTGGCGGCGCAGGTGCGGCAATTCGTCGTGCAGAAGCACTGGGCCACCCGGCTGCATTACGACTTCCGCCTTGAGGTCGAGGGCACCATGAAGAGCTGGGCCGTGCCCAAGGGGCCCAGCCTGGATCCCGCCGACAAGCGCATGGCCGTGCAGGTGGAAGACCATCCCATGGCCTACAACCAGTTCGAAGGCCAGATCCCTCCGGGGCAGTACGGGGCCGGCAAGGTCATCGTGTGGGACCGGGGCACCTGGGAGCCGGCGGGCGACCCGGCCGAAGGCCTGCGCCGCGGCAAGCTCGAGTTCGTCCTGCACGGCCACAAGCTGCGCGGTGCCTGGACACTGGTGCGCATGAAGTCCAAGGGTGGGGACGCCGACAAGCGTCCGGCGTGGCTGCTGATCAAGTCCCACGACGGCTTCGAGCGGCCCGCGGCCGAGTTCAACGTGGTGGAGGCGCAGCCCGACAGCGTGGGCGTCCAGCCGCCCCCGAAACGCGCGTCGCGGCCCGCAGCATCCGCCACGGCCCGCCCTGCCGCCGCGGGGCTGGCAGAGCCTGCGAAGCGTACGGCCCGCCGTGCAGCCCTGCCTGCCGCCCTGGCTCCCCCGCTGGCCACCCTGGTGGACGAGCCGCCCGCTGACGTGGCCGACTGGCTGTTCGAACTCAAGTTCGACGGCTACCGCCTGCTGTCCCGCGTGGCGGACGGGCGGGCACGCCTGTTCACGCGCCAGGGCAAGGACTGGACCGATCGCCTGCCCACCCTGGCCGCCGCGGTGGCTCGGCTGCCCTTGCAATCCGGCTGGCTGGACGGTGAAATCCTGATGCTCGACGCCCACGGCGCGCCGGACTTTCAGGCCCTGCAGAACGCCTTCGAGAACGGCGGCGACAGCAACCGCAAGGTCGTCTACTTCGTCTTCGACCTGCCGTTCTGCGATGGGCAGGATCTGCGCGACGAGCCCCTGGACGCGCGGCGCGAGCGATTGCAGAAGCTGGTGGCTGGCGCCGGCTCGGACCGCATCCGCTTCAGCGAGGCTTTCGAAGCCCCGGCGCAGGACCTGGTGGACTCGGCCTGCCGCATCGGTTTCGAGGGTGTGATCGGCAAGCGCCGAACGTCGCGCTACGTCTCGCAGCGCACGACCGACTGGATCAAGCTCAAATGCGGCCACCGGCAGGAATTCGTGATCGCCGGCTACACGGATCCCAAAGGATCGCGCCACGGCCTGGGCGCCCTGCTGCTGGGCGTGCACGACACCCAGGAGAGAGGGGCGCTGCGCTACGCGGGCAATGTCGGCTCCGGCTTCAATGAGCGCACCCTGACCGAGCTGAAAGACAAGCTGGGCGCGCGCACCACGCAGACCAACCCTTTCACGCCGCCCTTGCGCAAGGCGCGGGGCGTGCACTGGGTGGTGCCTGACCTCCTGGCCGAGGTGGCCTTCGCCGGCTGGACGGCCGACGAGCGTGTGCGCCAGGCCGTCTTCCGGGGCCTGCGCGAAGACAAGCCTGCGCGTGCCGTGGTGCGCGAGCATGCGCAGCCCGCGCCGCGCCGCCGGGCTGCGGCACCGGCGCCCGCGCCGAAGACGGGGTCTGCGCCGGCTCAGGGGCCCCTGGAGGTGCCGCCCATCACTCATCCCGACCGCGTGATCGACCCGAGCACCGGCCTGACCAAGCTGGATCTGGCGCGCCACTGCGCCCTGGTGGCGCCGCTGATGATGCCGCACCTGGCCGATCGGCCGGTGGCGGTGATGCGTGCGCCGGCGGGCGTGAAGGGCGAGCTGTTCTTCCAGAAGCATGCCGACGTGGCCCAGATGCCGGGCCTGCGCGCGCTGGATCCCGCGCTCGACCCGGGGCATGAACCGCTGATGACGGTGACGCGTCCCGAGGGCCTGGTCTCCGCCGCGCAGATGAACGTGGTCGAGTTCCACACCTGGAACGCCCGCCAGGACCGCCTCGAGCGCCCCGACCGGCTGGTCTTCGACATCGACCCCGGCGAGGGTGTGCCCTGGGCGCGGGTGCAGGAGGCCGCGCTGCTGCTGCGTGCCTTCCTGGACGAGCTCGGCCTGCCGGCGTTCCTCAAGACCAGTGGCGGCAAGGGGCTGCACGTGGTCGTTCCGATCAAGCGGCTGCACGACTGGGACACCGTCAAGGACTTCGCGCGGGCGGTGGTCCAGCACATGGCCCGCACCCTGGGTGACCGCTTCGTGGCCAAGAGCGGCGCGCGCAACCGGGTCGGCAAGATCTTCATCGACTACCTGCGCAATGGTCGCGGTGCCACCACCGTGTGTGCCTGGTCGGCCCGGGCCCGGCCAGGGATGGGCGTTTCGGTCCCCGTGCACTGGAACGAACTCGAGCAGCTCACCAGCGGCGCGCACTGGACCGTGCGCAACCTCGAGGAACGCCTGCGCGTCGGCAATGCCCCTTGGGCGGGGTACGACCAGGCCGCGGTGTCGATGGCCCCGGCCCGGCGCCGCCTGGGCGTGGAATAGCCACAGGGCGACGAATGACAAGGAAACGCCCGCATGAGCGGGCATTTTCCAGAGAGCGCGGGGGATGCCCCGCCCGGCTCAGGCGACCCGCATGCCCGGCTGGGCGCCGGGCCAGGGGGTGAGGATGTACAGGCCTGGATGGGCCTTGTCATCGGCGTGGCTGGCGGCCAGCACCATGCCTTCGCTGACGCCGAACTTCATCTTGCGCGGCGCCAGGTTGGCCACCATCACGGTGAACTTGCCCACCAGGTCGGCCGGCTGATAGGCGCTCTGGATGCCGCTGAACACGTTGCGGGTGCGGGGCTTGCCTGCCTCGTCGGTTTCGCCGACGTCGAGCGTCAGGCGCAGCAGCTTGCTCGAGCCTTCCACGAGCGCGCAGTCGACGATGCGGGCGATGCGCAGGTCGACCTTGGTGAAGTCCTCGATGCCGATGGTGGGAGCGATCGCCTCACCGCCCGGGTGCACGACCGGGGCCGGGGGCGGCGCCAGCAGGGTGGCGACGACCTGGGCATCGACCCGCTGCATCAGGTGCTCGTAGTTGCCCACGGTGTGTGCGCCCAGCGCCCGCTGCGCGTCCGCGAAACGCAGCGGCGGCAGGTTCATGTAGGCCTCGACGCGCGCCGCCAGGGCCGGCAGCACCGGCTTGAGGTAGATGGTCAGCAGGCGGAAGGCCTCCAGGCACACGCTGCACACGTCGTGCAGCACGGCGTCCTTGCCTTCCTGCTTGGCCAGCTCCCAGGGCTTGTTCTGGTCGACGTACTCATTGACCCGATCGGCCAGCAGCATGATCTCGCGCTGCGCCTTGGCCAGTTCGCGTTCCTCGTAGAGCTGTGCGATGGCCTCGCCGTGCGCGCGCAGGCCGTCCAGCAGGGCGCGGCCTTCCACGCCCAGGTCGCCGGAAAGCCGGCCGCCGAAGCGCTTGGTCATGAAGCCCGCGACGCGGCTGGCGATGTTGATGTACTTGCCCACCAGGTCGCTGTTGACGCGGGCCACGAAGTCCTCAGGCGTGAACTCGATGTCCTCCACGCGGCTGTTGAGCTTGGCGGCCAGGTAGTAGCGCAGCCACTCGGCGTTCAGGCCCAGCTCCAGGTACTTGAGGGGCGAGATGCCCGTGCCGCGGCTCTTGCTCATCTTGTCGCCGCCCAGCGTGATGAAGCCATGCACGAAGATCTTGTCCGGCACCTTGCGGCCGCTGAACTGCAGCATGGCCGGCCAGAACAGGGTGTGGAAGTAGGTGATGTCCTTGCCGATGAAGTGGATCTGCTCGGTGGCGGGGTCCGCCAGGAAGGCTTCCATGTCCTGGCCGATGCGGTCGAAGTGCGCCTTCAGCGAGGCCAGGTAGCCGATCGGCGCGTCGAGCCAGACGTAGAAGTACTTGCCCGGCGCGTCCGGGATCTCGATGCCGAAGTAGGGCGCGTCGCGGCTGATGTCCCAGTCACTCAGGCCGGTGCGGCCCTCCTCGTCGGTGTTGAACCACTCCTTGATCTTGTTCAGCACCTCGGGCTGCAGCCGGCCCGAGCCGGTCCAGCTCTGCAGGAACTCGACGCAGCGTGGGTCGCTGAGGCGGAAGAAGTAGTGCTCGCTGTGTTTGAGCACGGGTGTCGCGCCGGTGAGCGTGGAGTAGGGGTTCTTCAGCTCGGTGGGGCTGTAGACCGCGCCGCAGGCTTCGCACGAGTCGCCGTACTGGTCCTTGGCGCCGCAGCGCGGGCACTCGCCCTTGACGTAGCGGTCGGGCAGGAACATGCCCTTGACCGGGTCGAAGAACTGCTCGACCGACTTCGTGCTGATGAAGCCCGCCTCGCGCAGCGCGAGGTAGATCTGCTTGGCCAGCGCGTGGTTCTCGGGGCCGTCGGTGGAGTGCCAGTGGTCGAAGGCGATGTGGAAGCCGTCGAGGTAGCGCTTGCGGTCGGCGGCGATGTCGGCCACGAACTGCTGCGGCGTCTTGCCCGCCTTCTCGGCGGCGATCATGATGGGCGCGCCGTGCGCGTCGTCGGCGCACACGAAGTGCACCGTGTTGCCCCGCATGCGCTGGAAGCGGACCCAGATGTCGGCCTGGATGTACTCCATCATGTGGCCAACGTGGAAGGGGGCGTTGGCGTACGGCAGGGCCGTGGTGACGAAGAGCTGGCGGGCAGAGGTGCTCATGAGCGGTGCTTTAGGGGAATCTCGACAGACCGGCGATTTTAGGTGAGGCGCCCGGGGCACCGTATCCGGGCTAGACTGACCGCCCTTGATTTTTTGGCGTGGCCTTCCATGACGGTGTCTGAAACGGCGTTGCGCGAAGCCCTGGCGTCGGTGAGCGACCCTCTCACCGGGCGGGATTTCGTCTCGACGCATCAATTGAAATGGTCCCAACCCCGGCCCGGTGCCCTGGCCCTGACGCTCAGTCTGGGCTACCCGGCACGCAGCCAGTGGCCGGTGTTGCAGGCGGCCCTGGCCGAGGCGGTGCGGCGCGTCGATCCCACCCTGGCGGTGAGCACTGAAATCCACACCCAGGTGACGGCGCATGCCGTGCAACGCGGCGTGCAGCTGCTGCCGGGCGTGAAGAACATCGTGGCGGTAGCCTCGGGCAAGGGCGGGGTCGGCAAGAGCACCACGGCCGTCAACCTGGCCCTGGCCCTGGTGGCCGAGGGCGCGCAGGTGGGCCTGCTGGACGCCGACATCTACGGTCCCAGCCAGCCCTGGATGATGGGCCTGAGCGACCAGCGCCCCGAGAGTCCCGACGGCAAGACCATGACGCCGCTGGAGAACTTCGGTGTGCAGGTGATGTCGATCGGCTTCCTCGTGGACGCCGACAACCCCATGATCTGGCGCGGCCCGATGGCGACCCAGGCGCTCGACCAGCTGCTGCGCCAGACCGCCTGGCGCGAGCTGGACTACCTCATCGTCGACATGCCGCCCGGCACCGGCGACATCCAGCTCACGTTGTCGCAGCGCGTGCCGCTGACGGGTGCGGTGATCGTCACCACCCCGCAGGACATCGCGCTGCTCGACGCCCGCAAGGGCCTGCGCATGTTCGAGAAGGTCAACGTGCCCATCCTGGGCATCGTCGAGAACATGGCGGTGTACAGCTGCCCGCAGTGCGGCCACACGGCGCACATCTTCGGCGAAGGGGGCGGGCAGGGCATGGCCGCGCAGTACGGCGTCGACTACCTGGGCGGCCTGCCGCTGGCCCTGTCGATCCGCGAGCAGGCCGACGGCGGGCGCCCCACCGTCGTCAGCGAGCCGCAAGGCGACATCGCCGCCACCTACAAGGCCATCGCGCGCCGCATGGCGGCCAAGATCGCGGTCCTGGGCAAGGACTACTCGGCCAAGTTCCCCACCATCACCATTTCCAGCAACACCTGAGCCTTCCATCATGAGCATTAAGAGCGACAAATGGATCCGCCGCATGGCGCAGGAGCACGGCATGATCGAGCCCTTCGAGCCAGGCCAGGTGCGGGCCGCGGCCGACGGCCAGCGCATTGTCAGCTACGGCACCTCGAGCTACGGCTACGACATCCGCTGCGCGCCCGAGTTCAAGGTCTTCACCAACATCTACAGCACGGTGGTGGACCCGAAGGACTTCGACGAGAGGAGCTTCGTCGACATCGAGGCCGACGTCTGCATCATCCCGCCGAACAGCTTCGCGCTGGCGCGCACGGTGGAGTACTTCCGCATCCCGCGCAACGTGC
>CBINPE010000050.1:0-29363 GCA_966252435.1 uncultured Burkholderiales bacterium | reverse complement strand
GCGCCCACCAGGTAAGCCGCCGTGCGCGGCTCGCGGTCGCGGCAGGCCACCACCCAGCCCTGTGTGGTGGGACGGGCCTGCTCGAACACAGCGTTGAAGTCGAACCGAACCCCTTCCTCGACGCAACGCGCGACCATCCAGTCGAGCAGGGCAGGGGTGTCGGTGGCCCAGAAGTAGTAGCCCGGGGCCTGCAGGTCGACCGACTGCAGGTTGGGGGCATACAGCCGCACGCCGCGGATGGTGCGCACCAGCGCCGGTGGCACCTCCTGCAGCCAGGGCAGTTGGTCGATGGCGTCCTTGACGAGGATGCCTGTGGTGTGCAGCTTGTCGCCGGCGCGTGACTTCTTCTCGATCACCCTCACCCGAAGCCCCACCCGGGCCGCGGCGCGGGCGCAGGCCAGGCCGGCGAAGCTGGCGCCGACCACCACCAAGTCGTCCCTTGTACTCATGCGGCTGGACGCGGCAAGGCTTCTTCCCATTGCCGGTGAAGCTCACGCACGGCGCAGCTGCGGGCTTCTTCCTCCAGCTGCAGTTGCTGGGCTGCCAGCTTGAGCTCGCGCCAGAACGGTGCGCCCGCCTGGCAGGCCACGCCCAGGTGCTCGGCCGCATGCAGGGCCAGCGTGAACTCGCCCCGCCACAGATGGCGCATCAGCGCGCGTTCGAAGCGCCGGGCCTGCGGCGTGGGCAGGGACTGGGGCAGGTGATAGCGGCAGGCTGCCAGGTGGCGCCGGACCTGGGTGGTCGCGAAGAGACGCTGCATGCGGGTCAGCAGAGGCTCTCTCATGAGTTTGTCCTCGCCAAGCGGGCAACGGCTTTCATGGCAGCCCGCCCGCGCGATGCCAACGCCAGGCCCAGGCACAACAGCAGGGACAGCAACAGGGGTGTCATGGATTCGTCCTCCATTCCAAAACACCCACTGTCGAGCAGCGCAGTGAACGCGCCATGAAGCAACCGTGAACCGGCTGCTCAGCGGACGTTCACGCCCGCGTTCGGGGGTCTCACTGGGCCAAGGGGCCCAGCGCCTTGCCGTTGACCAGCAGCTGGCCCTTGTCGAGCTTGAACTGGCTGTTGAGCACCTGGCCGTCACGCACGACGTAGCCGCTGTCCACCGCCTGCCCCAGCATCGCCTCCAGCATGGCCTTGTTGTCCTGGGCTTGGCGGCCCGGCTGGTTGTCGACCATCAGGCGCTCGAGCCAGGCGACCGGCACGCGGGCCTGCCCGCTGGCATAGGCCTTGGCAAACAGCACCGTGCGCAGTTCCGGCCCTGCCGCCTCCTCCTCGGTCACACCCTGGGTACCCAAGGCGTAGGAGATCTCGCCGGGCTGCCCGTCGATCTCCATCTCGAACTTGTCGAGGGACACCTCGGGGTTGTGCGGCAGCAAGGCCCCCATCAGGGCCAACGAGGCCTCGGCCTGCGCCGGGTCCTGCTCGTGCGAGCGGCACAGCACGGGCGCGCCGGCCTGCTGCATGAGCTTGGCGTAGGTGGGCACATGCAGGCGCTTGAGCGAGGCCACGAGGTTGATCTTGGCGAGCTTGACGTCGTTGACCTGCCCCTGGCCCTGCAGGCGGCTGGTGCGGCTCAGAAGCCCGTTGTCCAGCGTCGACTCGCCACTGCCCTGGATGTCGCTGAACATCACCTTCATGGCCGTGCCGCCTGGCTGCCGTGGCGTGCTGGTCACCTCGAAGCGATCCCAAGTGCTCTGCATCTTGCCGGCCGAGAACCACAGGGGCGCGGTGTCGTCGCGCACCAGGTCACCCCGCATGGTGAACGTCCCGACCTGGACCTGGGTGTCGGCAGTCTCGCTCTGCAGCGAGGCCGACAGCCCCGGCCAGGACAAATCGTAGGTCACCACCCCACGGCCAGACAGGGATCCCTGCGAAGTGAACACCAACCCCTGCACGCGTGCCTGACCCGGGTGCTCAGGGTTTTCCTTGAATTCGAATGCGGGCGTCGTGACGCGGGTTTGGAATCCTCCCGTCAGGCCGAGTTCGGTGTGGGCACTGACAAGGACCGGCGGTGCGTCCTTGAGAGAGGCTCGCAATTCTTCGGGCATTTCCAGTTCAGTATCGATCACGGCCCAACCAATCCGGGAAAACCCTGGCAAGGGCCCGTGCTGGATGTGCTGGCGAAGTGTCAGGCCCTTGGTTTGCTCCTCTCCGCCTTCCTCGCAGCCCCCTTTGAAGACCACGGTTTGGGTGGCGGAAAACAAACTCTTTTCATAATGCGACTCGACGACCTTGAGCGGCAAGGCCGTCTGCAGCTTGGCCACCTCCTCCTCCAGGCGGTGCTGGGCCAGCTGCCCCGACCAGGCTGCACCGCCCACCACCGCGGCCGCTGCCGCGACCACCCCACCCACCACACCGATCACTGCTTTGCTCATGGCTGTCGTCCCTGTCGGAAGAATTCAAAGCCCGCATTATCCGAGGCCGGGCGGAGCCGGGGCTGCAACACTTGTTTCAAGGGATGAACGCATTTGAGGTCGGGTTTCCCCTGCCCGAAAACAACACTTGGACGAAAAGGTGTTTGTGAACCCTTTGCGAAGTTTCCGCAAATGAATTGATAATGAAATTTGCTGTGTTTGGTAGCGGCGCCTTCGCTTGAGTTGGCTGAATCAGGATGGGGTAACGCGCCACATGGTGTTCATCCCTCTCCCTCTCTCGAGTCATTTCGGAAATCAGAAAGGCGCTCTCCATGGGCAACAAACTCTACGTCGGCAACCTCTCCTACAGCATTCGTGACGACGACCTGCAGCAGACCTTCGGACAATTCGGCACTGTGGCCTCGGCCAAGGTCATGATGGATCGAGAGACGGGACGCTCCAAAGGCTTCGGGTTCGTGGAAATGGGCAGCGACGCCGAAGCCCAGGCCGCGATCAATGGCCTGAACGGCCAATCGGTGGAGGGTCGTGCACTGGTGGTCAACGAGGCCCGTCCCAAGGAAGAGCGCCCCGGCGGCTTCGGCGGGCGCTCCGGCGGCGGCGGTGGGGGTTACGGCGGTGGCCGCTCCGGCGGCGGTGGTGGTGGCGGCTACGGTGGTGGCGGCGGTGGCGGCTACGGCGGTGGTGGACGCTCCGGTGGTGGCGGCGGTGGCGGCTACGGCGGCGGCGGGCGCTCCGGTGGCGGTGGCTACGGTGGTGGCCGCTCGGGTGGCGGCGGTTACTGATCCCTCTTGATCGACCCTGGCGAACCGGCACGGCCCGGCTCGCCAGGTGGCTGCACCGCGTGCGAGGTCAGGCCTTCTCGCCGCGTCTCAGCTTGCGGGCCCGCCCTGCCACCAGGCGGTCGAACAGCCCGTCGGGCAGCATCCGCATCACCTTCGCGACGATGCCCATCTGCCAAGGGATGACGTGGTAGCGCTTGCCGGCCTCGATGGCACGGAAAGCCCTGTCGGCGAAGTCGGCGGGCTGCATCAGGAAAGGCATGGCGTAGCGGTTCTGCGCCGTCAGGGGGGTGGCGATGTAGCCCGGCAGCAGGGTCATCACGCGCACCCCGTGCGGGCGGCACTCGCCGCGCAGGCTTTCACAGTAGCTGATGACCGCGGCCTTGCTGGCGCAGTACGCCCCATGCCCGGGCAGCCCCCGGATGCCGGCCACGCTGGCGATGCCGACCAGCATTCCGCTGCGGCGCGCCCACATCGGCTTGAGGAAGGGGTGGAAGGTCGCCGCCATCCCAAGGTTGTTGGTCTCGAAGGTGACGCGGATGACCTCCATGTCCTCGAACTCGGCGGTGTCCACACCCTCGCTGATGCCTGCACAGGCGATCACCACGGTGGGCAGGCCCTGTTCGGCAATGCACGCCCGACCCGCGGCGGCAATGGCATCCACGTCACGCACATCGGCCGCGTAGGCGCGGCAACGCGCGGGATCCAGGCCTTGCTGCACGAACCAGGCCTGAAGGCCCTCGGCACGCCGCGCCACGAGGGCCAGCCGGTAGCCGGCCCGGTAGAAACGCGCCGCCAGGGCCTGGCCGATGCCGCTGGACCCACCCGTGATGAACACGAGGGGCGTGGCAGCAGAGGCGGTGGCCTTCGCCGCGAGGTCGGGGGGCGATGACATGGTCAGGGCGACGTTCCGGTGAAGGTGGCATGCACCCGGCCGTGGGTATCGGCCACGCGGGTCTTGTGATCGTAGTCCAGCGTGTCGGCGACCACCCGCAAATCTTCCCGCTCGATCGTCACCTGTTCCTTTGACACCACTTGCTGCACCTTCACCAGGGCCTTCAGGGACTCGCCATGGAAGATCACCGCCGGCTCGGTGTCGGTAGCCAGCCGCTCGACCACTGCCTCGCCGCGCAGGAGCAGTTCGCTGCCGTCGTGGTTGCTCCAGCCCCGGTTGGCCTGGGCGGTGGTGATCTCGCCCTGCAGCCCGACGGCGCGCATGCGCACATTGTCGACCTCCACCAGGTCGTTGTCGGGGTAGTGGCGTGCCTCGTCACCCTGCAGCTGGGTGCGCAGCGCACCCTGCGCGTCATAGCGGCGCACCGTGAAGTTGCCCATGGTGTAGTCGGGCTCGTGGCGCAAAGGCTCGGGCGGGCGCGGCGCATCGGCGATGGGCGTGTTCTTGACCAGCCACCAGGTGCCCATGGCCAGCACCCCCATCAACAGCACGGGCAGGTAAGTCGACGCCCAGTCCAGCACACGGTGCAGGCACACGCTCGGCAGGCTGGGCCGCGGCGCGGAAGCCGGTGCAGGCAGGGGCGCACCGGTGCGGCTCATGAGGGGGAGCCTCCGTCGTCCAGGGTGACGAGGTGGCCCTGCAGCAGGCGGGCATAGCGGCCGCAGGCAGTGAGCAGCAGGTCGCAGAACTCGCGCGCCGCCCCCTGGCCGCCGCGCAGGGCGCTGACATGGTGTGCGCGCGCCTTGACCTCGGCGTGCGCGTTGGCAGGCGCCATGGCAAAGGCCGCCCGCACCATCAGCGGCAGGTCGGGCCAGTCGTCGCCAATCGCGGCGACCTGGCTCCATGACAGGTCCAGGCTGGCCAGCAGCGCCTCGGCGACGACCAGCTTGTCGTGCACCCCGAAGCGCGCATGCGCCACGCCCAGGTCGGCCATGCGCTGGCGCACCGCGGGGCCGTCCCGCCCCGTGATCACGATCGGCTGGATGCCGCCCTGCGCGAGCATCTTCAGGCCATGGCCGTCCAGGCTGTTGAAGGACTTGAACAGCTCGCCATGCTCGCCCATGCAGATCGAGCCGTCGGTGAGCACGCCATCGACATCGAAGATGGCAGCGCGCAGGCCGGTGTCACCGCGGCCCTGGGCCTGCAGCAGCAGCTCGGGCGCGAAGCGCAGGGTGGGGGTGAGGTCGAAGGCGGGTGCCGGCATGCGCTGCGTCTCCAGGAGGTTCAGATCACCTTGGCGGCCATCAGGTCGTTGAAGTTGAGCGCACCCACCAGCAGCGCCTGGGCATCCACCACCAGGATCGTGGTGACGCGGTGGCGTTCCATGAGGCTGGCCGCCTCGGCCGCCAAGGCGTCCTCATGGATCACCTTGGGCTGCGGATGCATCACGTCCTGCGCCCGCAGGGAACGCAGGTCGCGGCCCTGCTCCAGCAGGCGGCGCAGGTCGCCGTCGGTGAAGACGCCCAGGACATGGTTGTCTGGATCGGTCACGGCGGTGGCTCCCAGGCGCTTGCTGCTCATCTCGCGCACCACGTCGACGAACAAGGTGGCGGGCGCCACGCGCGGCACCGCGTCGCCCCGGCGCATCACGTCGCGCACGTGGGTCAGCAGCTTGCGACCCAGGCTGCCGCGGGGGTGGGAGCGCGCGAAGTCGTCCTCGCGGAAACCGCGGGCGTCCAGCAGGGCCATGGCCAGCGCATCGCCCAGGGCCATCTGCGCCGTGGTGCTGGCGGTGGGCGCAAGGTTGAGCGGGCAGGCTTCCTGGTCCACCGCCGAGGACAGCACCCAGTCGGCGTGGCGTGCCAGGGTCGAGTTCTCGCGGCCGGTGATGGCCACGAGGGTGACCTGCAGCCGCTTGAGGGCAGGCAGCAGGGCCACCACCTCGTCGGTCTCGCCAGAGTTGGAGATGGCCAGCACGACGTCGCCCGCCATCACCATGCCCAGGTCGCCGTGGCCGGCCTCGGCCGGGTGCAGGAAGAAGGAGGGCGTGCCGGTGGAGGCCAGCGTGGCCGCGATCTTGTTGCCGACATGGCCGCTCTTGCCCATGCCCATGACGACCACCCGCCCGCCGCAGTCCAGGACGGCCCGCACCACCTCGGCAAAGGACGCCCCCTGGCGGTCCTTGAGGCTCAGCAGGGCCCGGGCTTCGATGTCGAAAGTCTGGCGCGCCAGGTGGAGGGCGCGCTCCGCGTCAAAAGCAGGGGTGGACATGGTCGGGAAAGCGGGGAAGTCTCGCAAATGCTGAGCCGCCGAGGACTGGCGTCCAGTAGGATGGGGTGATTGTAGGGTGGCCTCACCCGATCCCAGGCGCGTTCCATTCCTCACCGGGCAGGCATGGTCTCCACACTCGAACTTATTCTGCTTTTTCTCTTGTCCGGCGTGGCGGGGGTGGTGACCTGCCGCCTCATGAAGCTGCCGCCCATGCTGGGCTACCTGGTGGTGGGCGTGGCCATCGGGCCGCATGCCTTGGCGCTGGCCAAGGAATCGGCCGGGCTGGCGCACCTGGCCGAGTTCGGCGTGGTGTTCCTGATGTTCGTGATCGGGCTGGAGTTCAACCTGCCCAAGCTGCGCAGCATGCGCCACCTGGTGTTCGGCCTGGGCCTGGCGCAGGTGCTGCTGACCATCGTCGGCACGGTGGCAGGGCACTACCTGCTGACCTGGGCCTTCTCGTTCACCAGCCGGCCCTGGGAGCTGTCCTGGCAGGGCGCCCTGGTGCTGGCGGGGGCGATGGCCATGTCGAGCACCGCGATCGTGGTCAAGATGATGGCCGAGCGGCTGGAGCTGGAAAGCGAGCACGGCCGTCGCGTCATGGGCGTGCTGCTGTTCCAGGACCTGGCGGTGGTGCCGCTGCTGGTGCTGATCCCGGCCCTGGACTCCAACGGGGCCGACCTCATGGCCTCGCTCGGCTGGGCCACGCTCAAGGCCGGGGTGCTGCTGGCGCTGCTGCTGGTGGGTGGGCAGCGGGTGATGCGCTGGTGGCTCACGTTGGTGGCGCGGCGCAAGAGCGAGGAGCTGTTCGTCCTCAACCTGCTGCTGATCACCCTGGGGCTGGCCTGGCTCACGGAGCATGCCGGGCTGTCGCTGGCGCTGGGCGCCTTCGTGGCGGGGATGCTGGTGGCCGAGACCGAGTACCGCCACCAGGTGGAGACCGACATCCGCCCCTTCCACGACGTGCTGCTCGGCCTGTTCTTCATCACCATCGGCATGAAGCTCGACTGGCGGGTGGTGATCGACCAGTGGCTGCTGGTGCTGATCCTGACGGTGCTGCCGGTGCTGGCCAAGCTGGTCCTGGTGGCCGGCCTCAGCCGCCTGATGGGCTCGACCCCGGGCGTGGCGCTGCGCACCGGCTTGTACCTGGCCCAGGCCGGGGAGTTCGGCTTCGTGCTGCTGACGCTGGGAGCCAGCCAGGGGCTGATCCAGCCGCACTGGATCAGCCCGGTGCTGGCCAGCATGGTGCTGAGCATGCTGGCCACGCCCTTCCTGATCATGAAGAGCGACGCCATCGTGATGCGACTGAGCGCCACCGACTGGCTGATGCAGTCGGTGGCCATGACCTCGATCGCGCGGCGCGCCATCAACACCGAGGCGCACGTGATCATCGCGGGCTATGGGCGCAGCGGCCAGAACCTGGCGCGCATCCTGGAGCAGGAGCACATCCCCTATATGGCGCTCGACCTCGACCCCGACCGCGTGCGCCAGGCCGCGGCGGCCGGGCAGAGCGTGGTGTTCGGCGACGCGGCCCGGCTGCAGAGCCTGATGGCGGCCGGCCTGGCGCGCGCGAATGCGGTGGTGGTGTCCTACCACGACACCGCCTCGGCCCTGCGCATCCTCAACCTGGTGCAGGCGCATGCGCCTCAGGTGCCGGTGATCATCCGCACCATCGACGACGCCGACCTGGAGAAGCTCCAGGCCGCCGGCGCCACCGAGGTGGTGCCCGAGGCGATCGAGGGCTCGCTGATGCTGGCCAGCCATGCGCTGGCGCTGGTGGGCATCCCGATGCGGCGCGTGATCCGCATCGTGCAGGACCAGCGCAATGCGCGCTACGGCCTGCTGCGCGGCTACTTCCACGGCGCCGACGACGACACCGCCGACGAGCTGCAGACGGCGCGGCTGCACAGCATCACGCTGCCGCTGTCTTCGGACTGCGACGGCCAGACCCTGCGCGACCAGGCGCTGCATGCGATCGGCATCACGGTGGTGTCGGTGCGCCGCGCCAGCGGCAGCGTCAGCAGCCCGAGCGACGACCTGGTGCTCAACAGCGGCGACACCCTGGTGCTGTCCGGCCTGCCGCAGGCACTGTCGCTGGCGGAGGAGAAGCTGCTGGGGGTGAGCTGAGGCAGGCCCCTTTGAGGCCCCGGCTAGGTCAGCGGAATCTGCTTGGTCAGGCTGGCCCGCATGCGGATCGCCATGACAGCGCCGGCGGCGCGCAGCAGCTCCAGCGCCAAGGCCGGCGAGCGCTGCGCCAGTTCCTCCAGGCGCGGGCCGCGCAGGGCCCACACGGTGCAGGGCATGATGGCCTCGGCGTTGGCCATGCGCGGCTCGGTGGTGAACAGCCCCGGCTCGCCCACCACCGAGCCTGGCCGCAGGATCGCGATGCGGTTGCTGCCGGGCGGGCCGCCCGTCATGTAGACGTGCAGGGAGCCCTGGCCCAGGAAATACATCACGCGGTCGGTCTCGCCCTGCTTGATCAGCAGGTCACCGGCACGCACCTCGTGCCGCGTGAGGTAGGGCGCGATGCTTCGCCACTGGTCAAGGGTGAAGCGCGCCTTGAAGGCGTCTTCGGCATTGAGCGTCTGGATGGCTTGGACCAGGTCGTTGAATTCCATGCGGATGTCCCTTGGCAAGGCGAAGGCATTATCCGGCGGGAAACCGCCTTCAGGCAATCCAGCCGGGCCCCAGCGGCACCGCTCAGGCCGCGGCGCTCACCAGGTGGCAGGCCACGGCATGGCCCGGCGCCACCGTCACCAGCGGCGGGGCGGCCTCGCGGCAGCGCGGCTGGGCCAACGGGCAACGGGGATGGAAATGGCAGCCGCTGGGCGGGTTCAGGGGTGAGGGAATCTCGCCCTGGATCGCCACGAAGCGCTTCTTGTGCACTTTCAGCGTGGGCGCCTCGGCCAGCAGGGCGCGGGTGTAGGGATGCTGCGGCGCTCGGAACAGCGCCGTGGACTCCGCGCTCTCGACCACGCGGCCGAGGTACATCACCGCCACCCGGTCGGCCACGTGCCGCACCACGGCCAGGTTGTGGCTGATGAACAGGTAGCTCAGGCGCAGCTCGTCGCGCAGGTCCAGGAACAGGTTGAGCACCTGGCTCTGCACCGAGACGTCGAGCGCGGCCACCGCCTCGTCGCAGACGATGAACGACGGGTTGACCGCCAGCGCCCGCGCGATGCCGATGCGCGCACGCTGGCCGCCGGAGAACTGGTGCGCAAAGCGCGGCAGCATCTCGCGCGACAGGCCCACCCGCTCGAGCAGTTGCCCCGCGAACGCCGCCTGATCGGACTTCGCCACCAGGCCGTGCACGACCGGCGCCTCGCCCACCAGGTCGACCGCCCGCAGGCGCGGGTTGAGCGAGGCGTAGGGATCCTGGAACACCATCTGCAGCTGCAGATGGCGCTGGAGCCGCTGGCGCTGCGACTCGCCGCGGGGCGGGGTGTCGATGTCCTGGCCGCGCAGCAGGCGCCGGCCTTCGGTCGGCTGGTACAACCCTACCGCCACGCGTCCCAGCGTGGACTTGCCGCAGCCGGATTCGCCCACCAGGCCCATGATCTCGCCTTCGCGCACGTCGATGGAGACGCGGTCGAGGGCCTTCACCGCCGCCGGCCGCGGCCCCGCGCTGCGGCCGCGCAGCCAGGACAGCGTCGAGGCCATGGACGTGGGACGCTCGAACGTCATGCGGATGTCCTGCAGGGCCAGCAGGGGCGGTTGTGCGGGCGCCAGGACGGCGTGGGGCAGGTGATTCATGGGGTGCGGTCCATCCATCCGTCAGGCGCCGGCCAGATCGAGGACCCGGCGCTCTTCATCGACTTCAAAAGGGTTGATGCAGCGCAGCACGCGACCGTCGCGTTGCATCACCAGTGCAGGCTCGGCGCGGCAGGCTGGCAGGCAGCGGCTGCAGCGGTCGAAGAAGGCACAGCCTTCTCCCTCGACGCGGGTGGCGATGCTGCCGGGGATCTGCCGCAGGCGGGTGCCGCGGCTGTTCTCGCCGGGCACGCTGCCGATCAGGCCCACGGTGTAGGGATGGCGCGGCGACTCCAGCACCTGGTGCACCGTGCCGTGCTCGACCAGCCGACCGGCGTACATCACCCCCAGCGTGTCGGCCAGGCCGGCCACCACCGACAGGTCGTGCGTGACCCAGATCAGGCTGGTGCCGGTCTCGGCGCAGATCTTCTGCATCTCGTACAGGATCTGGCCCTGGATGGTGACGTCGAGCGCGGTGGTGGGCTCGTCGGCAATGATCAGGTCGGGCTCGTTGAGCAGGGCAATGGCGATCGCCACGCGCTGGCGCATGCCGCCCGAGAACTGGTGCGGGTAGCTGCGCAGCCGTTCGTCGGGCGAGGCGATGCCCACCCGCTCCAGGGCCCGGCGGCTGCGCGCCAGCGCTTCCTCGCGCCCCACGGCATGGTGCGCCTGGACCGCCTCGACCATCTGCGTGTCGATGCGCAGCACGGGGTTGAGCGTCATCATCGGATCCTGGAAGATCATCGCGATGCGGTTGCCGCGCAGCTTGCGCAGCTCCGACTCGCTGCAGCCGCGCAGGTCGCGGCCCTTGAAGAGGATCTGGCCGTCCACCACGCGGCCTGGGCGCTCCAGCAGGCCCAGGATGGACAGCCCCGTGATCGACTTGCCGCTGCCCGACTCGCCCACCAGGCCCATCACCTCGCCCGGCTTGACGCTGAAACTCACGCCGTCCACCGCCTTGACGACGCGGCCGCGGGAGAACGGGAACCAGGTTCGCAGGTTGCGCACCTCGAGCGTCGGTACCGCGGACGGCGAGGGCTCGGGCAAGGAAGACGGTGAGGATGCAGACACGGACGGCGGGGTACGGCGGATGGTCATGCATTCACTCCATGATGTTCAGGCGAGGATTGAGCACGTCGCGCAGCCGGTCGGCCACCAGGTTGATGCTCAGGATCGTGGCCAGCAGCGCCAGCCCGGGGAAGACGCTGATCCAGTACTTGCCTGACAGCATGTATTGGAAACCGTTGGCGATCAGCAGCCCCAGCGAAGGTTCGGTCAACGGCAGGCCCACGCCCAGGAAGGACAGCGTGGCTTCCAGCGAGATGGCCGAGGCCACCTGCAGGGCACCGATCACGACCAGCGAAGGGATGCAGTTGGGCAGCAGGTGGCGCAGCAGCCGGCGGCTGTGCGGCAGGCCCAGCACCTTGGCGGCCTCCATGTACTCCTTGTTGCGCTCGACCAGCACCACGCCCCGCAGGGTGCGGGCGTAGTAGGCCCATTGCGCCGTCACCAGGGCGGCGATCACCTTGCCCGTGCCCTGGCCGAGCACGGCGATCAGGATCAGCGCCACCAGGATGGCGGGGAAGGAGAGCTGCGTGTCGGCGATGCGCATCAGCAGGGCGTCCACCCGGCCGCCGACGTAGCCCGAGACCAGGCCCACCGCGACACCGATCGTCACCGCCAGCAGGGTCGCCGCGAGGCCCACGGAGACGCTGATGCGCAGCCCGTACAGGATGGCCGAGACCATGTCGCGGCCCTGCGCGTCGGTGCCAAGCCAGTAGGTCATCGGGTGGGCACCGGCCGGGGAGCCGGGCGGCATCCGCGCGTCCAGCAGATCGAGCTGTGACAGGTCGTAGGGGTTCTGCGGCGCGATCCAGGGAGCCAGGAACGCAGCCAGCATCAGGGCCAGCAGCAGCAGCGCACCGAGCATGCCGCCGCGGCTGGCGGCGAAGGCACCCACCAGGCGTCGCCAGCGGGCAGGCTGCGCGGCAGCGGGGGTGGCGGCGGCAGGGGCAGGGGCGGGGAGGGTGGGTTTTTCCATGACAGCGCTCATCGTGCAGCTCCCGACACACGCACCCGCGGATCAAGCACCGCGTAGGCCAGGTCCGCCAGGGCATTGATGCTCACGTACAGCAGCACCACGAACATCAGGTAGGCCACCATGACCGGACGGTCGAGCAGGCCGATGGCGTCGATCAGCAGCTTGCCCATGCCGGGCCAGGCGAACACGCTTTCCGTGACCACCGAGAACGCGACCAGCGAACCGAACTCCATGCCCACCACGGTGATGATGGGGATGAGGATGTTCTTCAGCACGTGCACGCCGATCACCCGGCGCTCGCTCAGCCCCTTGGCACGGGCGAAGCGCACGAAGTCCTGGGTCAGCACCTCGCGGGCCCCGGAGCGGGTGAGCCGCACGATCATCGACAGCTTGAACAGCGCCAGGTTGAGCGCCGGCATCAGCAGGTGCTTCCAGCCGTCGAGCGTGAGCACCGACAGCGGCACGCCCCACACCGACACGGTCTCGCCGCGTCCGCTGGAGGGCAGCCACTGCAGCTGGACCGAGAACGTCAGGATCAGCATCAGGCCAACCCAGAAGGTAGGGAGGGAAAAGCCCAGGATGGAGCCGGTCATGATGGCCTTGCCGGGCCAGCTGTCGGGCCGCAGGCCGGCCCACAGGCCCAGGGGGATGCCGATCAGCACCGCCAGCCCCATCGCCGCCACCGCCAGTTCCATGGTGGCGGGCAGGCGGTGCAGGATCAGCTGCATGGCGTCTTCGGCGTACACGAAGGAGCGGCCCAGGTCGCCGTGCAGGGCGCGTTCGACGAAGTTGAAATATTGGGCCCAGATCGGCTTGTCGAGCCCCAGCTCGGCGGTGGTGCGCGCGATCTCGGCAGCATCGGCCTGCGGGTTGACGAACATGGCCACCGGGTCGCCGATCGCGAACACCCCGAAGAACACCAGCAGCGACATCACCCCCAGCAACGCGACCGCTTGCAGCAACCGCGAGAAGATGAAACCGATCATGCAGCCTCCTTCTGTGCCGGCGAGATGCTGCTCCACACCTGCTCGCCGGCGACGAAGACCTTCAACTCGCCCGACTCGAAGGTCTCCCAGGGTTCGTCGGCGGTGAGCGGCTCGGTCGCAACCACCACCATCCGGTCGTTCGGACTGTTGGTCTGGCTGAGGTCGAGCTGCATGTCGCAGTCGATCAGCCGGGCCGTCTGGAAGGGGTGCTGACGCCGCAACCAGCTCAGCTTCGTCGTGCAGTGAGCATACAGCGCCTCGCCGTTGGACAGGAGGTAATTGAAGATCCCGTGGCGCGCCGCCCGGCGCGACAGCTCGGCCAGCACGGGGGCCAGCTGCTGCCAGGGCACGGGGCAGCTGCCCTTGAAGGTGCTGCGCAGCTCCTGCAGCATCCAGCAGAAGACCTTCTCGCTGTCGGTGGTGCCCACCGGCAGGTAGCCGCCGCGCAGGCGGGGGTGGAAGTTCTTGAGGTCGCCGTTGTGGCAGAACACCCAGTGCTGGCCCAGCCATTCGCGTTGGAACGGATGGCAGTTCGACAGCGTGACCGAGCCCTGGGTGGCCTTGCGGATGTGGGCCAGCACGCAGCGCGAGTGGATCGGGTAGTTGCGCACGAATTCGGCCAGGGGGGAATCGCTGGCACGGCCCTTGTCGATGAACACGCGGCAACCGGTGCTCTCGTGGAAGGCGATACCCCAACCGTCGGCGTGTTCACCGGTCTTGCCGCCGCGGGCTGAGAACCCGGTGAATGAGAAGTTGATGGTGGCAACGGTGTTGCAACTCATCGCAAGCATTTGGCACATGGGACAACAGCGCGGCTACGACGCGGCAGGAAGCGGTTGAGGACGAGGATGAGGGCAGGGATCGGGGCGGCGGCAGGGCCGCCCCGTGCCTGGATCACTCAGGACGGACCAGCTGGGAGAGGGTGAATTCGTCGATCCGCCCGGGGTAGAACAGGCCCTTGCGCATGGCCCAGGAGGCGAACTGGTAGTGGGTGGGCAGGGCCGCGTAGTCCTTCATCGCCATCGTCATGGCCTGGCCGGCGATGGTCGTGCGTGCGCTGCCGTCGGTGGTGGCCAGCGACTGGTGCACCAGCTTGTCCATGGCCGGGTTGCTGTACTTGCCCCAGTTCCAGGTGCCCCAGCCCGCGTCGGGGTTGGGCGTGCCGAGCAGGGAGCGCAGGCCCGTGTCCGCGCCCATCGTGCCCCAGCCCAGCAGGGCGGCGCCGAATTCACCGTTGCGCATCTTGGGCACGTAGGTGGCCATGGGCATGACGTCCAGCTTGGCCTGCACGCCGATGCGGCTCCACAGCTGGGCGACCGTCTGCGCCACCTGCTCGTCGTTGATGTAGCGGTTGTTCGGCGCGGCCAGCACGATGCCGAAGCCGTTGGGGTAGCCGGCGTCCGCCAGCAGTTTCTTGGCGCCCTCGGGGTCGTAGGCTTCGGGCTTGGTCGCGGGGTTGTAGCCCATCAGGCCCACGCCCACCAGCTGGCCCGCCGGCGAGGCCAGGCCTTCGAGGGCCGACTGCACCAGCGCGTCACGGTTCAAGCCGAGCGACAGGGCCTGGCGCACGCGCACGTCCTTGATCGGGTTGTGGTCCAGCGGCTTGCCGGCCTTGTCGGTGAAGTAGACGCTCTTGTCGGGCGCGTTGTGATTCAGGTGCAGCATCAGGGTGCGCCACGAGTTGCGCTGCTTGACGCTCAGTTTCGGGTCGGCCTTCAGGCGCGGCATGTCGGCCGGCGGAATGCCTTCGATCATGTCGACGTCACCTGACAACAGGGCTGCCACGCGCGGGGCGTCGGCCGTGATGAAGCGCAGCGTCACCTTCTCGAAATAGGGCTTCTCACCCCAGTAGTTCGCATTGCGCTGCAGCGTGACGCTTTCCCCCCGCTTGAACTGCACCAGGCTGTAGGGGCCGGTGCCGATGGCCGCCTTGCCGGTGTTGAAGTCTTCGGTGCTGGCGTTGGCGGCGGCCTTCTTCGACACGATGTACACCGAGGACAGGTCCGTCAGGAACGGGCCGACCGGCTCGGAGGTCTTGATCCGCACGGTCAAGGGGTCGACCACCTGCATCGAGACGATGGTCTTGGTGTAGCTGGTGAAGGGAGCGGGGCTGCCCGCCACCTTGGCCGGCCGCTCCAGCGAGAAGACGACATCCTCGGCGGTGAAGTCACTGCCGTCGTGGAACTTGACGCCGGGGCGCAGCTTGAACTCCCAGGTGGTCGGATCGATGGTCTGCCACGACACCGCCAGGGCCGGCACGTTGCGGCCGGACGGGTCGACGTTCACCAGCCCGTCGAAGATGTGGCTGCTCAGGGCGAGATTGCCGGCCACGGTCGCGAAGTGGGGATCGACCGATGAAGGCTCAGACACCATCCCCACCTTCAGTTCGGTTCCCGCCTTGGGCTGGGCCATGGCACCGGTGAGAGGGAACATGGACGCCGCCAAAATCGTCAGGGCACCGAGGAGAGTTCTGCGTTGCATGGAAAATCCTTCTGTCTGTCAGAGTGGGGAGGAAGGTAAGCGAACTGCAGCGGGCGAAGTGTCAGGCGGGTTGCTGGACCAAGTCAACCGACGCCGGCGCTGCGGGCACGATGTCATCCAAGGCATAGTCCACCGCTGCCAGAGCATGCAAAGTGGTGGTGTCGAACAGCGGCACCGCGCAGTCCTTGGCCGACAGGATCAGCGGCAGCTCCGTGCAACCGAGCACCACACCCTGCGCGCCACGCTCGACCAGGCGGCCGACGATGCCTTGCAGTATGCGACGTGATTCCTCACGGATCTGGCCGCGGCACAGTTCTTCGAAGATGATGTCGTGCACTTGTTGACGGTCGGCCTCATCGGGTGTGAGGCAGTCGATGCCGTGGGAGGCCATGTGCTCGACGTAGAAAGGCTGCTCCATGGTGAAGCGCGTGCCCAGCAGGCCGACGCGCTTGAGGCCTGCGCCACGCACCGCCGCGGCGGTGACGTCGGCGATGTGCAGCAGCGGCACGGGGCAGGCGGCCTGCACTTCGGGGGCCACGCGGTGCATGGTGTTGGTGCCGATGAGCAGGCACTTGGCGCCTGCGGCCACCAGCTGGCGTGCAGCCTCGGTGAGGATGGCGGCCATGCCCGGCCAGTCCTGGACTTTCTGCCGCGCGGCGATGTCCTGGAAGTCCAGGCTGGCGATGTGCATGGGGGCGCTGTGCAGGCCGCCCAGCCGCTGGCTGACCTCGCGATTGATCACCTGGTAGTAGAGGAGCGTGGATTCCCAGCTCATCCCGCCAATCAAGCCAATTTTCTTCATGGTGTGCATGTCGTTCGTTTGACGTCTTTGTGTTGGAATGACGGCAGTGTGACAAGAAGCCTCTGGAATATGCATGCGTTTTTTGTCCAAGACATGGTGATTTTTAGAATAACTTTCTAAAATTTATGCACCATGAAGAAACTTGATTCGATAGACCGCCATCTCCTGAAGCTTCTGCAGGAGGATGCCTCGATCCCTCTGAACCAGCTGGCGGCCCGTGTGAACCTGTCGCCGACCCCCTGCTGGCGCCGCATCGAGCGGCTGAAGGAAGCCGGTGTCATCACGCGCCAGGTCACCCTGCTGGACCCCACCAAGATCAACCTGGGCGTGACGGTGTTCGTGGCCGTGCGCACCAACCAGCACAGCCAGGAGTGGTTCGACGCCTTCCAAGCCACCGTGCGCGACATCCCCGAGGTGGTCGAGTTCTACCGGATGAGTGGCGACGTGGACTACCTGCTGCGCGTGGTGGTGCCAGACATCGCCGCCTACGACTCGGTCTACAAGCGCCTGATCAAGGGGGCGCAGCTGTTCGACGTGAGTTCGAGCTTCGCGATGGAGGAGCTCAAGTTCACCACCTCGCTGCCGCTGGACTACGCGAAATAGCGCCGGCGCACAGGCTCAGCGCACGGCATCCCGCCACGCGGCGGGTGTGCGACCGGTGCTGCGCCGCAGGTGCTCACCCAGGTGCGACTGCTGGGCATAGCCGCAGGCGGCGGCCACCTCCGCCAGGGGCACGTCCCGGTGGGACAGCAGCCGCCTGGCGTGCTGCAGCCGACGCTCCATCACATAGGCGTGGGGCGTGAAGCCAGTGGCCCGCACGAAGCGGCGAAAGAACGAAAGGGGTGAGAGGCCGGCCACCTGCGCCAGGTCGGTCAGGCGCCAGGCGGCCCCGACGTCGGCCTCGATCGCCTCCAGCACCTGCGCCATCGACCCGTGGCCCGAACCGGTAGCGCACCCCTGCCGTTGCCGTGCAGGCACAAGGGGCGCAAGGGCCGCCACCAGGGTCATGGCCGCATCGTCCAGCGCCGGCAGGGCAGGGCCCGGCGGTTGCATCAGGGCACGACGCAGGGCGAGCGCGTGGCGCAGCGCCGCCGGATCGGCGCCCAGCACCAGGCGTCCAGCCTCACCCGCCAGGCTGGCAAGCAGCGGGCTGCGCACCAGCAGGTATTCGCCACCTGCCTCGGATTCGGAGCACACCTCCGTCTGCGCCGTGATCAGCGTCAGCTCGCCCGGCCACGCATCGAAGGGCTGGCGGCGATCCGAGGCAAAGGCATGCACACCCCGCTGGCGCTCGAGCGCCACGCCTGCCGTCGGCCAGGCCAGCCGCTGCCGCACCGCATAGGGTTGCGCCGGCAACAGCTCGACCTGCGCCCACCCGAGCTGAACCTGCAAGGGGGCACCGGGGTGAAATTGCGTGATAGCGCCGGGCAGCGGCGTTGCACAGACTGGGGTCATGAAGCCACGAGGAATCGAAGGAAAAGCATGCCACATCCCCTGCCCGAGCCCCTCACCTGCCAGCGGCATCTTTTCATGCTGCCCGAGGGTGAGACCTACCTGAACAGCGCCTACATGGGCCCGCTGCCCAGCCCTGCCTTCGAGGTCGGGGTGGCGGCCCTGCGGGCCCGCGCTGTGCCGTCGGGCCTCGCCCCGGTCGACTTCTTCGAGCCCGCCGAGCGCACGCGCAGCCTGTGTGCCCAGTTGGTGCACGCCGATGCGCAGCACCTGGCGTTCGTGCCCACCGTGGCCGCCGGCATGGCGGTCGTGGCCCACAACCTGGCGCCCCGCAGGGGGCAGAACGTGGTGATGCTGGCCGATCAGTTTCCCAGCAACGTCTATCCCTGGCACCGCTGGCGCGACGACGGGGTCGAGATGCGGACCGTGGCTCCCCCCGCGACCACATCCCATGATGCCCAGGCATGGCGGCGGCGCTGCATGGCGTGGAACGACCGCCTCGTGGCGGCCATCGACGCCGACACGGCCCTGGTGGCGCTGGAGCAGGCCCACTGGACGGACGGCACGCTGTTCGACCTCGAGCGCATCGGGGCGAGGGCGCGGGCCGTGGGCGCCGTGCTGGCGATCGACGCGACCCAGACGGCGGGGGCCATGCCCCTGGACGTGCGCCGCTGCGCGGTGGATGCACTGGTCGTGCACGGCTACAAGTCGATGCTGGCGAACTACGGCCTGGGGTTCGCCGTGTACAGCGAACGCTTCGCCGATGGCCGTCCTCTGGAGGAGAGCTGGCTGATGCGCCAGGGCAGCGAGGACTTCGCCCGGCTGGTCGACTACCAGGACCGCTACGCCGAGGGCATGCGCCGCTACGACACCAGCCTGCGCAGCAACCCGGTGCTCATCGGCATGCTTGAAGCCAGCTGCCGGCTGCTGTTGGCGTGGGAGCCGCAACGCATCCAGTCCTATTTGCTTGACATCGCCCGGCCGGCCGTCGAGCGGCTGCGGGCGGCGGGCTTCGGCATTGCCGACGAGGACCTTCGGGCTGCCAACCTGTTCGCCATTGCCCTTCCTGTGGGGCTGCACCCCGAGGCGGTGCACAGCGCCCTGGCCCGGCAGCGCATCCACGTCTCGGTGCGGGCGGGGGCAGTGCGCGTGTCGCCCCATGTGTACAACGACGCGGCCGATCTGGACCGGCTGGCCGAGGCCTTGGTCGAGCTGGCTACCGATGCAAAAGTAGAGATCGGGCTGTAGGCCTTGGTGGTGCTTGTTGAGAGACCTTCGGCGCCTTGGGTTGGACTCAAACTTGGACTCAGCAAATGGTTGTGTCGCACAGCATCGGTCTGGACAGGGAAAGTCCGGCGCCCCAATCCCAAGAGTTAGGGGTCCAGCGAAGACTGGCTTCGGTGGAAAGTTGCAGCGCGGCAATGGGGCCGCGCTTGGGGAGGTGAAATGCGCCGCTTGGGTCTTCTGATTTGCGCCGTCATGCCTGGCTGTGCATCACATACCGGTGTGATCGATATGGGGCAGGGCACCTACATGATTGCCAAGCAACAAGCCACCGGATTCCCCGGGCTTGGGAACATGAAGGCCGAGATCATTGGCGAAGGCTCACGGCATTGCGCCGCGCAGGGCAAGGACTTCCAACTGGTGAGCGCAAACGAATCGCAGCCGCCCTACATCTTGGGCAACTACCCGAGATCCGAGATCACCTTCAAATGCGTTGACAAGTGACGGCGCCCCTCTCCACTCCATGCAGGGCATCTTCACAATCTACGACCCCGGGCTACCTGCCGTAAGGCCGGACTCTTCCACGCCGGCGAGAGCCGCTGCCGTTCGGATTGAGGGCAGCATTCGAACGTCTGCCAACGAGACGGGCGTTTTCATCCACAGGGACGGGACGGAGATCGTTCGCAAAAGTGGTGCGCCGGACCACGTCCAGTTTTCCCCGGCTGAGCTCATTGGTACCGATGGGACGCTTTTCACGCACAACCATCCGTTGAATGGATCTTTTTCTTTTGATGACATCAAAAGCGCAATTCTTTCCGACTTAGTCGAGGTCCGCGCGGTGGGACCGACCATAAGGCATATGATGCGTGCGCCGTCTGGGTGGCCAGCGGCTTGGCGAATCCAACAGGCCATGCCCAACGCAACATTGCAAGCCCAAAGCCGGGCAGCTCGCGACATTGCCTCCGGAGTGCTGGATCGAAGATTTTTGCGAGAGGAAATCCAGCACCACATATGGGTGTCGATCGCGAAGAAGTTTGGTCTCCGGTACGAAAGGGAAAGATCATGACCAAGCAAAAGCTGACCGAGGCCGTGATTGCCCTTGAGGCGGAGAGCAAGGCGCGACGCGAAGGTGGTGAATTAGTCTTCGACGGTGGCGATGCGTGGGATGCTCTCATCAACTCACTCGCTGAATGTGCTATCGCCGAGGCGGAGCGGCTCAAGGCGGCGGGCGATGTAGGCGGCCCGGCGTTGCTGGACCACTTCGGTTACGAGCCCTGACGCAACAAAGTCTCACAGTTGTGGGCATTACTTCTTCGGACGCCATCGGATCTGAGACTACTTCCCGATGCAGAACCGGCTGAAGATCTCCCCCAGCAGTTCATCCGCCGTGACGTCGCCCACGATGCTGCCCAGGCTGTGCTGGGCCAGGCGCAGTTCCTCGGCCATCAGGTCCAGGGCCATGCGCGGGCTGCCCAGGTGGTCCGCGGCCTGCGCCAGATGGGTGGCGGTGCGGCGCAGGGCCGCGACGTGGCGGCTGCGGGCGGTGTAGATGCCCTCCGGCCAGGCCTGCCAGCCGGCCAGAGCCAGCAAGCGCTGGCGCAGGGCCTCCAGCCCTTCGCCGGTCACGGTCGACAGGCGCAGGCCCTCCGAGGGCAGCGGGGGCGCCGCCGCGCCCTCCAGCAGGTCGCATTTGTTGAACACATGCACCAGCTTCCCGGCGCTCATCGGCAGGGTGGCCAGGCGCTGGGCGATCTCGGCCTCGGCCTGCTCGTAGTCGGCCCGGCCGGCACGCCCCAGGTCATGCAGGAAGAGCAGGGCGTCGGCCCGCTCGATCTCCTCCCAGCTGCGGGACACGCCGATGCGCTCGACTTCGTCGGTGGTCTCGCGCAGGCCTGCCGTGTCCACGATGTGCACCGGCACGCCTTCGATCTGGACCGTCTGCGCCACCTTGTCGCGGGTCGTGCCCGCCACCGGCGTCACGATGGCCAGCTCGGCCCCCGCCAGGGCGTTGAGCAGCGAACTCTTGCCCACGTTCGGCTGGCCCGCCAGCACCACCGTCATGCCCTCGCGCAGCAGCGCCCCCTGGCGCGCACGCGCCAGCACGCCGTCGATGTGCGCGCGCAGCTGCGCCAGCTGACCCTGCGCGTCGGCGCGCTCCAGGAAATCGATCTCCTCCTCGGGAAAGTCCAGCGTCGCCTCCACCAGCATGCGCAGCTGGATCAGCCGCTCGCGCAAGGCGCGGATCTCGTCCGAGAACGCCCCGGTGAGCGAACGGCTGGCCGACCGGGCCGCGGCCTCGGTGCTGGCATCGATCAGGTCGGCCACCGCCTCGGCCTGCGCCAGGTCGAGCTTGCCGTTGAGGAAGGCCCGCTCGGTGAACTCTCCCGGCTCGGCCAGCCGCAGGCCCAGCGGCTCGCCCACTGCCAGGCAGCGCGCCAGCAGCAGCTGCAGCACCACCGGCCCGCCATGGGCCTGCAGCTCGAGCACGTCCTCGCCGGTGTAGGAGTGGGGGGCGGGGAAGAACAGCGCGATCCCATGATCGATGGGACGGCCGTCGGCCTCGCGGAAGGGGCCGTAGTGGGCATGGCGCGGGGTCAGCATCCGGCCGCACAGGGCCTCGGCGCACGCCGCGAGCCCGCGGCCCGACAGGCGCACGATGCCCACGCCGCCGCGTCCGGGCGCCGTGGCAATGGCCACGATGGGATCGTGATGACGGGCCAGCAAGGTCATGGTCGGCGGGCGCCAGCCGCGTCACAAAGGAAGGCGTGGCGCGGAGGGGGGTGGACGGCGGCAGCAACCCTGCCGCGGCCGTACACCCCGGAGCCCACGGCGGTGAACGCCGCAGGGTCTTCCCCGCATGGACGGATTATCGGCACCGGTTCACCCCTGCTTGAGCGGCTGGCCGCGCGCTTGTGCCTACTTGGTCACGCCCAGCTGCTTGTTGATCAGGTACTGCTGGACGATGGACAGGATGTTGTTGGTCAGCCAGTACAGCACCAGGCCGGACGGGAAGAAGAAGAACATCACCGAGAACGCCAGCGGCATGATCCACATCATCTTCGCCTGCATCGGGTCCGGCGGGGTCGGGTTGAGCCAAGTCTGCAGCAGGCTGGTAGCCGTCATCAGCAGCGGCAGCAGGCCGATCGGCATGCCCAGGATGGTGCCGAAGAACGTGTCCGGACGCGACAGGTCGGTGACCCAGCCCAGCCACGGCGCGCCACGCATCTCGACGCTCGACAGCAGCACCCAGTACAGGGCGATGAAGAACGGCATCTGGACCAGCATGGGCAGGCAGCCGCCGATCGGGTTGACCTTCTCCTCGCGGTAGATGCGCATCATCTCCTGCTGCATCTGCTGGGGCTTGTCCTTCAGCCGTTCGCGCAGTTCGTTGACGCGGGGGGCCACCGCCTTCATCTTGGCCATCGAGCGGTAGGCCCGGGCGTTGAGGGCGTAGAACACCACCTTCAGGATCACCACCAGGCTCACGATCGACCAGCCCCAGTTGCCCAGCAGGCCGTGCAGCTTGGTGAGCAGCCAGAACAGCGGCTTGGACAGGATGGACAGCTTGCCGTAGTCCTTCACCAGTTCGAGCCCGGTCGCCAGCTTCTCGAGCTTGTACTCATCCTGGGGACCGGCGAACAACCGCGCCGGCAACTCCACGCTCGCGCCCGGCGCCACCGTGCCCAGCGGCACGATCATGCTGATGGCGTACTGGTTGGTGTCGACCTTCTTGGTCTCGAAGTGCCGGGGGCGCTTGTCGTCGCCTTCATTGCCCAGCAGCCAGGCCGTGGCGAAGTAGTGCTGGACGATCGCCACCCAGCCGTCGTCGGCCTCCTGGACGTGGTCAGGCTTGTCCTTGGCGGCGCGCTTCTCGATGTCCTTGAAGGGCACCTTCGTGAACTTGGAGGATTCCGTGTAGAGAGCCGGCCCGGTGAAGGTGGAGTAGACGCTCGACTCACCCTCGGGCGCATTGCCGTCGCGCTGCAGCTGGAAGTAGAGCTGCGGCTTGACGGAGGCCTCGGAGGTGTTGGTCACCGCCTGCTGCACGCCGATCACGTAGTCGCCGCGGTGGAAGGTGTAGGTCTTGGTCCACTTGACGCCGGCACCCTGCGCCACCAGGCGCACGGTCAGCTCGTTGGCACCGTCCTGCAAGGTGGTGGGGCCCGGTTCCAGTTCCATCTGGCTGAGGTGGTTGGGCAGCACCGTGCCCGGCTCCTCGCTCACCAGGCCGGTCTGCGCGGTGTATTGGCGCTGCGTCGACTGGTCGAACAGCACCACATTCTTGGCACGGTCGACCGGGTCCAGCTGGTTCAACAGCTCGAGCCGGACGAGGCCGCCGCCGCGGGTGTCGATGGTCGCCTTCAGCACGTCGGTGCTCACCTCGACCTTCTCCGAAGCCGTCGCGGCAGGGGCGACAGGCGTCGTGCCGGGCACGGCCGCCGCGCCGGATGTGCCTGCAGCCGCCGCACCGGGGACCGAGGAGGCACCGGCCGCCGAGGCGCCGCCGTCGGGGGTCGTGGCGGCCGTGGACGTGGCCGCCGGCGGCGGCGGGCTGAACATGGAGGGGTGCCCGTTGTGCTTGTTCCACCCGTCCCACAGCAGGACCAGCGACATGGAAAAGATCACCCACAGCACTGTGCGGCGAATATCGCTCATGAAACGTCTCTCTTTGGCGAAGGGCCCAGGCCGTCACGGCTGGAACACCAGATTGAAAAAAGGCGGGGTGGCTGCGTCGGCACGGGATCGTGTCCACCCGCACACCAGGGATGACAGCGCAGCAGACGGGCTGCGCTCAGATAGCTGCCCGCAGCCGCCCCGTGTTGCGTCAGGGCCTGCATGGCATAGGTGGAACAGCTGGGTTCGAAGCGGCAGCTGGGCCCCAGGGCCGGGCTGATGAACAGGCGGTAGCCCCGCACCAGGAGGATCAGCCCGCGGCGCGGGAGCAGTCTCGCCCATGACCACAGCGAAGAAGATGCGGACGCAAACGGTGCCATGCCTTGCCTCACCCTGCAGACGCCGCGGCACGGCGCATCAGTTCGGCCAGTTCTGCGCGCACCACGCCCGCGAGCGCCTCGGAGCGGGCGCTGCCGAAGCGGCCGGGCTCGAACGGCGAACGAAGGCGCACGACCCATCCGCCCGCCTGCAGCCCCTGCCGGCGGACCTGCTCGCCAAAGGCCACGCGGATGTGGCGCTTGACGAGGTTGCGGGTGACCGCGCGGCGCGCGTGCCGCTTGGGAATGACCATGCCCAGGTCGACCCAAGGCACTGGATCCGGGCTGCGGCCGGGGGATTCATCCACAAGCACGCCCTCGTTCAGTGCGGCACCTGTTGATAAGTCGGGAGAACGAGCCCTTTTGGGAACCTTGGCCAGGGCGGACAGAGGCACATGGTGCACAAGGAAATGTGCACTCCGGGCACAAGGCCGCAGGCCCAGGGCTGTCTGAAAGTCTGCCGAGCACAGCATCCGGCTGACCCCGACCGGCCAGCTTACAGGCCGATGCGCTTGCGACCCTTGTTGCGGCGTGCGTTGATGACGGCACGGCCACCGCGGGTCTTCATGCGAACCAGAAAGCCATGGGTGCGGGCACGGCGGATTTTGGAGGCTTGGTAGGTACGTTTCATGGTCAATCCAATTCAATCGATCGATATGCGGGCGCCGTTGGGAACGGCTGCCGCGCCACCCGGGCCGCGGCAGGCGCAAGCCACCGGTCATGGCGCCTTGCGGCATCCATACTTCACAGACAACGGGCAGGAAAGACGCGTCGACAAGCCCTGCAAGCGTGCGGCCCTTGGTTGCCAAGGCCCGCGCACCCGGCCACGCGCGAATGTTCCTGCGTTTTCCGGAAAACCCGCCATTATCACCAAATCTTCGGGGGGCCGTCAAAAAGGCCCGGCACCCCGCACCTGGAGGGGCCTGCAGGGAAACTGTGGATAAGTGTCCCGGCAGGTCCATTTGGGACGTAGAATCCGACCGCTTCAAAAAGTCCTTTTCCACAAAAATTCATGAGCTTGGATCTATGGCACAAAGGCTGTGAGCGTCTGGCTGCCGAGCTGCCTGAACAACAATTCAACACGTGGATCCGCCCGTTGCCGGAAGCCAGCGTCAGTGAGTCTGCCGGCGAGGACACGGTGGTCACCCTCAAGGTGCCCAACCGGTTCAAGTTGGACTGGATCCGCAACCAGTACGCAGGCCGCATCCAGGCTGTGTTGAGCGAGTTGGCAGGCAAGCCCGTGCGCCTGGAGATCGCCCTGTCCCTCTCACCCGGCGGTGCGCCGCTGCGCCCGGCGAGCCCCGCCAGCGCGAACGGGGCCACGCAGGTGGCTGCTGTGGCCGCCGCCGCGATGGCTGCCCCGGTGGCGCCCGCCGCCGCCGCTGCCCCCGTCACGGGGGAGAGCCGCGATGCCGGGCGCGGCGCGCCCGGAACCGTCCCGCCGTCGCGTTCGCGTCTGAACACCGCCCTGACCTTTGACACCCTGGTGGCCGGGCGGGCCAACCAGATGGCCCGCACCGCCGCGCTGCACGTGGCTGGCGCCCCGGGCGCGATGTACAACCCCCTGTTCATCTATGGCGGCGTGGGCCTGGGCAAGACCCACCTCATCCATGCCGTGGGCAACGCCCTGCTGGCCGACAACCCGAACGCCCGCATCCTCTACCTGCACGCCGAGCAGTTCATCACCGACGTGGTGAAGAACTACCAGCGCAAGACCTTCGACGAGTTGAAGGCCAAGTACCACTCGCTCGACCTGCTGCTGATCGACGACGTCCAGTTCTTCGCCGGCAAGGAGCGCACGCAGGAGGAGTTCTTCAACGCCTTCGAGGCGCTGCTGGCCAAGCGGGCGCACATCATCATGACCAGCGACACCTACCCCAAGGGGCTGGTCGACATCGACGAGCGGCTGACCTCGCGTTTCGACGCCGGGCTGACCGTGGCCATCGAGCCGCCCGAGCTGGAGATGCGGGTGGCGATCCTGATGCGCAAGGCGGTGGCCGAGGGCAGCCCCATGCCCGAGGACGTGGCCTTCTTCGTGGCCAAGAACGTGCGCGCGAACGTGCGCGAGCTGGAGGGGGCGCTGCGCAAAGTGCTTGCCTACTCCCGCTTCAGCCACAAGGAGATCAACATCCAGCTGGCCCGCGAGGCCCTGAAGGACCTGCTGTCCATCCAGAACCGCCAGATCGGTGTCGAGAACATCCAGAAGACGGTGGCCGACTTCTACAAGATCAAGGTGTCGGACATGTACTCCAAGAAGCGCCCGGCCAGCATCGCGCGGCCGCGCCAGATCGCCATGTACCTGGCCAAGGAGATGACGCAGAAGAGCCTGCCCGAGATTGGCGAGCTGTTCGGCGGCCGCGACCACACCACCGTGCTGCACGCCGTGCGCAAGATCGGCAGCGAACGGCAGAAGAATTCGGAACTCAACCAGCAGCTGCACGTGCTGGAGCAAACGCTGAAGGGCTGAGCGGTCCCGTGCAATGCAAGGGAGGATTTGCCCTCGGCGGGCACCTTCCGGAAGAGGTGAAAATCGGGGGGTCTGCATGCTTGCCTGCCCGCCACCCGCGGCAGATGCGGCCCACCACCCTTAAACCAAAGAGGTTTGACATGATTGTGTTGAAGACGACGCAGGAAAAAATTCTGACGGCACTGCAAGCCGTGTCGGGCATCGTGGAGCGGCGCCACACCCTGCCCGTGCTGGCCAACGTGATGCTGCGCAAGGCCGGGCGCATGATCGAGCTGACCACCTCCGACCTGGAGATCCAGGTGCGCACCACGGTCGACCTCGACGGCGACCCCAACAACTTCGCCACCACGGTGGGCGCGCGCAAGCTGATCGACATCCTGCGCTCGATGCCCAGCGACCAGGTCGTCACCCTCAGCGCGAACCAGAACAAGCTCACCCTGCAGGGCGGCAAGAGCCGCTTCACGCTGCAGACCCTGTCCAGCGAGGACTTCCCCCTGGTGCAGGAAGCCCCCGACTTCGGGCCCGTCTTCAGCGTCCCCCAGAAGACCCTCAAGAGCCTGATCAGCCAGGTGCACTTCGCGATGGCGGTGCACGACATCCGCTACTACCTCAACGGCATCCTGTTCGTGGCCGAGGGCAAGAGCCTCACCCTGGTGGCCACCGACGGCCACCGCCTGGCGCTGGCCCAGGCCACGCTGGACACCGACATCCCCAAGCAGGAGGTGATCCTGCCGCGCAAGACCGTGCTGGAGCTGCAGCGCCTGCTGCGCGACAGCGACGTCAAGGCGCCTGCCGGCGAGGAAGGCGCGGCCAACCCGGACAACGCCATCGAGATGCGCTTTGCCGGCAACCAGGCCAAGTTCAGCTTCAGCGGCATGGAGTTCGTCACCAAGCTGGTGGAGGGCAAGTTCCCCGACTACAACCGCGTCATCCCCAAGAACCACCAGAACAGCGTGACCCTGGGCCGCGCGGCGCTGCTGGCCAGCCTGCAGCGCGTGGCCATCCTGACGAGCGAGAAGTTCAAGGGCATCCGCGTCAACATCGAGCCGGGCCTGCTGCGCATCGCCTCCAGCAACGCCGAGCAGGAGGAGGCCAAGGAAGAGCTCGAGATCGACTACGGCGGCGACGAGATCGAGATCGGCTTCAACGTGCTCTACCTGATCGACGCGCTGTCCAACATGAGTAGCGACATGGTCACCATCCAGCTGCAGGACACCAACTCCAGCGCCCTGATCACCGTCCCCGACGAGCCGGGCTTCAAGTACGTGGTGATGCCGATGCGCATCTGACGACCGCTTGACCGACTGACCTGACCGACCGATCGACTGATCCTGCCCGACCTGCCGCACCTCACCCGACGCCTTTATCCATGACCGACATCTCCAAGCAACCCGACGACGCATCCACCCCCGCTCCCGCGGCGAACCCGGCCGACGGCTACGGCGAAGGCAGCATCCAGATCCTGGAAGGGCTGGAGGCGGTGCGCAAGCGGCCCGGCATGTACATCGGCGACACCTCGGACGGCACCGGGCTGCACCACCTGGTGTTCGAGGTGGTGGACAACTCGATCGACGAGGCGCTGGCCGGCCACTGCGACGACATCGTCGTGACCATCCACACCGACAACTCGATCAGCGTGACCGACAACGGCCGCGGTATCCCGACCGGGGTGAAGATGGACGACAAGCACGAGCCCAAGCGCAGCGCGGCCGAGATCGCGCTGACCGAGCTGCACGCGGGCGGCAAGTTCAACCAGAACAGCTACAAGGTCTCGGGCGGCCTGCACGGCGTGGGCGTGAGCTGCGTGAACGGCCTGTCGAAGTGGCTGCGCCTGACGGTGCGGCGCGACGGCAAGGCCCACTTCATGGAGTTCAAGCAGGGCATCCCACAGGACCGCCTGCTGGAGATGCGCGACGGCGTGGAGGTCTCGCCCCTGCGCGTCATCGGCGAGACCGAGAAGCGCGGCACCGAGGTGCACTTCCTGCCCGACCTGGAGATCTTCTCCAACATCGACTTCCACTACGACATCCTGAGCAAGCGGCTGCGCGAGCTGAGCTTCCTGAACAACGGGGTGAAGATCCGCCTGATCGACGAGCGCAACCAGCGCGAGGACAACTTCGCCTACGCCGGCGGGGTGAAGGGCTTCGTCGACTTCATCAACACCGGCAAGAAGGTGCTGCACGAGACGGTGTTCCACACCGTCGGCGAGCGCCAGAGCGAGCAGGGCACCACCATCACCGTCGAGGCAGCAATGCAGTGGAACGACGGCTACAGCGAGAGCGTGCTGTGCTTCACTAACAACATCCCGCAGCGCGACGGCGGCACCCACCTCACCGGACTGCGCGCGGCGATGACGCGGGTGATCAACAAGTACATCGACGACAACGAGCTGGCCAAGAAGGCCAAGGTCGAGGTCAGCGGCGACGACATGCGCGAGGGCCTGTGCTGCGTGCTGAGCGTGAAGGTGCCCGAGCCCAAGTTCAGCAGCCAGACCAAGGACAAGCTGGTGTCCAGCGAGGTGCGCGGCCCGGTGGAGGAGGTGGTGAGCAAGGCGCTGACCGACTACCTGCTGGAGAACCCGATCGACGCCAAGATCCTGTGCGGCAAGATCGTGGAGGCGGCGCGCGCCCGCGAGGCGGCGCGCAAGGCGCGCGAGATGACGCGGCGCAAGGGCGTGCTCGACGGCATGGGCCTGCCCGGCAAGCTGGCAGACTGCCAGGAGAAGGACCCGTCGCTGTGCGAGATCTACATCGTGGAGGGTGACTCCGCCGGCGGCTCGGCCAAGCAGGGGCGCGACCGCAAGTTCCAGGCGATCCTGCCGCTGCGCGGCAAGATCCTGAACGTGG
>CBINPE010000049.1:0-30396 GCA_966252435.1 uncultured Burkholderiales bacterium | reverse complement strand
GCCAAGGGCGTGCGCCGCCAGGATGGCTCGCTGGTCAAGTTCGACGGCAATGCCGCCGTGCTGCTCAACGCGAAGCTGGAGCCCATCGGCACCCGCATCTTCGGGCCGGTCACGCGTGAGCTGCGTACCGAGCGCTTCATGAAGATCGTGTCCCTGGCGCCCGAAGTCCTTTGATCCGATTGGGGTTGAGATATGAAAAAGATTCGCAAAGGTGACCAGGTCGTGGTGTTGGCCGGCCGGGACAAAGGCAAGCGCGGCGTGGTGCTCTCCCGCGTGAGCGAAGACCGCATCGTTGTTGAAGGCATCAACATCGTGAAGAAGAACGTCAAGCCCAACCCCATGAAGGGTGTCGCGGGTGGCGTGGTCGAGAAGAACATGAGCATCCATCAATCCAACGTCGCCATTTTCAATCCGGCCACCGGCAAGGCCGACCGGGTTGGCGTTCGCGTGCTTGAAGACAAGACCCGGGTCCGTTTCTTCAAGTCCAGTGGTGAACTGATCAAGGCGTAAGAGGCACCGATATGTCGAAAACCAATGTGGCGCGCCTGCAAGAGCATTACAAGTCCAAGGTCGTTCCCGAGCTGGTGGCCAAGTTTGGCTACAAGTCGGTGATGCAGGTTCCTCGCCTGACCAAGATCACGCTGAACATGGGTGTCAGCGAAGCGGTCTCCGACAAGAAGGTGATGGAGCATGCGGTCTCGGACCTGACCAAGATCGCCGGCCAGAAGCCTGTCGTGACCAAGTCGAAGAAGGCCATCGCCGGCTTCAAGATCCGTGATGGCGTGCCCATCGGCTGCATGGTCACCCTGCGCGGTGAGCGCATGTTCGAGTTCCTGGACCGTTTCGTCACCGTGGCCCTGCCGCGCGTGCGTGACTTCCGCGGTATCTCCGGCCGTTCATTTGACGGGCGTGGCAACTACAACGTCGGCGTCAAAGAACAGATCATTTTCCCCGAAATTGAATACGACAAGATCGACGCGCTGCGTGGGCTGAACATCAGCATCACCACCACCGCCAAGACCGACGACGAGTGCAAGGCACTGTTGGCGGCGTTCAAGTTCCCCTTCAAGAACTGAGTGACCCATGGCAAAGCTCTCTCTTATTCAGCGTGAAATCAAGCGTGCCCGTTTGGTCGCGAAGTATGCCAAGAAGCATACCGAGCTCAAGCAGATCGCCAATGATGCAAAGCGCACCGACGAAGAGCGGTACGTGGCTCGCCTCGAGTTGCAGAAGCTGCCCCGCAATGCCTATCCCACGCGGCAAAGGAATCGTTGCGAGCTGACGGGGCGTCCAAGAGGTACTTTCCGGAAGTTCGGGTTGGCAAGAAACAAGATCAGGGAATTGGCCTTCAAGGGCGATATCCCTGGGGTCGTTAAGGCCAGTTGGTAAGTTGGCGACTAGGGCTGGACAGGAGATTCTGGTATGAGCATGAGTGATCCCATTGCGGATATGCTGACACGCATCCGTAATGCGCAAATGGTGGACAAGACAAGCGTCGAGATGCCGTCGTCGAAACTGAAGGTTGCCATTGCGCAGGTTCTGAAGGACGAAGGCTACATCGAGAACTTCAAGATCGCTGACGAAGCCGGCAAGCCCCGGTTGGTCATCGAACTGAAGTACTACGCCGGTCGTCCCGTGATCGAACGCATCGAGCGGGTGAGCCGCCCCGGGCTGCGCGTCTACAAGGGCCGCAATGACATTCCCAGTGTCATGAACGGTCTGGGCGTTGCCATCGTGACCACGCCGCGTGGCGTGATGACCGATCGCAAGGCGCGCCAGGTGGGTGTGGGCGGGGAAGTTCTCTGCTTTGTGGCCTGATTGGGGATATTGAAATGTCACGCGTAGGAAAAATGCCGATCGCCATTCCCAAGGGGGTGGAGGTCACGGTGTCCGCATCGGACATCACGGTCAAGGGCGCCCTGGGCACCCTGGTGCGCCCGGTCAACGCCCTGGTGCAGATCAAGAGCCAGGCGGACCAGCTCCAGCTGACGCCGGCCAATGACTCGGTGGCCGCCGACGCCATGTCCGGCACCATGCGCGCGCTGCTCGCGAACATGGTCAATGGCGTGAGCCGCGGCTTCGAGCGCAAGCTGACCCTGGTGGGCGTGGGCTTCCGTGCCCAGGCTGCCGGCAACAAGCTGAATCTGCAAATCGGTTTCTCGCATGCCGTGTCCAAGGAAATGCCCGCAGGTGTGAAGGTCGAGTGCCCGACGCCGACCGAGATCATCATCAAGGGTTCGGACAAGCAGGTGGTGGGTCAGATCGCTTCCGAAGTGCGCTCGATCCGTCCTCCCGAGCCCTACAAGGGCAAGGGCATCCGGTATGTCGACGAGAAAATCGTTCTCAAAGAAACCAAGAAGAAGTAAGGGGCGACGATCATGCTGAACAAGAAAGAACAGCGCCTGAGAAGGTCCAAGCAGACCCGGGCCCGCATTGCCATCCAGCGCGTGCCCCGCTTGTCGGTGTTCCGCACCAACCTGCACATCTACGCCAACATCGTGTCGGAAGATGGCTCGAAGATCGTGGCCAGCGCTTCCACGCTCGAGGGTGACCTGAAGTCGGCCCTGGGCGGCAAGAGCAGCAACGTGGCTGCCGCTGCGGCGGTGGGCCAGAAGATTGCCCAGAAGGCCCAGGCAGCCGGGATCAAGTCGGTCGCCTTCGATCGCGCGGGTTTTGCGTACCACGGCCGGGTGAAGGCCTTGGCTGAAGCGGCTCGTGAAGCCGGGCTCGAGTTTTGAGCGGAACAGGTCAATAAAGGTTAATCATGGCGAAATTTCAACCGCGCGCTCAGGCCGAAGGCAACGACGATGGCCTGAAGGAAAAGATGATCGCAGTCAATCGCGTGACCAAGGTGGTCAAGGGCGGCAGAACCCTGAGTTTTGCAGCGCTGACCGTCGTGGGTGACGGCGACGGCCGCATCGGCATGGGCAAGGGCAAGGCCAAGGAAGTGCCCGTGGCCGTGCAGAAGGCAATGGAAGCTGCCCGCCGCAACATGGTGAAAGTGTCGATCAAGAATGGCACGATCCACCACAAGGTGGTGGGCGAGCATGGCGCTTCGCACGTGCTGATGGCCCCGGCTCCGGCCGGTACTGGCATCATCGCCGGCGGCCCGATGCGTGCCGTGTTCGAAGTCATGGGCGTGACTGACATCGTGTGCAAGAGCCTGGGTTCTTCCAACCCCTACAACCTGGTTCGTGCCACCCTGGACGCGCTCAAGAGCACGCACACCCCTTCAGAGATTGCTGCCAAGCGCGGTCTGACCGTCGAGCAGCTGTTCAGCTGAGGAAAAGATCATGACGGATAAGAAAACACTCAAGGTCAAGCTGGTTCGCAGCGTGGCGGGTACGCGGGAATCGCACCGTGCCACCATTCGCGGTCTGGGCTTGCGCAAGCTCAACAGCGAATCGGTGCTGGAAGACACCCCTGCCGTGCGCGGCATGATCAACAAGGTGTCCTACCTTGTGAAGGTGCTCTGATTCGCTGCGGCGATTCGTGATTCGATTCTTTAGCGAGACTTTTGCGAGAAACAACATGGAACTGAATGCTATCAAGCCGGCCGGTGGCGCCAAGCACGCGAAGCGTCGCGTGGGCCGCGGCATCGGGTCGGGTCTCGGTAAGACGGCTGGCCGTGGACACAAGGGCCAGAAGTCGCGTTCGGGCGGCTTCCACAAGGTGGGCTTCGAAGGCGGTCAGATGCCTTTGCAGCGTCGCCTGCCGAAGCGCGGCTTCAAGTCGGCCCAGCTCAAGTACCGGGCGGAAATCACCCTGGGCATGCTGGAAACTCTGCCTGAAGGCGAAGTGGACGTGCTGAGCCTGAAGCAACTGGGCCTGGTTCCTCACCTGGCCAAGGTGGTGAAGGTCATCAAGACGGGTGAATTGAAGAAGAAGGTGATCCTCAAGGGGATCGCTGCGACCGCTGCTGCCAAGGCCGCCATCGAGGCTGCTGGTGGTTCGCTGGTCTGATTCGGGATCGCTCTGTGGCTAGTGTCAATTCCATGGCGAAGTCCAACAAGTTCGGCGACCTGAGTCGCCGGCTTGTGTTTTTGGTGCTTGCGCTGGTGGTGTACCGCATCGGTGCGCACATTCCTGTGCCCGGCATCGATCCCGAGGGGTTGGCCCGGTTGTTCCAGAAACAGGGCGGCATCCTGAACCTGTTCAACATGTTCTCGGGTGGCGCGATGTCCCGCGCTGCGGTGTTCGCACTGGGCATCACCCCCTATATCTCGGCCTCCATCATCATCCAGTTGATGACCTATGCCATCCCGGCGTTGGAGTCCCTCAAGAAGGAAGGCGAGTCGGGCCGACGCAAGATCACCCAGTACACGCGCTACCTGACCTTGGGGCTGGCGATCGTCCAGGCTGGACTGGCTGCTTTCGGTCTTGAGAGTTCGCCGGGCCTGGTGATCAATCCTGGCTTTGGCTTCATGCTGACGGCCGTGGTGAGCTTGGTGGCCGGGACGATGTTCCTGATGTGGCTGGGTGAGCAGATCACCGAGCGTGGTTTGGGCAATGGCATCTCGATCCTGATCTTTGCAGGTATCGCGGCAGGGCTTCCCAATGCGCTCGGCGGCTTGTTCGAGCTGATCCGCACGGGCGCCATGTCGGCACCTGTGGCCCTGTTCGTGCTGGCCATCGTCGTGCTGGTGACTTTCTTCGTGGTGTTCGTGGAACGCGGGCAGCGCAAGATCTTGGTGAACTACGCCAAGCGTCAGGTGGGCAACCGCGTGTATGGTGGCCAGACTTCACACTTGCCGCTGAAGCTGAACATGTCGGGTGTCATCCCCCCGATCTTCGCCTCGTCGATCATCTTGCTGCCAACGACGGCAGTGAGCTGGTTCACCACGGGGGACGGCCTGAGCTGGCTGAAGGACATCGCGGCCATGTTGTCGCCGGGGCAGCCCATCTATGTGATGCTGTACGCCGCTGCGATCGTGTTCTTCTGCTTCTTCTACACGGCACTGGTGTTCAACAGCCGTGAAACGGCCGAGAACCTGAAGAAGAGCGGTGCCTTCATTCCAGGGATTCGCCCGGGCGAGCAGACCGCCAAGCACATCGATCGGATCCTGTCGCGCTTGACGCTGGCGGGTGCGGCCTACATCACCGGTGTGTGCCTGCTGCCCGAGTTTCTGGTCTTGAAGTACAACGTGCCCTTCAATTTCGGCGGGACCTCGCTGTTGATCATCGTGGTCGTCACCATGGATTTCTGGGCCCAGGTCCAGAGCTACGTGATGAGCCAGCAGTATGAGTCGCTGCTGAAGAAATCGAATTTCAAGTCGGCATGAGGAATTTGGATAAATAGCATGGCGAAAGACGACGTTATCCAAATGCAGGGGGAGATTCTAGAAAACCTCCCCAACGCGACTTTTCGAGTGAAGTTGGAGAATAGCCGCACCGTGTTGGGTCATATCTCCGGAAAGATGCGCATGCACTACATTCGCATTTTGCCGGGCGACAAGGTGACTGTGGAAATGAGTCCCTATGACCTGACCAAGGCTCGTATTGTGTTCCGCGCCAAGTAATGTTGGCTGTTAAGAAGGTATCCAGGAGATTGCTATGAAGGTGGCAGCGTCAGTTAAGAAAATGTGCCGGAACTGTAAAGTCATCCGTCGCAAGGGGGTTGTGCGGGTGATCTGCACCGACCCACGACACAAACAGCGCCAAGGTTGATTGGTCGAGTTGGCCTGACAGAATTCAGAGGACGAAATGGCACGCATTGCAGGTATCAATATTCCGCCCCACAAGCACGCGGAAATCGGCTTGACCTCGATCTACGGGATCGGCCGCACCACGGCGCAAAAGATTTGCACCCAGGCTGGGGTTCCCTTCGACCGCAAGATCAAGGATCTCACCGACGCGGACCTCGAGAAGATCCGTGAAGAAATCGGTCGCCTGACGATCGAGGGTGACCTCCGTCGTGAGATGTCCATCAACATCAAGCGCCTGATGGACCTGGGGTGCTACCGCGGCTTCCGTCATCGCCGTGGCCTGCCTGTGCGTGGCCAGCGGACCAAGACCAACGCCAGAACGCGCAAGGGCCCTCGCAAGTCGGGCGCCCTGGTCAAGAAGTAAAAACCGCTCGCGTCGGGTTCCGAGGGTCTAACGAGAGATAAAGAGCATCATGGCTAAAGTACAAAACTCTGCAGCACAGCGCGTTCGCAAGAAGGTTCGCAAGAACGTGGCCGATGGGGTCGCGCATGTGCATGCGTCGTTCAACAACACCATCATCACCATCACCGATCGCCAGGGCGGTGCCCTGTCGTGGGCGTCGAGCGGTGGCCAGGGCTTCAAGGGCTCGCGCAAGTCCACGCCGTTCGCAGCCCAGGTGGCCGCCGAGGTGGCCGGCCGTGCTGCCCAGGAACAAGGCATCAAGAACCTGGACGTCCGCATCAAGGGGCCTGGCCCCGGCCGCGAGTCCTCGGTGCGTGCGCTGGCTGCGCTCGGGATCCGGATCAACCTGATCTCCGACGTGACCCCTGTGCCGCACAACGGCTGCCGTCCCCAGAAGCGTCGCCGCATCTGATGGCTGCCTGACTGCCGATCGATCGATTGATTGTTGGTTGTTGATCATCATTGATTTTTGAAGCCGGCCTTTGCGCCGGCTTGACCACCGTTTGGCGATAGATCCGTGAAGCGCCAGACTCGCGTCCCATCCCTGGGGCGTCAGATTGACTAAGGAACTCAAGTGGCTCGTTATCTAGGACCCAAGGCCAAGCTGGCCCGCCGTGAAGGCACCGACCTTTTCCTCAAGAGCGCCCGCCGCCCCATCGGCGACAAGGCCAAGTTCGACAGCAAGCCGGGCCAGCATGGTCGTACCTCGGGCTCGCGTACGTCCGACTTCGGTCTGCAGCTGCGTGAGAAGCAGAAGGTCAAGCGCATGTACGGCGTGCTCGAGCGCCAGTTCCGCCGCTATTTCGCCGAGGCCGAGCGCCGCAAGGGCAACACCGGTGCCATGCTGCTGACCCTGCTGGAGTCGCGCCTGGACAACGTGGTGTACCGCATGGGCTTCGGCTCGACCCGTGCCGAGGCACGTCAGCTGGTGTCGCACAAGGGCATCACCGTGAACGGTGAGGTCGTCAACATCGCCTCCTACCTGGTGAAGGTGGGCGACACGGTGGCGGTGCGCGAGAAGGCCAAGAAGCAGCTGCGCGTGACCGAGGCGCTGAAGCTGGCCGAATCGATCGGGCTGCCCTCCTGGGTTCAGGTCGATGCCAGCAAGCTCGAAGGCGTTTTCAAGAAGACGCCCGATCGCGACGAGTTCGGTGCCGACATCAAGGAAGCCCTGATCGTCGAACTGTATTCGCGTTGATCGACTGACTGTTTTCCATCGTTCAGTGCCGGCGGGCATCGGGCTCGCCGGGCACTGTTTGGTCCTTTGGCCTTATCGGTGTAACGAGCCGAGGGCGTAGAAAGAAAGACCTCATGCAAACGAATTTGCTCAAGCCCAAATCCATTCATGTCGAGCCGCTCGGTAACAACCGGGCCAAAGCCGTTTTGGAGCCTTTCGAGCGCGGCTATGGCCACACGCTCGGCAATGCCCTGCGCCGTGTCCTGCTGTCTTCCATGGTGGGTTACGCTCCCACGGAAGTGACCATCGCCGGCGTGCTGCACGAGTACTCCACGCTGGACGGCGTGCAGGAAGATGTGGTTCACATCATGCTGAACCTCAAGGGTGTGGTGTTCCGCCTGCACAACCGTGATGAAGTGACCCTGGTGCTGCGCAAGGAAGGCGAAGGCGCCGTCACCGCCGGCGACATCCAGACCCCGCACGACGTGGAGATCATCAATCCCGATCACGTGATCGCCCACCTGTCGCATGGCGGCAAGCTGGACATGCAGATCAAGGTGGAGAAGGGCCGCGGCTACGTGCCCGGCAACCAGCGCCGCTATGGCGAGGAAAGCTCCAAGTCGATCGGCAAGATCGTGCTGGACGCTTCGTTCTCCCCCGTGGCCCGCGTGAGCTACACCGTCGAGAGCGCCCGCGTGGAGCAGCGCACCGACCTGGACAAGCTGGTGATGGAGATCGTCACCAACGGAGCCATCAGCCCGGAAGAAGCGATCCGCGCCTCGGCCAAGATCCTGGTGGAGCAGCTGGCGGTGTTCGCCCAGCTCGAAGGCAGCGAGATCGCCGCGTTCAGCGAGCCGCAGCCGCGCAGTGCGCAGTTCGACCCGATCCTGCTGCGTCCTGTGGACGAGCTGGAACTCACAGTGCGTTCTGCGAACTGCCTGAAGGCCGAGAACATTTACTACATCGGCGACCTGATCCAGCGTACCGAGACCGAGCTGCTCAAGACGCCGAACCTGGGCCGCAAGTCGCTCAACGAGATCAAGGAAGTCCTGGCCTCGCGTGGCTTGACGCTGGGTGGACGCCTGGAGAACTGGCCTCCCCAAGGCCTCGACAAGCGTTGAGCTGCCCGAGCCGATCGATCTGATTGATTCCAACAAGGACGGCCCTGCCGGGTCGTCCGGTGCACACCGCAGTACCTGATACGGCTGCGGTTCATTAGAAACAGCTAGTCAAGAAAGGACTGCACCATGCGTCACCGTCACGGGCTTCGCAAGCTCAACCGCACCTCTGCCCACCGCCTGGCCATGTTGCGCAACATGTGCAACTCGCTGCTGCAGCACGAGGCCATCAAGACCACCGTGCCCAAGGCCAAGGAACTGCGCCGTGTGGTCGAGCCCCTCATCACCCTGGGCAAGCAGCCCACGCTGGCCAACCGCCGCCTGGCCTTCGACCGCCTGCGTGATCGCGACATGGTCACCAAGCTGTTCAACGAGCTGGGCCCCCGTTATGCCGCACGTCCGGGCGGTTACACCCGCATCCTGAAGATGGGCTTCCGTGTGGGCGACAACGCCCCCATGGCCTTTGTGGAGCTGGTGGACCGTCCCGAGGTCGCTGAGGAAGCGGCTGAAGCCACCGAATAAAGCAAGAAGAAAGAAGGTTCCGCGTGCCCTTTGGGGCCGCCTCAACCTTCACTCATCCAAGGCCAGCTGTTGCAGCTGGCCTTTTTTTCGACCTCGATTTCAGAGGAAACGCTCGAGCAGTCGCCGCGAGCGGCGGTCCAGGTCCGCCACGTTGGGGATGATGAACTGGATGCCCTGGCTGTCGGTGATCAGCAGGGTGCCGGGCGGCTGCAGGCGGCGGATGTCCTCCTCGCCCTTGAGCACCAGCTGGGTCGGGCCGCGGTCGGTGTCGACCTGCCAGGTGCTCGGGGTGGTGAAGGTGCTCACCGCGCTGATCTGGCGGATGTGGGGCGTGAACTCACGGCTGCGCAGTTCCTCGTCGATCAGCTGGCGCTGCGCGGGCAGCAGGCTGTCGAGGCGCTCGATCCACAGGCGCTCCCTGCCTTCGCCGTCGACCAGGGACAGGCCAGCGTCGGGGGCGGTCATGGGGAAGTTGCGCACGGGCACCACGCCCTCGTGGCGTTCGCCGTCGCAGACCAGCACCAGGCGGCCCAGGGGGGTGCGCTCGAGTTCAAAGTGCGGTGTCGACGTGGTTGTCATGTTGAAGGTGAGTGAGCAGTTGCTGTCGTTTACTGGCCGGCAGGATGGGCGGCGGGAATGCGCGGCAGGGCAGTTCCACCTTCTTCGCCCTCTTCCTCGACGCGCCGGGCCTGGGCTTCGTACAGGCGCCAATAGGCGCCTTGCCGCGCCATCAGGGTCTCGTGGGGGCCGACCTCCACCACGCGGCCGCGTTCCATCACCACCAGCCGGTCGGCCTTGCGCAGGGTGGACAGGCGGTGCGCGATGGCGATGGTGGTGCGCCCTTGCACCAGGTTGTCGAGGGCCTTCTGGATCTCCTTCTCGGTCTCGGTGTCGACCGAGGAGGTGGCTTCGTCCAGGATCAGGATGCGCGGGTCGATCAGCAGCGCCCGGGCGATCGAGATGCGCTGCCGTTCCCCGCCCGACAGGCCCTGACCACGTTCGCCGACCAGGGAGTCATAACCATGGGGCAGGCGCAGGATGAATTCGTGCGCGTGCGCCGCCCGGGCCGCGGCGACGATCTCCTCGCGACTGGCGTCGGGACGGCCGTAGGCGATGTTCTCGGCCACCGTGCCGAAGAACAGGAAGGGTTCTTGCAGCACGAGGCCGATGTGGCGCCGGTAGTCCTGCACCTTGAAGCGGCGGATGTCGGTGCCGTCGAGCTTGATGGCGCCGTCGGTGACGTCATAGAAGCGACAGATCAGGTTGACGAGGGTGCTCTTGCCAGAGCCGCTGTGGCCGACCAGGCCGATCATCTCGCCGGGCTGGATGGTCAGGTCGAGGTCGCGGATCACGGAGCGGTTGCCGTAGCGGAAGCCCAGCCGGCTGAGCTCGAGCAGTCCTTGAGGCCGCGTCAGCGGCACGGGCTGCGCCGGCTCGGGCACGTTCGAGGCGTGGTCGAGGATGTCGAAGATGCGCTTGGCGCCGGCGGCGGCCTTCTGCGTCACGGAGACAATGCGGCTCATCGAGTCGAGCCGGCCGTAGAAGCGGCCGATGTAGGCGATGAAGGCGGTCAGCACACCCACCGTGATGTGGCTTTGCGAGACCTGCCAGATGCCGAAGGCCCACACCACCAGCAGCCCCATCTCGGTCAGCAGCGACACGGTGGGGGAGAACAGCGACCAGGTCTTGTTGAGGCGGTCGTTGACCTCCAGGTTGCGGGCGTTGGCGTCGCGGAAGCGCTGGGCCTCGCGCTTCTCCTGGGCGAAGGCCTTGACCACGCGGATGCCGGGGATGGTGTCAGCCAGCACGTTGGTGACGTCGGACCAGACGCGGTCGATCTTTTCGAAGCCAGTGCGCAGGCGGTCGCGCACGAGGTGGATCATCCAGGCGATGAAGGGCAGGGGCACCAGGGTCACCAGGGCCAGCCAGGGGTTGATGGAGAACAGGATGACCGCGGTCATCACGATCATCAGCACGTCGGTGGCGAAATCCAGGGCATGTAGCGACAGAAAGACGCAGATGCGGTCGGTTTCGCTGCCGATGCGGGCCATCAGGTCGCCGGTGCGTTTGCCGCCGAAATAGTCGAGCGAGAGCTGGAGCAGGTGGTCGAAGGTGGTGGTGCGCAGGTCCGAGCCGATGCGCTCCGACACCAGGGCCAGCAGGTAGGTGCGGGCCCAGCCCAGGCCCCATCCCATCACCGCGGCGGCCAGCAGGCCCAGCAGGTACAGCACCACGTGCATGCTGTCGATGTGCTGGCCGTTCTGGAACGGGATCAGGATGTCGTCCATCAGCGGGATGGTGAGGTAGGGCGGCACCAGGGTGGCGCCGGTGGAGGCCAGGGTCAGGACGAAACCCGCCAGCAGCTGCATCCGGTAGGGCCGGGCGAACTGCCATAGCCGCAGCAGCACCCAGGTCGACGGCGGCGTCGGGGATTCCTGGCCCCATTGCGGGGCCTCGTCATCCTCGGGGGGCAGGGGGTCGCTGTCCCGGGGGGCCAGCGCCCATTCGAACTGCTTGACCAGGCGCAGCGCCTGGGGGTTGTGGCCCAGGGTGAAGCGCCACAGGGCCAGGCGGCGGCTGCGGTCGTGCAGCTCCAGGGTGCTCAGGCCGGCATGGTCGCTCAGGCGCAGGCCGAGCTGGGGCTGCAGCGGCCAGTCGCTCCAGGCGCTCGCCGCGCCGCCAGCGCTGGGGGGCAGGGCCAGCAGGCGCCGGGACGTCAGGACCAGCGCGCCGCGGCCGAAGTGCATCCGGTCGTCGACGTCAACGGTGAGGGCGGCCAGGACGTTTTCGTCGGGCGCCAAGGGTGCCTGTCGCTGGGCCCATTCCACACTGCCCCAGTCGGGATCGGTTGGCGGCAAGGAGCGCGTGGTGTCGGTCGCTGGAAGTGGTTGCATGCAGGAGTTCCGTACCGTGCGTGACGGGAAGAAGGGCTTGGTGATGAGGACAATGTTCCGGTCCGGCAGGCGCCTGGAGGGGCGTATTGTCATGGATGCGAGGGCGCGACAAGTTGCCGCCGCAGACCGGCGGCGGCTCAGTAGACTGCAGGCTTCGGCGCCTGCGCAAGCCGGCCGCCCAGCTTGATGGCGCCACAGCGCACAATTCACCCCTTTCCGTTGCGTCTCTCTCCCCCTTCCCCGGCATGACCATGAAGAAGAACGACATCCAGCTGCTTCGCATCAACTACTTGCGGGGACCGAACCTGTGGACCTACCGGCCGGTGCTCGAGGTCTGGCTGGACCTGGGCGAGCTGGAGGAGTCGCCCTCCGACCAGCTGCCCGGCTTCAATGACCGGCTGCTGGCCTGGCTGCCCGCCCTGGTGGAGCACCACTGCGGTGTCGGCGAGCGGGGCGGGTTCATCGAGCGGCTGCGCACTGGCACCTGGGCCGGGCACGTGCTGGAGCACGTGGTGATCGAGCTGCTGAACCTGGCCGGCATGCCCACCGGCTTCGGCCAGACCCGCAGCACCTCGCAGCGCGGTGTCTACCGCATGGTGTTCCGGGCGCGCGACGAGCAGGTGGCCCGGGCCGCGCTGGCCTGCGGGCACCGCCTGGTGATGGCGGCCATCAACGACGAACCCTTCGACGTGGCCACGGCGGTGGCCATCATCAAGGACGAGATCGACGACTGCTACTTCGGCCCCAGCACCGCCAGCATCGTGGCCGGCGCCACCGACCGGCGCATTCCCCACATCCGCCTCAACGAGGGCAACCTCGTCCAGCTCGGTTACGGCGCCCAGCAGCGCCGCATCTGGACGGCCGAGACCGAGATGAGCAGCGCCATCGCCGAAGGCATCGCCAGCGAGAAGGACCTGACCAAGAGCCTGCTCAAGTCCTGCGGCGTCCCGGTGCCGGAAGGGCGGGTCGTGGACAGCCCCGAGGCCGCCTGGGAGGCGGCGCAGGACATCGGCCTGCCGGTGGTGGTCAAGCCCACCGACGGCAACCACGGCCGCGGGGTCTCGCTCGACCTCAACACCCGCGAGGAGGTGGTGGCGGCCTACGCGGTGGCCGAACCCCAGGGCAGCGAGGTCATGGTGGAGCGCTTCATCAAGGGCCACGAGCACCGCCTGCTGGTGGTGGGCGGGCGCGTGGTGGCGGCGGCGCGTGGCGAGACGGCCTGGGTCACGGGCGATGGGCATTCCACGGTCGACGCCCTCATCGACAGCCAGATCAACACCGACCCGCGGCGCGGGCTGACCGAGGACTTCCCGCTCAACCACATCCGCACCAGCGAGGACGAGGCGGTGGTGCTGGAGCTGCAGCGCCAGGGCCTGACGCCGAGCTCGGTGCCGGCCGCCGGCCGTCAGGTGCTGATCCAGCGCAACGGCAACGTCTCGATCGACTGCACCGACGCGCTGCATCCCGAGGTTGACCATGTGGTGTCCCTGGCCGCCCGGGTGGTGGGCCTGGACGTGGCCGGGGTGGACGTGGTGGCGCAGGACATCGGCCGTCCGTTGGCTGAGCAAGGGGCGGCGGTGGTCGAGGTCAATGCCGGCCCGGGGCTGCTGATGCACCTGCAGCCGGCCGAGGGCACGCCCCGGCCGGTCGGCCGCGCGATCGTCGACCACCTGTTCGGCCCCGGTGACTCCGGGCGGATCCCGGTGGTGGGGATTGCCGGCTCGCAGGACACCCATGCGATCGCCCGGCTGGTGTCGTGGCTGCTGCAGCTGGGTGGGCGGCACGTCGGCCTGGCCAGCCGCGATGGCCTGTTCCTTGGGGGGCGCCAGGTCGAGCGCGGTCCCTGCCTGGACTGGGAGGATGGCCACCGCCTGCTGATCAACCGCAGCGTGGACGCCGTGGTCATCGAGAACGGCGCCGCGGCCATCCTGAAGGACGGCCTGGCCTATGACCGCTGCCAGGTGGGGGTGGTCACGGACCTGGACGGCGCCGAGGGGCTGGGCGAGTACGACATCCAGACCTCTGACCAACTGGTCAAGGTGCTGCGCACCCAGGTCGACGTGGTGCTGGCCGAGGGAACAGCGGTGCTGAACGCGGCCGATGAGCGGGTGGCGGCGCTGGCAACCCTGTGCGACGGCCAGGTCATCCTCTATGCCGCCGACCCGCAACTGCCGAGCGTGACCGCCCATCGTGAGCAGGGGGGCATGGCGGCGTTTCTGCGCCAGGGCAACCTGGTGCTCGCCACGGGTGCCAGCGAGACGGTGTGCGTGGACATCGGCAGCTTCCGGGGCAAGTACGCGCACTTCGCGGCCAACGTCCCGCAGACCCTGCTGGCGGCCGCGGCCACCGCCTGGGCCTTGGGCATCGCCCCGGAGCTGATCGCCGCCGGCTTGCGCGCGTTCGAGACCGGCTTGTCGCTGGCCCCTTTGTCCACCGCCGTGGCGCGCTGACGGCGTCCTCCCAGGCATGGGCGGCAGGTCCTGCGCGTGCTCGCCTGCCGACCGAATTGAGCTGATCTGTTGAGCTGATCTGATTGGATTGACTGAAGGACTTCGATGGAAATCACCCGCTTGCGGGCCCTGCGGGGCCCGAACCTGTGGAGCCGCCATACCGCCATGGAGGCGGTGGTCGCGTGCACGCCCGAGGAATGCACCCTGGCCGACCAGCCGCCCTTCGAGGACCGCATCCGGGCGCTGTTCCCCGCCATCGGGGCGCTGCGCGCAGACGGCCAGCCCGGGCCGACCTCGCTGGCCCACGTGCTCGAGGCCGCGGCCCTGGCGCTGCAGGCGCAGGCCGGCTGCCCGGTGACTTTCAGCTGCACCCGGGCCACGCGCGATGCCGGCGTGTTCCAGGTGGTGGTGGAGTACACCGAGGAGGAGGTGGGTCGGCTGGCCTTCGAGCTGGCCCAGACGCTGGTGCAGGCCGTGCGCGGCCAGGGCGGCTTCGACGCCGACGAGGCGCTGGCCAAGCTGAAGGAGACCGACGAGGACGTGCGCCTGGGGCCCAGCACGGGCTGCATCGTGGAGGCCGCCGCGGCACGCGGCGTGCCCTGGCGTCGCTTGACGCAGGGCAGCATGGTCCAGTTCGGCTGGGGGTCGCGGCAACGGCGCATCCAGGCGGCCGAGGTCGATGCCACCAGCGCCGTGTCCGAGGCCATCGCCCAGGACAAGGACCTCACCAAGAAGCTGCTGCGCGCGGCCGGCGTGCCGGTGCCTTGGGGACGGCCTGTGTCTGATGTGGAAGATGCCTGGGCGGCGGCCAACGAGCTGGGCTTCCCCGTGGTGCTCAAGCCGCAGGATGGCAACCAGGGCAAGGGCGTGACGGTCAACGTGACCACGCGCGAGCAGCTGGTGCAGGCCTACCAGGTGGCGGCTGACTTCGGCGAGGTCATGGTCGAGCGCTTCCTGCCCGGGCATGACTTCCGGCTGCTCGTGGTGGGCAACCAGCTCGTGGCGGCGGCGCGGCGCGATCCGCCGCACGTGATCGGCGACGGCGTGATGAGCGTCAAGGCCCTGGTCGACCAGGTCAATGCCGACCCGCGGCGCGGCGAGGGCCATGCCACCTCGCTGACCAAGATCCGCTTCGACGAGATCGCCATCGCCCGCCTGGCGGCGCATGGCCTGACGCCCGATTCGGTGCCCGCCAAGGGCCAGCGGGTGGTCCTGCGCAACAACGCCAACCTCAGCACCGGTGGCACCGCCACCGACGTGACCGAGGACGTCCACCCCGAGGTCGCGGCGCGCGCGGTGGCGGCGGCGCAGATGGTGGGGCTGCACGTGTGCGGCGTGGACGTGGTGTGCGAATCGGTGCTGCGCCCCCTGGAGGAGCAGGCCGGCGGGGTCGTGGAGGTGAATGCCGCGCCGGGCCTGCGCATGCACCTGTCGCCGTCGTACGGCAAGGGGCGCAAGGTGGGTGAGGCGATCGTCTCGCACCTGTTCGCCCCTGGGGAGGATGGTCGCATCCCGGTGGTGTGTGTGACTGGCACCAATGGCAAGACCACCACCACCCGCCTGATCGCGCACATCTTTGCCACCAGTGGCTCGCGGGTGGGCATGACGCTCACCGATGGCGTGTACGTGAACGGCCGCCAGATCGACGCGGGCGACTGCAGCGGCCCCAAGAGCGCGCGCAACGTGCTGCTGCACCCCGATGTGGACGCCGCGGTGTTCGAGACTGCGCGCGGCGGCATCCTGCGCGAGGGGCTGGGCTTCGACCGCTGCCAGGTGGCGGTGGTCACCAACATCGGAGAGGGCGACCACCTCGGGATGAACCACATCCACACCGTCGAGGACCTGGCGGCGGTCAAGCGCGTGATCGTGCAGAACGTGGCCGCCTCCGGCTACGCGGTGCTCAACGCGGCCGACCCGCTCACGGTGGCGATGGCGGCCAGCTGCCCCGGCGAGGTGATCTTCTTCGCCAGCGACCGGCACAACCCCGTGATGGCGGCGCACCGGGCGCAGAGCCGGCGCACGGTGTGCGTCGAGGGCGATGCCGTGGTCGCGGCCCAGGGTGCCTGGCGCGAACGCATCGCCCTGCGTGACGTGCCGCTGACGCGCAACGGGCTGATCGGCTTCCAGGTCGAGAACGTGATGGCGGCGGTCGCGGCGGCCTGGGGCGCGGGCGTGGCCTGGGACGCCATCCGGCGTGGCCTGGCCAGCTTCGTGAGCGACGCGGACAACGCCCCCGGCCGTTTCAACCTGCTCGACTACCGCGGTGCCACCGTGATCGCCGATTACGGCCACAACCCGGATGCCATGCGCGCGCTGGTGAACGCGGTGGAGGCGCTGCCCGCGAACAAGCGCGTGGTGGTCATCAGCGGGGCGGGGGACCGCCGCGACGAAGACATCCGGGCCCAGACCGCCATCCTCGGCGAGGCCTTCGACGAGGCGTTGCTGTTCGAGGACGCCTGCCAGCGCGGGCGCTCGGACGGCGAGGTGATCGCCCTGTTGCGCGCCGGTCTGCAGGGGGTGGGGCGCACCCAGAGCATCGAGGAGTTCCGGGGTGAGTTCAAGGCCATCGACGCGGCCCTGGCGCGCCTGGCGCCGGGTGACCTGTGCCTGATCCTGGTCGACCAGGTCGAGGAGGCCATGGCGCATCTGGCGCGCCGCATCGCGGAGCCTGTGGCGTGAGGGAAAATGTCCAAATTGACCTGGAAAGCGGCCCCCCAAAAGGGGGTCAGACGGTCTGACGAAAACGCCGGGGTTTTTCCGGATTGCACCCCAAATATCGTTCAAAATCTGGCATCTTCATCTTTTAGGGAAGCTAAGCTGGACGGGGGCTGAGGTAGGGCCCGTTTCATTGTCCAGCTTGCTGACAACATGTTCCGGATGTCCTCCAAGCCCAACGCCTCCGACGAGAGCGCTCCTGACACAGTGTTCGACCCCCTCATCGAGAGTGCGGCGGGGACGGGCCGTGCCTTGGTGCCCGGCACGATGCTGGAGGAGTACGAGATCCAGCGTGTGCTCAGCGAGAGCGGGTTTGCGGTGGTGTACCTGGCGATGGACCACGCCTTCGACCGCCTGGTGGTGATCAAGGAATACCAGCCCAGCACCCTGGCCGAGCACAGCGAGAAGTCCCGGGCCGAGCTGCGCGGCCCGGTGCACGCCACGGCGTTCAAGCGCGGCAAGTACGCCTTCATGAGCGAGTCGCGCATGCTGGCCAGCTGCGACCATCCCTCGCTGCTGCGCGTCAACCGCATCTGGGACGCCAACGGCACCGTGTACCGGGTGATGCCCTACTACTACGGCAAGAGCCTGCAGGCCACGCGCCAGGCGGCACTGCAGGCCCCCGACGAGGCCAGCCTGCGCTCCCTGGCGGACGGCCTGCTGGGCGCCCTGGAGGCCTTGCATGACCAGGACTGCGTGCACGGCGCGGTAGCCCCCGACAACATCCTGCTGCTGGCCGACGACCGGCCCATCCTGATGGACTTCGGCGCGGTGCGCCGGGCCATCGTCAGCCCCGAGACGCAGCGCCTGATCGCCATGCTCGAACCCTCCTACCTCCCGGTGGAGCAGGTCGAGCCGGCGCCGCCGGAACTGGTGCCCGGCCCCTGGAGCGACCTGTACTCGGTGGCCGCGGTGCTCTACTTCTGCATCTGCGGCGACCTGCCCAAGCGTTCCAAGCGCGAGCCGATCGCCGTGGTGGCGCGCCGCTTGCAGCAGCAACAGCCGGGGCTGCACTACAGTGCCGCCCTCTTGCACACCATCGACGCCGCCCTGGCGGAGAACCCCCGCGAGCGGCCCCAGACCGTGGCCGAGTTCCGGCGCCTGCTGGACACGCCACGGATGTCCACCGAGCCCGCGTCTGCTGGCGCGGAGACTTCCAAGGCGCCGCCACAGGGAGCATCTTTCCCGGCCAGCGACGACATGGTGAACGTGCAAGGGCGCGTCGTGCCCTTCGCCCGCAAGAAGGAGCCGGTTGCCCTGCGCTCCGATGCGCCGGGCGGGCCGCTCCCGGCCGGCGGCGAGCCGGGGGCCGAGCTGCCCACACCGCCGTCGGCCACGGCGGCCGCGGCCGCCGCCGCCGCACGCGCGGCCCGGGCGGCGCGCCGCAACGCTGCCGCGGCTGCGGCAGCCGGACAGGAAGATGACGGCGAAGGCGAGGCCACCCCCTCCCGCTTCTACCCGACCCTGCAGGAGATGATGGCCGAGTCGGATGCCCGTGTGGCGGCTGACATGCGCCGTGAGCGGGCCAACAACTTCAACGGCGGCGCGCCCATCCGGCCGCAATCCCAGCGGCGTTCGCGCATCCTGATCGGTGCGCTGGCCGGGTTGATCGTGCTGGGCGGGGTGGGTTTTGGCAGCTGGAAGTTGAACCAGCAACGCCAGGCTGACGAACTGCTCAGCAGCAGCGTCAGTACCGCGACGAACCGCACGCCGCTGCCTGCCCAGCCGGAGTCCGAAGGCCCGGCGGCCACGCCTGCGACGAACCCGGCCGATCACATCGACAGCAAGCCGCCCGAGGCCGGCCGTCGCACCGTGGCCGGGGTTTCCGAAGCACGGCCCAACAGCGCCACCACCCCGGGCGGTGGGGCAACGGCCCGCACGGAGCCGCCCCTGGTCGAGATGCGTGAGCCCGCGCCGCTGCCGCCCACCGCCGTCGCGGCGCCCGTGCCGCCGCGCGGCGAGATCCCGATGAGCCCCCCGCCGGGCGCAGGGCGTGCCGTTGCGCCACCGGCCACGGCCGCGACCACCCTGCCGCCCGAGCTTGCGCCGGCCCGGCCCGCCAAGGATCCGGCCTCACCGCTCGAGGCGTGCGGCGAGCGGGTCGACTTCGCGCTGTACAACTGCATGCAGACGCAGTGCGCCCGGGGGCGCTGGAGCAGCCATCCGCAGTGCAAGCGCCTGCGCGACACGGACGAGATCATTCCCTGAGTTCGGACGCGGCCCGGCTCCACCGGAGCAGCAAGGGTCGAGGTTCGTGCGTTCAGTCGTGGGCCGCGCCCTGCCGGTCGGCGGGCGCGAGCAGGCCATCGGCGCGCAGAAGTTGCTCCAGGCAGTGCTCCCGGATGCCGTAGAAATCCTTGATCGCATCGATCTGCGCCAGCACCTCCGTGCCAGCAGGGGCGGGGGAGGGGCGTTTCACGGCCAGGATCATCTTGTTCTTGGAGGTGTGCTCCAGGGCGATGAACTCGAACACCTGCGTGCTGTAGCCGCAGGCCTCCAGCCACAGCGCCCGCAGGCCGTCGGTCAGCATCTCGGCCTCCTGGCCCAGGTGGATGCCATGTTGCAGGATGGGCCGCAGCGGATGCGGGCTGAGCAGTTGCGGACGCAGCTGCTTGTGGCAGCACGGCGAGCACAGGATGATGCCGGCACCGGCCCGCAGGCCGGCGTGGATGGCGTGGTCGGTGGCGGTGTCGCAGGCGTGCAGGGCGATCATGACGTCGAGCGGGCCCGCGTCGCAGTGGCCCACGTCGCCCTCGCGGAATGACAGGCCCTGCAGGCGCAGCGTGTCCACGGTGCGGTTGCACAACTGCACCAGGTCGGCCCGCAGTTCCACGCCCAGCACCTCGGCCTGCACGCCCGCCTGTTGCAGGTGGTCGTGGATGGCGAAGGTGAGGTAGCCCTTGCCGCAGCCGAAGTCCGCCACGCGGATGCGCGGTGCCTGCGCCAGGGGCGAACGCTGCCGTGCGCCGGCGAACACCTCGATGAACTTGTTGATCTGCTTCCACTTGCGCGACATCGCCGGGATCAGGGTGTGCTCTGCCGTGGTCACGCCCAGCGCGTGCAGGTAGGGCCGGGTCAGCGCCACCCAGCGCTGTTTGTCGCGGTCGTGCCCGCCGGCCGGGCGGGGCGGGGCGTCGGCGTCCTGTCCGGCCGGTGGCGCGGCCAGCTCGCGCACGCGCAGGGTGGCCTGGACCTGCGGCTCGACGCTGTCGCCCCGGGGCTTGCGGGCGGCGCTGAGCATTAGCTGGGCCTCCTGCCTGGCAGCATGCAGGTGGGCATGGCCGAAGGCCCCGTCGCGCAGGAGGCGCAGGATCTCCTGCAGTCCCTGCGCCAGGGGCCAGTTCTTGGTCACGTCGCGGCGCGCATGGCGCCACACGAAGGACAGGCTGGGCTGGCCGCGCAGGGCCACCGGGCGCACCAGCAGGCGGTTCAGCTCGGGCTCGGGGCCGCGGTACTTCGCCAGCACCAGCTTGATCCACTCGCCGCGCTGCGCGCAGTCGGACAGCATGGCCTCGAAACGCGCCAGCGCGTCCATGGAAGGCGACGCGCTCACGTCACAGGGGCAGTTCGGTGAAGAACTTGCCGCCGTGGTAGATGAGGGGCTGGGCGCCCGCGCGGCGATGACACTGCTCGACTTCGCCGACGAAGATCGTGTGGTCGCCTTCCTCGTACTGGCTGCGGTTGAAGCATTCGAACACCGCGGCCACACCCTCGAGCACGGGCGCCCCGCCCGCACCGAGGTGGAAGTTGAGCCCTTCGAAGCGGTCGGCCACCTGGCTGGAGAAACGTTCCGCCAGGTGGCGCTGCTCGGCCGCCAGGATGTTGATCGCGTAGTGCGACCCCTGGGAGAAGGCGGGCAGCGAACGTGCCTTGAGCGACAGGCTCCACAGCACCAGGGGCGGGGTCTGCGAGACGGAGTTGAATGAGCTGGCGGTGAGCCCCACGTAGCCGCCTTCCGGGCTGCGGGCCGTGACGATGGTGACGCCGGTGGCAAACATGCCCAGCGCGGCTCGGAATTCGGTCGAGGTGAAAGGCGGCGTCTGGGCGCGGGAAGTCGTCATGAGGCGGAAGAAGCGGTCCGGGTAATCTGTGGCACTGGCGCGATTGTGAATGAGTTGCCGTGGCGAAGCAGCTAAATTCGGCCTCCAACCACCGTTGGGCCCATCCTGAGGTCTTTTTGATGACTGATTTCTCACCGCAGCAGCTTCCCCCGCCTCCCCCTGCGTCGCGCTTGAGCGTCGCGGCGCTCCACCGCCTGGTTGTCGTGGTCCTGCTGGGGTTCGCCTCGGGCCTGCCGCTGGCCCTGGCGGGGCAGGCCATGCAGGCCTGGCTGACGGTGGAGGGCGTGGACGTGGCCACCATTGGTTTCCTGAGCCTGGTGGGCCTGCCCTACACCTTCAAGTTCCTGTGGGCCCCCTTGATGGACCGTTTCGAGCTGCCCAGGCTGGGCCGGCGCCGGGGCTGGCTGGTGCTGACGCAGCTGACCCTGGCCCTGGCGCTGTGGGGCATGGCCGCCACCTCGCCGGCGCAGGCCACGCGCAGCTTCGCCCTGCTGGCGGTGCTGGTGGCCTTCTTGTCGGCGTCGCAGGACGTGGTGATCGATGCCTACCGGACCGACCTGCTGCCCGCCCCGGAACGCGGTGCGGGGTCCTCGCTCAGCGTGCTGGGCTATCGGCTGGCGATGATCCTGTCAGGCGGCGTGGCGTTCATCTGGGTCGACCCGGTGCAGGGCGGGCACTGGAGCTGGCCCGAGGTGTACCGCTTCATGGCGTGGCTGATGGTCGGCGCTGCGGTGTTGTCCGTGGTGGCCCTGCCGCGCCTGCCGTCGGCGGCTGTTCCGGCCGGCCGGGCCCGCAATGACCTGCTGGGCTTCGGCGCGGTGCTGGCCGCCGTGCTGGTGGGCTTTCTGCTGACGGCGGGGCTCGGCGCCAGTGCCGGTGGGGCCCTGCGGGAGGTCTGGTGCGGTGCGGGCCTGGGCTGCCCGGCGCCCGGCGGCTGGCTGGAGCAGGGGCTGTTCCAGCCCTGGGCCCGGGCGGTGCTGGGGGCCTTCGGTGCGGATCCGCTCACGCCGCAGCAGCTGAAGTGGGCGGAGCTGCTGGGCCTGATGATGGGCCTGGCCTTCACCGTTCCCCTGGCGGCCGCCGCGGCGCGAGCCGCGCGCTTCGAGACGCTGCTGGGCGGTCTGGGCGACTATTTCCGCCAGCCGGGCGCGGCGGCGTTCCTGGCGTTGATCGTGCTGTACAAGCTGGGGGATGCCTTCGCCGGGTCGCTGATGACGCCCTTCCTGCTGCAGGGCGTCGGGTTCTCGATGGCGGAAGTGGGCGTCGTCAACAAGGTCATCGGCCTGTGGCTGACCATCGGCGGGGCGCTGCTGGGCGGTTTCCTGATGCTGCGCCTGGGCCTGTGGCGGGCCCTGTTGCTGTTCGGGGTGCTGCAGATGCTGAGCAACCTGGGTTTCTGGTGGCTCGCGGTGCACGGCCAGGGTGGGCTGGGCGGCTTCACGCTGCAGGCCTTCGACTGGGGCTTCGTCAAGCTGGCCAAGGCCACCCCGGTGGATGGCGGCCTGCTGCTGGTGATCGCGATCGAGAACCTGACGGGAGGCATGGGAACGGCCGCCTTCGTGGCCTTCCTGATGAGCCTGTGCCACCAGCGCTTCACGGCCACGCAGTACGCGCTGCTGAGCGCGTTCGCATCGATCGGCCGGGTGTGGGTGGGGCCGCTGGCGGGGGTGGTGGCCGACTCGGTGGGCTGGCCGAGCTTCTTCATCCTCTCCACCGCGGCGGCCTGCCCGGCGCTGGGCATGCTGTGGTGGCTGCGCCTGCCGCTCCAGGCCCTGGATGTGGACCCGAAGGCAGCAGGGGCAGAAGATGATTGAGTGCTGCTGCCGCGCTGCGCGGCAGCAGGGGCTTTTCCTCAGAACCGGTAGCTCACGCCCACACTGAGCTGGGGCACGGCGCGGATCTTGCCCACGCCGTCGCGGATCTGGGCGGTTTCGGCGTCGACGTCGGCCTGCGAGACCTGGGAGGCCAGCGCACCGCTGAGCTGGGTGGTGACCTTGGCCTTGCCGAAGGACGCGCCGACGTCTGCGTTGAAGCCCCAGCCCTTCTCGGCTTGCTGGTGGCCCCAGCCCAGGCCCAGGTAGGGCGTGGTGCTGGGGAACTTGACGTGCACGTCGAAGCGGTCACCCGCCGTCAGGTTGTAGGTGTTGTTGCCGATGGTGATGGTCGAGCCCGAGCCGCCGCCCGACAGGTCGACCTTGAACTGGTTCGACGTCAACCCGCCGGTGAGGCGGAAGTTGGATTTGGTGACGAACCAGTCGGCGAACACGCCCAGGCGGTTGACCTTCAGCGTGGCGTTGTAGTTGATGCCCTCTTCGGTGCGGGTCTCGGAGCGGCTGCCCAAGCTGGCGTAGTCGACCCGCACGGTGGTGCTGGGGCTCAGGGGCTGGGCGTAGCCGATCATCACGCCCGGGATGCCCAGCCCGCCGTACACCTCGCCCGCCTGGGCGGTGCCCGCGGCACTCGCCGCCAGCGCGAACAGCGTCATCATCGACAGGCGTCTCCGGGCGGCACGGCGGCCGGGGCGGGGCAGGGCAGATGGAAGCAGGTGGTTGTGCATGGTTTTTGGCGGCGGGAGCCGATGCAGTTGGGAAGAAAATGAACCGAACAGACCGCGGGCCAGTCTAGGCCATCCACTTCACGGCCCGTCTTGTTTTTTGGGCCGGAAACCCCCAGCTTTTCACACCTCCATGTCTTCGTCGTCGATCACTTCCTCCATGCCCATGTCTCCCGCAGACCCCGAATGTCTTCCTCGCTGGCACCTGGCGACAGGCTGCGGCTGCGCCCTGCATGGCCGGCGGCGGGTGCTGGGATGGCTCGCGGCCGGCACAGGGGGCGGGTGGCTGGGCGCCTCCTCGCCTGCCTGGGCCGACGGCGTGGAGGTGGGCGACCGCTCGGCGGCCACCAACCTCGTGCCGGCGGAGGAGGTCGAGTCCGCGGCCGCCCAGCAGTACCAGCAACTGCTGCAACAGGCGCAGCAGCAGCGTGCCCTGGCGCCCGAAGGTCATCCCCAGCTGGTGCGCCTGCGTGCCATCGCACGGCGCCTGGTCCCGTTCAGCAATTCGCCCAACCTGCGCAGCACCCCTCGCGCGGCGCATTGGAAGTGGGAGGTCAACCTGATCGCCAGCAAGCAGGTGAACGCGTTCTGCATGCCCGGCGGCAAGATTGCCTTCTTCACCGGCCTGCTCGACCGCCTGCAGCTCAGCGACGACGAGGTGGCCGAGGTGATGGGCCACGAGATCGCCCACGCCCTGCGCGAGCACGCCCGCGAGCGGCTGGGCAAGGCCATGGCCACCCGCGGGGCGATCGAGATCGGCTCGGCGATCTTCGGCCTGAAGGGCACGGGGCGCTTTGCCGCCGACATGGGCGGCCAGCTGCTGACGCTCAAGTTCGGCCGCGACGACGAGTCGGAGGCCGACAAGATCGGCCTCGACCTGGCGGCCCGCGCGGGCTACAACCCGCGCGCCGGGGTCACCCTGTGGCAGAAGATGGCCGAGGCCAACCGCGGGGCGTCGCTGGAGTGGCTGTCGACCCACCCGGCCAGCAGCACGCGCATCCAGGAGATCACGAGCAACCTGCCCGCGGTCGAGCCGCTGTACGCGCGCGCCGAGCGGCCGACCCAGGTGTTCGGCCCGCCGCCGCGGCGCGACAAGTGAGGCGAGGCGGGCCGGAAGCTTCCTCAGCGTGGCGTGTTGGCAAAGGCCAGGCGCATGGCGCGTTGCAGGTCGGCGATCAGGTCCTCGGGCTTCTCGAGTCCGATCGAGATGCGGATCAGCCCGTCCTCGACGCCGAAGCGGTCGCGCAGGGCGGCCGACACGCCCGAGTGCGTGGTGGACGCGGGGTGGCACACCAGCGTTTCCGTGCCGCCCAGGCTGACCGCCGACTTCATCAGCTGCAGGCTGTCGATCAGCTTGAAGGCCCCCTGCCGGCCCCCCGGGACCACGAACGAGAAGGTCGAGCCCGCGCCGGAGAAGTAGGTCTTGAAGATCTTCTGGTAGGCGGCGGACTCGATGTGTTCGGGATGCAGCACTTTCACGGGCGCAAAGGGGTTGCGGGCCAGCCAGGCGGCCACCTTGCTGGCCGATTCCGCGGCGTAGCGCATGCGCAGCTCGAGCGTCTCGAGCGAGCGCGACAGCATCCAGCAGGTGTGCGGGTCCGGTTGCGAGCCGGTGGCGCTGCGCACCGCGCGCACCTGGTCGACGAGGGATTTCTCCCCGGCCACGGCGCCCGCCACCAGGTCGCTGTGCCCGCCCACGTACTTCGTCAGCGAGTAGACGCTGAGGTCGGCGCCGTGCCGCGAAGGCTGGCAGAACACCGGCCCGGTCATCGTGTTGTCGCACACGACCAGCGGGCGCCGGGGGGCCTTGGTGGCATGCAGGTGCACGGCGCGGCTGACGGCCTCGAAGTCGATCAGGTCATTGGTCGGGTTGCTCGGGGCTTCCAGGTACACCATGGCGACCCGCCCCAGCTTGGCGCCTTCGTCCAGGGTGGCCGAGACCTGCTCCAGCGACGCCCCGGCCGGCAGCTCGACCAGCGTCACGCCCCATTGCGTGAGGAACTTGCGCATCAGCGTCTCGGTGCCGCCGTACAGCGGCATGCTGTGCACGACCACGTCGCCCGGGCGGCACAGGGTCAGGAAGGTGGCCGAGATCGCCGCCATGCCGCTCGAGAAGCCGGCCGCCGCCGCGCCGCCGTCGTACAGCGCGAAGCGGCGCTCGAAGATCTCCATGTTGGGGTGGTTGAAGCGGCTGTAGACCAGGCCGGCGGACTCCTGCCCCTGGTCCAGCGGCACCCGGCCGGCGGCCTGGTCAAAGAAATGCGCCCCGGCCTCGGCGCTCGGGAACACGAAGGTCGAGGTCAGGAAGACCGGGGGCTTGACGGCCCCCTCGGACAGCTGGGGTTCGTAGCCGTAGCCCATCATGAGCGTCTGGGGGCTCAGGGCATGGCCGTCGATGTCGCGGGCGTAGATGTCTTTCATGGCGGGGTTCCTTGGGAAGTCACATCAGCATCGGGATGTGGTCCATCCTAGGATCGCCCTGACGGCAATTGCTGCTGATTTGCGGCGGCATCCCGCGCCGCGGCGGCAATTCCTGCGGTGCTCGCTACACTCACCCCGCCCATGAGCACGAGGACCCCGGACGTGAGCCAGACGACACCCCATTGCGACTTGGACCGGATCGACCGCGCGATCCTCTACCAACTCCAGCGCGACGGACGGCTGTCCAACCGCGAGCTGGCCGAGCGCGTGGCGCTGTCGCAGTCGCCCTGCCTGGCGCGGGTGAAGCGACTGGAGGAGGCCGGCTACATCAAGTCGTACGTGGCCCTGGTCGACAGCGAGCGCCTGGGGCTGCACGTGAACATGTTCGTCAACGTCACGCTCGAGTCGCAGAGCCAGGCCGCGATCGAGCGCTTCGAGAACCACGTCAAGACCATCCCCGAAGTCATGGAGTGCTACCTGATGACGGGCCGCTCCGACTTCCTGCTGCGCATGGTGACCGCCGACGTGCGCACCCTCGAGTTCCTGCTGGTCGAGCGCCTGTCGCGCATCCCGGGCGTGCGGACCGTCGAGACCAGCGTCGCCATCAAGCAGGTGATGTACACGACGGCCGTGCCGGTCTGAGCCGGCGCCCGGCCGTCACGCCCCCAGCACCGCCAGCAGCCAGCGGTTGAAGTCCGCCACCTCTTGCGCGCACACCGAGTGCGGCATGGCGTACTCATGCCATTGCACGGGGTAGCCCAGCTGCTGGAGCAGGTCGCGCGAGGCGGTGCCGCGCTCGAAGGGCACGACCGGGTCCTGCCGGCCGTGGGCCAGGAAGATGGGCACGTCGCGGTTGGCGGCGTGGCCCTCGGCGGCGGTGAGGGCGGCCAGCGGCACGTAGCCCGACAGGCCCGCCAGGCCGGCCAGCCGCTCGGGGTAGCGCAGGCCCGCCATCAGGGTCATGGCGCAGCCCTGCGAGAAGCCCGCCAGCACGATGCGCGAGGCCGGCACGCCGCGCTCGCGTTCGCGGTCGATCAGGGCGGCGACAGCCTGCTGCGAGGCACGCAGGCCGGCCTCGTCCTCGCGTCGCACCAGGTCCGTGCCCAGCAGGTCGTACCAGGCCCGCATGACGTAGCCGCCGTTGAGGGTGACCGGCATCTGCGGGGCGTGCGGGAAGATGAAGCGCACCGGGCCGAGCGCGTGCAGGTCCAGCTCGCGGGCGAAGGGGACGAAGTCGTTGCCGTCGGCGCCCAGGCCGTGCAGCACGATGATGCTGGCATGGGGGGTGGCGGTCTTGTCCTGGGTCTGGATCTCGATGGTGGGCAGCAGGCTCATGGCAGGTGAGATGGAAGAGGAGGGGCCTCAGAGGTCGATGTCGTAGTCGATCGTCAGGGGGGCGTGGTCGGAGAAGCGCTGGGCGAGGTAGATCTGGGCGCTGCGCGCCTGGGCCGCCAGGGCGGGCGTGGCGAAATGGTAGTCAATGCGCCAACCCACGTTCTTGGCCCAGGCTTGGCCGCGGTTGCTCCACCACGTGTACTGGTCGGGGTTCGGGTTGAGCTGGCGGAACACGTCCACCAGGCCCACCCCCGTGTCGGGGTTGAGCAGCTCGCTCACCCAGGCGCGCTCCTCGGGGGTGAAGCCGCTGTTCTTCTGGTTGGCGCGCCAGTTCTTCAGGTCGATCGGCTGGTGGGCGATGTTCACGTCGCCCACCAGGATGAACTCGCGCTCGGCCTTCAGCCGCCGCAGGTGCGGGCCCATGTGGGCCAAGAAGCGGAACTTGGCCAGCTGGCGCTCCTCGCTGCTGCTGCCGCTGGGGAAGTAGCTGCTGATGATGCTGAGCTTGCGCCGCGGGGTGTCGAAGCGGGCCTCCACCCAGCGGCCTTCGGCGTCGAACTCGGGGCAGCCCATGCCCATCACCACGTCGCTGGGCTCGGTGCGCGTGTACAGGCCGACGCCCGAGTAGCCCTTCTTCTCGGCCAGGTGGAAGTGGCCCTTCAGACCGCCCACCTGCTCGAAGCGGCCCTGCAGGTCGGGGGCCTGCGCCTTGACCTCCTGCACCCCCATACAATCGACCGCCATTCCCTGGGCCCAGGCCTCGAAGCCCTTGGTGGCCGCCGAGCGGATGCCGTTCAAATTCAAAGTCACCAGTCTCAGCACAGGATGTCCTTCATGCAAGTTCCAGTTCAGTCCACCCCGTCCCTCGCCCACGACTTCGTGGCTTTCGCGGTCGATTGCGGTGTGCTGCGGTTCGGGGAGTTCAAGACCAAGGCGGGGCGCCTGTCGCCCTATTTCTTCAATGCCGGCCTGTTCGACGACGGCGCCAAGCTCGGCCGGCTGGCCGAATTCTATGCACGCGCCCTGCTGGCCTCCGGGCTGTCGTTCGACATGCTGTTCGGCCCGGCCTACAAGGGCATCGGCCTGGCCGCGGCGGTGGCCATCGAGCTGGCGCGCCTGGGCCGCAACGTGCCTTTTGCCTACAACCGCAAGGAGGCCAAGGACCACGGCGAAGGCGGCACCCTGGTGGGCGCGCCGGTGCGCGGCCGGGTGCTGATCATCGACGACGTGATCTCGGCCGGCACCTCGGTGCGCGAGTCCATCGCCATGATCCAGGCCGCCGGCGGGCAGCCCTGCGGGGTGGCGATCGCCCTGGACCGCCAGGAGAAGGCCACCGAGGACGGCCGCGAGGCCGCCTGGTCGGCCGTGCAGTTTGTCCAGCAGCAGCTCGGCCTGGCCGTGGTCTCGATTGCGACTTTGGCGGACTTGATGCAGTATCTGCACACCCATCAGGCCCCCGACCTGGCGGCCCATTTCGCCGCCGTGGCGGCTTACCGTGATCGGTACGGAGTCTGAATGTCCCCGTCTTGCTGCCGCTGCATCACAACGATTCTGCTGATGTGCGTGGCAGCCGGGCCCGGCCTGGCGATGGCCGAGGGCAGCCGCGGCATCTACAGCTGCACCGACGCCAAGGGGCGGCGCCACACGTCCGACCGCCCCATCCCCGAATGCCAGGACCGTGACCAGCGGGTGCTCAACGCCGACGGCTCGCTGCGCCAGGTGATGCCGCCGATGATGAGCCCGACCGAGCGGGCTGACCAGGAAGCCCGCGAGCAGCGCGAGGCCCAGGCGGCGCAGGCCCGGCAGGAGGCCGCCCGCCGCGACCGCAACCTGATGCGGCGCTACCCCGACCAGGCCGCGCACGACGCGGCCCGCAACGCGGCCCTGGACGACGTGCGCCAGTCCATCGCCATCACCGAGCGCCGCCTCAAGGCCCTGGCCGACGAGCGCCAGCCCCTGCTGGAAGAGGCCTCCTCGTACGTCAAGACACCGATGCCCTTGAAGCTGCGCCAGCAGCTCAACGCCAACGAAGCCGCCACCCAGGCCCAGCGCGACCTGGTGCAGACGCAGCAGGCCGAGCTGGTGCGGTTGAACGACCTGTATGACACGGAGCTGGCCTTGCTCAAGCGCCTGTGGGCGGGCGAGCCGCCCGGCTCGGTGGGGGTGGCCGAGACTCCGAAGGACAGGCACAAGAAGGTGCCCTGACGCAGGCGCTGGCTTCCCTCTGCGGGGCGACGGTATGCGCACATTCCGTTCGCCCTGAGCTGGTCGAAGGGTGCGCAGGCAGTGAGTTCCTTCCCACCGCCCCCGCCCACCAGTCCCGTTCGTGCTGAGGTATAGAAGCACAGCCCGCTGACTTCGCTGTGCTTCGATACCGCATCACGAACGGGTGTTGGGGAAGGTCGGGAGGATCCCTAGCCCAGCTTGCGCTTCAGGATCTCGTTCACCTGGGCCGGGTTGCCCTTGCCCTTGGTGGCCTTCATGGCCTGGCCGACCAGGGCGTTGAAGGCCTTGTCCTTGCCGGCGCGGTATTCCTCCACAGACTTGGCGTTGGCGGCCAGCACCTGGTCGATCAGGGCTTCCAGCGCGCTGCTGTCCATCGGCTTCAGGCCCAGGCGCTCGATCAGGGCGTCGATCTCGCCGCCGCCCTCCGTCCAAAGCACCTCGAACAGCTGCTTGGCGCCGTGGTTGGACAGGGTGCCGTCGCCGATGCGGGCCAGCAGCGCCCCCAGGGTGGCGGCGGGCACCGGGCAGGCCTCGATGCCGATGCCCTGCAGGTTCAGCCGCCGCGCGATCTCGCCCATCACCCAGTTGGCCGCCAGCTTGGGCTGGCCGCCGGCGCGGGCCGCGGTCTCGAAGTAGGCGGCGAAGCCCTTGCTCTGCGTCATGATCGAGGCGTCGTACGCCGGCAGGCCGTGCTCGCGCTGGAAGCGCTCGGCCATCGCCTCGGGCAGCTCGGGCATGCCGGCGCGCACGCGCTCCACCCAGGCCGGCTCGATCACCAGCGGCGGCAGGTCGGGGTCGGGGAAGTAGCGGTAGTC
>CBINPE010000048.1:0-31010 GCA_966252435.1 uncultured Burkholderiales bacterium | reverse complement strand
ACGGCGGCTCGGGCAAGCAGGCCCGCTCGGTCATCGACGGCCTGGAGGCCGACGTGGTCACCCTGGCGCTGGCCTATGACATCGACGCCATCGCCGAGAAGAACCTGCTGCCGGCCGACTGGCAGAAGCGGCTCAAGCACAACAGCACCCCCTACTCCTCCACCATCGTGTTCCTGGTGCGCAAGGGCAACCCCAAGGGCATCAAGAACTGGGACGACCTGGTCAAGCCGGGCGTGGGCGTGATCACCGCCAACCCCAAGACCTCCGGCGGCGCGCGCTGGGCCTACCTGGCCGCCTACGGATTCGCCCTGAAGCAGCCCGGTGGTGATGAGGCCAAGGCCAAGGACTTCATCCAGAAGGTCTACAACAACGTCCCGGTGCTGGACTCGGGCGCGCGCGGCTCGACCGTCACCTTCGCCGAGCGCAACATCGGCGACGTGCTGCTGACCTGGGAGAACGAAGCCAGCCTGGCCCTCAAGGAATTCGGCGCCGACAAGTTCGACGTGGTCTACCCGCCCACCAGCGTGCTGGCCGAGCCACCCGTCAGCGTGGTCGACAAGGTGGCCGACAAGCGCGGCACGCGCGAGGTCGCGCAGGCCTACCTCGAGTACCTCTACTCCCCCGAGGGCCAGGAGATCGCCGGGCGCAACTTCTACCGGCCCAGCGATCCCGCCGTCGCCGCGAAGTACGCCCGGCAGTTCCCCAGGCTGAGCCTGTTCACCATCGACGACACCTTTGGCGGCTGGGCCAAGGCACAGAAGACCCACTTCGCCGACGGCGGCGTGTTCGACCAGATCTACACCAAGAAGTAACCGGTTGGCCCAAGGCCAGGCGCGGGAGGGAATCCCCGCCTGGAACAAATGAAATACGCAGGCGGGATGGCCTGGGCAAAGTGCGCACCCTTGCCTCGCACAGCCTGTCCCGATGCCAACGCCGTCCCTCCAGGTCCACGACAACCCCCGCGCCGCCAACGCCCAGTGCTGGACCACCCAGCTGCTGCTCCTGCTCAGTTTCATCGTGCTGGCCCTGCTGGACGCAGCGGTTCGCGACGACTTCACCTCGTTCCTGTTCGACCCCGGCACGCCGGGCTGGCGTTTCCTCTGCGAGCTGGTGCCGGTGTATGCGCTGATGCCGGTGCTGGTGCGGACCTGCGAGGGCCGCTGGTTCCGCTGGCTGAACACCGCCCTGTCGGGGCTGACGCTGCTGTTCCCGATCAGCCACCAGATCCGCCACATCAGCCAGGGCAAGCCCTGGGACGTGTCGGTCGCGGTCGAATTCGCAATGGTCTTCGTGACCCTGCTGGGCACCTGGACAGCGCTGCGCTGGGCGCGCGGCGTGGACCCGGCGCTGCCGCCGGCATGCCAAGGATGAACCCTGCGCGCCGCGCCCTGCTGACGGGTGCCGCCTCCGCGGCGGTGCTGCCGGCCACCTACCTGGCCGCCCGGCGCCCGGTGCCCGCCCCCGAGCCGCTGCCGGACGAGTCCTCGCTGAAGCTGCGCCACAACCAGCGCCTGCGCCTGCCCGGCGAGGACGGCTGGCTGACGCCGGTGCGCGCAGCCGAGCTGTCGGCGCTCGCGGCCGCGCCCACGACCCACGTGCTGCGCGGCCGCCGCACCACCACCCTGTGGACCTACCAGGCCGAGCACCAGGGGCGCCAGCTGCACAACCCGCTGCTGCTCGCGCGGCCGGGCGACCGGGTGGCCCTGCGCTTCCAGAATGCGCTGCCGCAGCCGACCACGGTGCACTGGCACGGCTTCGCCAACGACGGCGCCAACGATGGCGGCGGGCTGCCCGCCATCCCGCCCGGCACACCCCACGACATCGCCTGGACCGTGCGCGGCGGCGCGGCGCTGAACTGGTACCACCCGCACCCGCACGCCCAGGCGGGCGAGCAGCTGTGGCGCGGCCTGGGCGGGCTGTTCATCGTCGAGGACGAGGCCTCCGACCACTTGGCGGCCCAGCTCGGGGTGCGCTTCGGCACCACCGACCTGCCCCTGGTCCTGCAGGACCGCAGCGTTGCCCGCAGCGGCGCCATGCCCTACCTCGACAGCACGCTGGACCGCACCCTGGCGGGCCTTGACCCGCTGACCCGCGCCTCCTACGAGTCCCTGTGCAACATCGGCGTGGCCGGTCCGATGCTGCATGGCGCGCGCGGCGACGACGTGCTGGTGAACTGGACGCGCTGTCCCTTCGTCGAGCTGCCGTGCGGCTGGGTGCGCCTGCGCCTGCTGAACGCGAGCAATGCCCGCGTCTACCGCCTGGCGTTCGAGCAGCGGGGGCAGCGCCTGCCCTTCATGCTGCTGGGCGTCGACGGCACGCTGCTGCCGGCGCCGCGCGAAGTGGCGGAGAGCTTCCTCGCCCCGGCCCAGCGCCTGGACATCGCACTGGAGCTTCCACTCTCGCGCGCCGGCACGCTGTGGCTCAAGACCCTGGCCTTCGACCCGATGCACAACGAGGCCGGCGCCGCGCTGCGCGCCCGGATCCTGGCGGACGTGCCACCGCCGGTGCACGTCCACGGCCGGCGGGGCGAAGGCGCGGAGGAAGCCCTGCTGCGCATCGAGGCCGTGCCGGGCGCGCTGCGGCCGGGCCGCCTGCCGGCCAGCCTGGGCACAACGGCAGCTCGCCCTGCGACCCCCTCGACGACGTCCAGCCCGCCGGTGCAGCGCGACTTCCTGCTCGACCAGGACCCCGGCGGCCGCTGGGTGATCAACGGCCAGACCTTCCGCATGGACGCGCCCGACACCTTCCAGGTGACCGAAGGCACGCGCGAGGTCTGGCAGCTGCGGAACGCCCTGCGCGGCATGCCCCATCCGATGCACCTGCACGGCTTTGCCTTCGACGTGCTGAGCCGCAGCGCGAGCCCGCCCCAGCTGGCCTCTCAGGTGGTCGATGCCGCGGGGCGCACGGCGCAAGACCTCGCGCGGCAGGACACGGTGCTGGTGTGGCCCGGCGAGACCGTCCGCCTGGGCCTGGACTTCGCCCGGCCGGCGGGGCTGGCGGGCTCGAGCGACCGCTTCATGTTCCATTGCCACAACCTGGAGCACGAGGACGTCGGGATGATGCTGGCCTTCGCCGTGCACCCACCCGGCCGCGACAGCCCTGCGGGATGAGGCGGATACCCCTGTCCTTTCGGCGTGATGCTGTACACAATGTGCGGCGCCTTCGCCGTGCTTTCGCGCGTATCCACCCCATCCCGCCAGGAGACCGCCATGCAAGTCCAGCCGTACCTGTTCTTCAACGGCCGCTGTGAAGAGGCCGCCGCCTTCTACACCCGGGCCATCGGCGCCGAGGTCACGGCCCTGATGCGGACCAAAGACGCGCCCGAGCCGCCACCGCCGGGCCAGGTGCCGCCCGGCTGGGATGACAAGGTGCTGCACATGAATCTACGCATCGGCGACACGATGATGATGGCCTCCGACGGCTGCGCCACCGAGAAAGCCACGTTCAAAGGCTTCTCTCTGTCGCTGAACGCGTCCAGCGACGCCGAGGCCGAGCGGATGTTTGCCGCCCTGTCCGAAGGCGGCGAGGTGCAGATGCCCCTGGGCCCGACCTTCTTCGCCTCGCGCTTCGGCATGCTGGTCGACCGCTTCGGCGTGGGCTGGATGGTCATCAAGGCGCTGGACGGAGCCGCCAAGCCATGAGCCTGGCCGCGTCCCCTGCCCCTGCGCCGACGTCTTCCTCCTTCCACGCCGCCGTGCCCTCCATCGCCGAGATGCGGACGCAGGGCCGGCGCCGCTGGTGGGCCCTGCTGGTGCTGTGCCTCGGCGTGCTGATGATCGTGCTCGACACCACCATCGTGAACGTCGCGCTGCCCTCGATCCGGGCCGACCTCGGCTTCAGCGAGACCTCGCTGGTGTGGGTGGTCAATGCCTACATGCTGACCTTTGGCGGCTTCCTGCTGCTGGGCGGCCGGCTGGGCGACCTGTACGGCCACCGCCGCCTGTTCCTGCTGGGCATCGTGCTGTTCACGCTGGCCTCGCTGGGCTGCGGCCTGTCCGGCTCGCAGGCGCTGCTGATCGCGGCGCGCGCGCTGCAGGGGCTGGGCGGCGCGGTGGTCTCGGCGGTGTCGCTCTCGCTGATCATGACGCTGTTCACCAGCCCCGCCGACCGCGCCCGGGCCATGGGCGTCTACGGCTTCGTGTGCGCCGGCGGCGGCAGCATCGGGGTGCTGCTGGGCGGGCTGCTCACCAGCGCCCTCAACTGGCACTGGATCTTCCTGGTCAACCTGCCGATCGGCGTGGCGGTCTACCTGCTGTGCCTGGCCCTGCTGCCCGACCAGCGCGGCCACGCCCACGGCGAGCGGCTGGACGTCGGCGGCGCGCTGACCGTCACCTCGTCGCTCATGCTCGCGGTGTACGCCATCGTCAACGGCAACGAGGCGGGCTGGACCTCCCCGCAGACCCTGGGCCTGCTGGCAGCTGCGGCGGTTCTGCTGGGCGCCTTTCTCGCCATCGAGGCGCGCGTGCGGCATCCGCTGATGCCCCTGGGCCTGTTCCGGCTGCGCAACGTCGCGGTGGCCAACGTGGTGGGGGTGCTGTGGGCCGCGGCCATGTTCGCCTGGTTCTTCATCTCGGCGCTGTACATGCAGCTGGTGCTGGGCTACAGCGCCATGCAGGTGGGCCTGGCCTTTCTGCCGGCCAACCTGATCATGGCGGCGTTCTCGCTGGGCGGCTCGGCCCGGCTGGTGATGCGCTTCGGCATCCGGCGCCCCCTGGCAGGCGGGCTGCTGCTGGCAGCGGCGGGCCTGGCGCTGTTCGCCCGGGCACCCACCGAGGGGATGTTCGCGCTGGACGTCCTGCCGGGCATGCTGCTGCTCGGCCTGGGCGCCGGCATCGCCTTCAACCCGATGCTGCTGGCCGCCATGGGCGATGTCGAGCCCAGCCAGTCAGGCTTGGCCTCTGGAGTGGTCAACACCGCCTTCATGATGGGCGGCGCACTGGGCCTGGCGGTGCTGGCCAGCCTGGCCGCCGCGCGCACCGGGTCGCTGCTGGCCGGCGGCACGCCCTCGCTGGGGGCACTCACAGGGGGTTATCAGCTCGCCTTCCTGGCAGGCGCCGTGTTCGCGGCCCTCGCGGGCATGGCTGGTGGTCTGCTGCTGCGCACGAGCCCTCCCGCGCCCAGCGAGCCCCCTCTGGATTGAGGCCTGGTCCATCGCGTGAAAAACCCTTGGCCGCCCTGCAGGTTAGGGGGGCAGCCCCACCCCCGTCGAGTGGTCGCCTCGTTATGATGCGGTGCGGTAAAAAACGACGTCCTGATCTTCACGCACGTTCTCGAAAGGGGGTGTTCCATGAGGCAGTTCATCCGTCATCCGGTCGATGTGCCTGTCGAGATCGGCACCCGTTCCGCCGATCCGCCCTCGGCCACGCACACGCACGACATCAGCGTCGGTGGACTGGCCTTGCGCTCGAACCGGCCGATCGCGCCCGGTTCGCACGTCGACATCCGCATCGCCTACGTACAACCCGAATTCTTCGCACAGGCCCGCGTGGCTTGGTGCCGTCCCCATGAAGAGCTGGGCTTCGAGGTGGGCGTGACCTTCCTCGACGCCGAAGATGCCTTCCGGGCCCGCATGGTGGAGCAGATCTGCCACATCGAGGACTACCGCCAGTCGATCTACCGGCTGGAGGGCCGGCCCCTGAGCCCGCAGGAGGCCGCGGCGGAGTGGATCGCCCAGTACGCCGAGGAGTTTCCCAACATCGGGCCCGACCGGGTGCACTGATGCAGCATCACCCTCCCCGCCTCAGCGACGGGGCTGCCTGGCTCAGGCCGCGAGGGGCCATTCCACCGCCATGGCCTGTGCGATGAGCTGCATGTCGTGCGCGTCGATCTCGAAGAAACCGAAGCGGAACTGGAACCCCCAGCTGCGCTGGCCGAGGCAGAAGTTCAGGCGCTCGACCAGCGGCGCGATGGGCTGGGCCCGTGCCGGCAGCCACTGCACATCGCGGCGGTAGGGCACGAAGCCGGGCGCCATCTCGACTTGGTAGGGATCCCGGTCGCGGGCCAGGCCGATGGCCGTGAAAGACTGGCAGCGGTCACTCTCGCCGAACACCCGGGTGGGCGAGTAGCACACCACCCGGTCACCGGGGCGCACGCGGCGCAGCGGCGCCACCTTGCCGTGGCAGGCCTGCATGAAGCCGCCCTCGCGGCCACGCTGCACATGGTCTGCCGAGGCCACCGTGACCCAGTTGCGCGGCGTGCTCATGCTGCCTCCGGCGTGGGGGCGAACACGCGCAGGCGGTGGCCGTCCGGATCCAGGGCGACGAAGGTGTGGCCGAAGTCCATGTCGGTGGGCGGCTGGGCGATCACCAGCCCGCGGCCGCTCCATTCGGCGTGGCGGGCCTGCACCTGGGCCTTGTCCGCCACCGAGAACCCCAGCTCGCTGCCGCCCACCGGCGTGGCGGCGGGCATGACGCCCTCTTTCTTCCACAGGCCCAGCATGACACCGTTGTCGAGGGCGAACATCGCAAAGCCGGGCGAAGCCTCCAACGGTGCCTTGCCGAGCAGGCCGGTGTAGAACTCGGCGCTCGCGGTGACGCTGCTGACGTAGAGGATGATGAAGTTCGGGGAAAAGGGAGTGGAAGAAGAGGAAGAGGAGGTGGTCATGGCTGCCTTTCGTTGTCGGAAGTGAAGTGCGAAGGCAGTCATCGTAAGAAGCGCCACTGCCAGAAAGTGTCAGCAGCAGTTCGCCCCCCCGTGCGGGCCGCACGCCCTACTTCAACGGCACGTCCATCTCCTTGCGCCAGTCCTTCATGAGGTCCAGGCGCCGGCGCGGGTAGCGCGTCTCCAGCACGCTCAGCGCGGCGATCCGGTCGACGCGGAAGTGGCGGAACTGCGCACGCAGCTCGCACCAGGCCATCACGACGTTGGCGCGGTCGAAAAAGCCGATGCCGAAGGGCCAGATGATGCGCGCGGTCTGCGCGCCCTGGGTGTCCTGGTACTGGATCTCCAGCTTGCATTCCGTGCGGATGGCCTGGCGGATGGGCGCCAGCGAGGTGGCCCCCACGGCCGCCAGGGGCAGCCCCGGGCCGGCCAGCAGCGTCGAGGTCTCGAGCATGTCGCGCAGGGCGCGGGGCAGCACGGCCGAGATCTTGCCCACAGCGTCGCGCGCCGCCTTGCCCAGCCGCTCGTCGCCGCGTTCCGCGACCCAGCGCGACCCCAGCACCAGGGCCTCGATCTCGTCCTCGGAGAACATCAGCGGCGGCAGCAGGAACCCCGGACGCAGCACATAGCCCCACCCGGGCGCCCCCTCGATGTCGGCACCCTGCTGCTGAAGGGTGGCAATGTCGCGGTACAGCGAGCGCAGGCTGATGCCCAGCTCCTGCGCCAATGCCGCCCCGCTCACTGGGTGGCGATGGCGGCGCAGGATCTGGAGCAGGTCGAGCAGACGTTGGGAGCGGGACATACGGCAGTCGGGAGAAGAGATCAAACCAGGGGGCGGTGGCCGCCGGACCAGGCGGCGGACAGGCCGCGCTTCGTCGTCACTCCTCGCCCAGCTTGGCCAGTGCCTCCACCGCCTGCAGCACCTGCTCGGCCTGCTCCACCAGCAGGCGCTGCTCGGCGTCGGCCTGGCGCTGCAGGCGCTGCAGGGCGTTCAGGCGGCTGAGCGAGTAGCGATGCATCAGCACGCCGACGGCCATGGCCACGGCCTGGGGCATGGCCTGCGGCGGCGGGGTGGCGCTGCCCGCCGTGGGGGAATCGGCATCGGGTGCGCGGGCCGATTGGCGCCGTGCGTTCAGCTGTCCCACGGCGTTGTCGACCGCTGGCACGATCTGGCGGATGTCGAGCGGCTTGACCAGGTAGGCCACGGCGCCCAGGGCCTGCACCTGCTTGAGGGTGGCCTCGTCGGAGAAGGCGGACAGGAACATGAACGGGATCTGGCAGTAGTCGCGCAGGTAGGCTGCCACCTCGAAGCCGCTCTTGCCTTCCATGCGGATGTCCAGCAGCGCCAGCAGCGGCTTGTGCTGCCGCGCGAGCAGGATGGCGTCGTCACCGTTGTCGGCATCCAGCACCTCGTAGCCGGCCTGGCTCAGCCCCTGGCTGAGGGTGACCAGGACCAGCCGGTCGTCATCGACGACCAGGATCTTCCCTTTGCTGCTGCTGTTGTTCATGATGTGCTGGCTTGAAACGTTCCATCCACTGATCTGTCAGGCCAGGGCGCGCGCAGCCCCCGGCGGCATGCGCCCGATAGGCGGTATTGTGTACTCGATCGCGGGCCCTGCGCAGGTGGCTTTGGGGCCTGTGCGCACGACAGGCCCCAGTGCGGAGCGCCCCCAGCCCAGCCCTCCCCCAACGGGAGAGGGGTTCGCTTCTTCCCCCGCTGGGGGAAGGTTGGGATGGGGGCGCGGCGGTCGCACACCTCCAACCTTTCAAACTAGTCCTGCCAGCGGGCAACGCACGGCGGCGACAGGCTCACGCTGGCCACCACCTGGGTGCCCCGCTGGACCAGCTCCAGCTGCGCGCTACGCCGTGGCATCAGGGCCCGCACCAGGCCCAGGCCCGAGACCCCGCCCGGCACCTTGGCCAGCTGGAAGCCCGGGGGCAGCTGCGCCGTGTTGGCGATCAGGATGCGCACACCGTCCTGCCCTGTGGCGACGAAGCGGCAGCTCACCGGCGTCTCCGGCGCGTTCGCGCTGTGCTTGATGGCGTTGGTGAGCAACTCGTTGACGGTCAGTGCGATCGGAATCGCCTCGGCCTCCGGCAACACCCACTCCCCCGCGTTGGCGCCTTCGGCGTTGAACTCGATGGTGCGTCCGAAGGTGCGCTGCACCGAACCGGAGATGGCCTCCAGCACATTGACCAGGCGCAGCGGCCCGGTCACTCCGACCTGCAGGCCGTACACCTGCGCGATGGCTTGCACCTGCCCCACCACCTCGTAGATCACGCCTTCGACCTCGGGCTTGCGCCGCGCGATCTGCTGCAGCAGACCGGCCACCCCCTGGAGGTTGTTCTTGATGCGGTGATGCACCTCGCGCACCAGCATCTCGCGCTGCTGGATCGCGGCATCCAGCTTGGCCTGCTGGGCGACCTGCTGCTCGGTGATGTCGGACGCCACGAGCAGCAGCTTGTCCGGCGCCTGCCCCAGCGTGGCCAGCGGCAGGTAGCGGGCGTCCCAGGTGCGCGCCTCGCCGTCCAGCGGCCAGTGGTACTCGCGCTGCGTCATCGCCGCGCCCGACAAGGCAGCCCGCATGTCGGGCTTGAGCGCGGCCGCCATCTCGTGCGGGATGGCCGCGTCCAGGCCCAGGCCGATGCAGTCGACCACGGTGCGGTTGAGCAGGCGCGCCGCCACCGCGTTGATCTGCAGGATGCGCAGCGTGGCTGCGTCCCACAGGATGATGGCCAGCGGCGCGGCCTCGATGATCAGCTGCATCGAGGCCTGGGCCTCGGCGATGCGCGCCTCGGCCTGGCGCCGGCGCTCGATGTCGAGCAGCGCGTAGGTCAGCTGGCGGCCGGCGGTCTCGGTGCTCGTGACGACCGCGTTGCCCACCACCCAGAACTCGCGTCCGTCGCGCGCCTTGACGCGACACTCGAAGGTCTCGGCCTCGCCCTCGACCAGTTCGTCCAGGTACTGGGTGCGCCGGAACGGGTGGTCGGCCTCGGGCGTGGCCACCGTGCTGATGGGCAGGTTCATGAAGTCCAGCAGGTCGCCGCCGAACATGCGGCGGGCGGAGCGGTTCATCCACTCGATGCCGCCGGGACCCACGGTGACGATGCCCACCAGCACCGAGTCCAGGATTGCGCGCGTGCGCTCGGCCTGCAGCACCACCGCCTGCTCGGCGCGGTGCCGGGCGTCAACGTTCACGTACGAGGCGATGAAGCCCGCGGTGGGGTCGTTGCCCGCCACCAGCCGGTTGCTCACCTGCACCCACATCAGCCGGCCGTCGCGCCGGCGCATCGGGTGCTCGCCCATCCACCGGCCCCGGTTGCGCAGCGTGGTCTCGGCATCGGGGGCGTTGCCGATGAAGAGCTGGCGCAGCGGCAGGTGCGAAAGCTCCTCGACCGAATAGCCCGACATGTTCGACAGGGCTTCGTTGGCGCGTTCGATGCTGTCGTTGCGCACGAAGGCAATGCCGACCTCGGAGAGGTTGAACATCAGCTCGCGGTCACGCACCAGCACCTCGAGCTCGCGCTGCTGCAGCTTGAGCCGGGTGATGTCGGAGAGCAAGGCGATCGCCTCGAGCTGCTTCTTGCTGGTCCCGGTGCGGCGCACCGACAGGGCATACCACTGCGGCGTGGCCTGGCCCGTGCCCCCGATGCGCCGCGGGAACTCGAACTCGGTCTCGTACAGCACGCCCTCCTCCAGGGCCGTCAGGGCGTCGGCGGCAATCTTCTCCACGAGGGGATGGTGGTTGAAGAGTTCGGTGATCGTCTGGCCGGCCACCGTCTGCACGCCCAGCCCCAGCATGGCCTGGAAGCGCTGGTTGCAGCGCACGAGCTTGTCGCCGCGCAGGTAGGCGATGCCGGCGGTGGTGCTCTCCAGGATGGTGGACAGCTCGCCGAGGAGTTCCTGCTGCTCGGTGATGTCGAGCGTGACCACGGAGGTGGTGCGCTTGCCCGAGGCCAGGGTGGCGGGCTCGACCCGCGTCGACAGCCAGCGCACGCCCAGCTCGGGATGGTGGATGGCGTAGCGCACCTCGGCGCGGCGCGCATCGCGCAGCGCCTGCTGCAGCTTGTCGTACTCGGCCAGCGACTCGGGCAGCACCATCTCGCGCTGGATGCTCTGCAGGTCGGCGGAGGACACCGGCGCAGCCATGACGGGAATCGGGGCGCTGCCGCCAGGCACGATCGGGCCCGCGCCCGCCTCGTGCCCCGTGCCGGCCTGCGCGAAGGCGGCCGGCCCGCCCGGACGAGGCGCGGCGGCGGTCCGCGGCACCCAGCCGGCGCCGCTGTGGTCCTGGAAGGTGGCCAGCCCCACGCCGGCGGTGTTCATCAGCGCGCCGATCTGCACCTGGGCCAACTCGCGCTCCTCCTCGACGCTGCGGTCCTCGGCCACCGCCATGAAGCGCCGCTGCCCGCCGGCCGCGCGGTAGCAGCGCACGATGCCGCGCAGCCGGCGCATGCCGTCCTGCGGCTGCGGGATCCAGCTTTCGCGCACCAGCGGGGTCTGGCCGGGCTGCAGGTGCTGCAGGGCCTCGTCGTTCCAGGCCAGCAACTGCTGCAGGCCCTGTGGCGCCTGGGCCAGCAGCGGCGGCACCACGCCCACCAGCGTGTCGAAGGCCGGGTTGGTGCGGATCAGCAGCCCGGTCTCGTCGAACAGCACCATGCCCACCGGGCTCAGCTCGAACCAGTCGTCCAGCTCGCGGGCCGAGCGGTCGGCGCGTTCGCGGGCGACGTGCTCGGCGGTCTCGTCCTGCAGGATCTCGAGGTAGAAGCGCTGCCCGGCCGCGTCCTCCAGGATGCGGTAGGAGGCGCGGTACCAGCGCTCGCGGCCATCCGCGCCGTACAGCCGCCCGGGCACCCAGGCGGTGGGCAGGCTGCCGGCGCGGGCCTGCGCCAGCCGCTCGCGCACGCTGCGGCCCGCGGGCCGGTCTTCCGCCGCCTGCCATTGCAGCGGGTCGAGGCCGATCAGGGCCTCGCGCGGCTGCCCGATGAACTCGCTCCAGGCCGCGTTCACGTCGACCACATGGAACGAGGCGTCCAGCAAGGCCACCGGCAGGGGGGATTCCCACATCACCTTCAGCAGGTTGTTGACCACCTCGCCGCTGACCACCGGCGAGTGGCTGCTGCGCGCCGTGGCACTCCAGCCCTCGTCGGTACGGCCGTCGATGTGCCCGATGTGCAGCACCGAATGCGAAGGGCCGAGGGCCTGCCAGGCCAGCACGGCACTGCGGCCGTCGCCCAGCCGCGCGGGCGGCAGCGGCCCGCTGGGCTTCGGCCCCAGCATGGCCCGGCGCAACCAGCCGCAGGCCGCCTCGCCCAGCATCGGCCCGAAACTGGCGACCGGCTGCCCGGCCTCGCAACCCAGCAGGCGCAAGGCAGCCGAATTCCCGAAGCTCAAGGCACCGTGCCGGTCGAACACCAGCACCGGGTCGGACAGGCGGTCGAACAGCTGCCGCAGGGGTTGGGCGTTGGCCCAGGACTCCAGGGGGCGCAGCAAGGTGCTCATGGTGTCAGGTGGTCATGCCCGCTCGCTGCCTGCGCACGCTTCGACAAGCTCAGCGCGAAGGGGTGGCTTGTGAAGGTGGAAAGGAGAAACGCTCGCTGCCTTCGCATCCTTCGATACCTCAGGACGAACGGGTGGTGTGCGGATGGTGTGCGGGTGTTGCGCGGGCTGCGTATGTGCACTCAAGGGGACGCTCAGGAGAGAAAAATGGGTATCAGGAACAAGCCCCCACCCTCGCCCTCCCCGACACCGACGCACCCTCATTCAAGCTGGGCGGCCGCCGTCAAGGCACGCAACTGCGCGCGGTTGATCTCGTCCACCCCCATCATCAGCTTGTCCGCCGCCAAGCGGAAGTCATAGAGCGACTCCGCCTCGATCGCCCGCACCACCTCCATGTACGGGTGGTAGGGGCCCTCCTCCGACACCAAGGCCTGGCGCACCCGCTCCGGCACGGGAATCGTCTTGAGCAGTTCGTCGAAAGGCTGCCTGAACATCCGGTCGAGCAGCGAGAACACCCCGCAGATGAACATTTCGCCCCGCATCTCCTCGTCCCCCGCGCCGCGCCCCAGCTCCTCCATCAGCAGCCCGCGCCGCACCGCGGCGAACATCACCGGCTTGATGTTGGGGTCGCGGCTGGCGGTGGCCAGCAGCAGGGCCAGCCAGCGCTTCAAGCGCTGGTAGCCCAGCATCATGATCGCGTGGCGGAACGAGCTGATCTCCACGCGCAGTCCGAAGGCCGGTGAGTTGATGTAGCGCATCAGCTTGAACGCCAGGGAGGGATCGCGCTTGAGCGTCAGCTCCAGCTTGTCGATCGGCTCCTGCTGGTCGACGCGGTGGATCAGCTCGACGATCACCTGCATGTCGGTCTGCGCCCCCGCCTGCTGGCTGCGCGGTGCGGCGCTGGTGATCGCATCGTCGATCGGCCAGCCGATCACCGCCGCGGCATTGCGGCTGAAGCTCAACTCCATGTCGGCGATGCTGCGCACCCCCGCCTGCACGTGCTGCATCACACGCGGCGCACCGTTGGACTGCGCCAGTTCACCCAGCCGCCGGTCGTCGGAGAAATCGATGATCGAGTACTTGAAGCATTGCAGCAGCTCGCGCGGCAGCTCCTTCAGCGGCCGGCCCTTGAGCAGCAGCACGTTGCCGTGGGCGGCCAGCGCCTGGATGGGGCCGACGTTGTCCGGCTCGCAGGCCATGAAGGCTGGCACCTCCACCATCAGGTTGGCCGAGGGCTGCGCGTTGAGCAGGTCCTGCAGCAGCGTCTCGCTGGCCACGTTGAGCGACACCCTCCCCCCTTCGGCCGGCCAGACCCCGCCGACGGCCAGCAGCAGCTGGGAGACATCGAGCACGGCGTCAGGCTTGATGGGGAACACCGTCAGCCGGGTGGCGATGACGGATCGGTTGGCGTCAATGAACGGCGAATAACCCAGGGCCACCTGGCCCAGTATGGCAATGTCCAGCACGCAAACTCTCCCGTGAGTAGCGAAGCAACCCTGGGCCTGCCTGAGGGCAGACGAACCAACAAACGAACAATCAAGCAAGCCCTAACCGTTGATGTACTGGAACAGCGACAGGCGCTGCACCATCGAGTAAGACTTCAGGGCCGCATCGTAGCCGTTTTGCTGGTTCTTGAAGTCGGAAACTGCCTGAATCAGGTCCAAATCCTCGGCCGTCGACCGTTCTTCCTGGCTGGCCAGTTTCTGGTCGCTGATACGGCCTGTCTCGATGTCGATGCGATTGAGCACGTCGCCGGCGCGTGAGCGCGACAACATCATGTTGCTCATCACGGAATCGATGTCGCGCAGCGCATTGGCGTTGGTCTGGGCGATCTGGGTGCCGGTGCGGTGGGGCGTCAGCAGCTCGTTCACCGCGCGGTCGAACACGTCGAACGTGCTCAAGGTGGCGGTCGAGGGAGTGACATGGAACTGGTCCCCCGTCACCGGCTGGCCCTGCACGGCAAACGACATGCCGTCCACCTGGATCGCCACGCCCGCGGTGTAGGCGGCGCCGGTCACGATGGGCGTGGCCGGGCCAGGCGGCTCAGTCTGGGTGCGCACGATGTCATAGGTCGTGGGGCTGGTGAACTGGATGTCGTAGTTGGCCGGCGGCGTCGCGAAGTAGGTGGTCGGATCGGTCACCGTGCCGGCGGTGATCCAGGCATCGTTCACCATGGCGCCGGCCGAAGTCTGGAAGATGCCGTTGCCGGTGCGCGCGCTGAGCCAGGCGCTGGAGCCGTCCGTCGACAGTGGCAGCGCGGTGTCCTGCTCGCCATGGATCTCGCCGGCGGTGCCGAAGAATTTCACCCCGGTCGTGGTCTCGACGAAGGGAGGCTGGGTCGAGCCTTGGCCGCCGAACAGGTAGCTGCCCGCGCCATCGGAGCGGTTGGCCACCTGGAACAGCTGGTTGCGGATGTCGCGCAGCCGCCCGGCCAGGCCGGCCCGCTCGGCGTCGGTGTAGCTGGCGTTGCCCGCGGCCACCAGGATCTCGCGCGCCTGCTGCAGCAGGTCGCCGGCGTCGCCCAGGGCGCTCTCGGTCTGGCTCATCACGCTGCGGCTGGCGTCCACCGAGCGCTGGCTGGCGTCGCTGCGGTTCATGTTGGCCAGCGCCCGCTCGGAGCGGGCGGCGGCCGCCGGGTCGTCGCTGGCCTTGTTGATCCGCTTGCCACTGATCAGGCGGGCCTGCGACTCGCTCAGCTCGGTCTGCCGGCGGGTGAGGGTGTCGATGCCGGCCTCGAAAGCATTGGAGGTGGTGACGCGCATGATGTGGGCTTCCGTGATGTTGACAGGCAGGTGTCAGTGCTGCAGTGCTGAAAAAAGCGTCAGGTGCGGGCCACCTGAAGCAGGGTGTCGAGCAGCGACTGCCCGATCTGCAGCACCTTGGCGGCCGCCTGGTAGCTTTGCTGGTACTGGATCAGGCGGGCCGCTTCCTCGTCGAGGTTCACGCCGGTCTTGCTGGTGAGCTGGGCCTGGACGTCGTCGGCGATGGACTGCGACTGCGTGGCCGCCGAACGGGCGCTTTGCACGCGCACCCCGATGTCGGCCAGGGCGTTGGCGTAGGCATCGGTCATGGTGCTGCCGGGGATGACCACCGGCGGCGGGCCCGGCCGGGTCTCCTGGCCCACCATCTGCTCGTCGCGCATCGCCAGCATGGCCGACGCGTTGCCGTTGTTGGCAGCAGGGTAGCGGGTGGGCTCCACCGTGATGGTGTCGCCGCTGCGCGGCACGCCGCTCAGGGTCATGCTCCACTCGTTGCGCTTCGGGGTGCCGGGTACCCAGGCCGCGCTGTTCACGGCGCTGCCCGGCTGCCAGGTGGCCGAACCGTTGCTGACCACCGCGTTGCTGCTGTCCAGCAGCTGCCAGTCGTAATTGCCGCTGTCGTCGGTGAAGGTGATGCGTGCCGTCAGGGGCGGATTGCTCTCGTCGGCCGTCATGGCCTTGATCTGCGCCACGGTGACGGTGCCGTCGTTGTCGACCCCGGTGGTGCCGGTGATGGGAGCCGCCGCGGCGATGCCGCGGGGGTCGCTCAGCGACAGCTGCATGCTGTGCGCGGCCAGGCCCACGGGCTGCAGCAGGAAGCGGTCACCCCCCGCCGGCAGGGCCGAGGGCTCGACGTTCAGGGTGAAGCCGTCGATCACGTCCCCCGCGTTCACGGTGCGCACCAGGTTGTCGCTCAGGCGCGTCAGCTGGTAGGGGCCGCCGGGCGAGCCGCTGGGCACGACCAGCTCGTAGTCGCTGGCGCGCAGCTCGGTGGCATCGCTGACCGTCATGCTCACGCTGCAGGCCAGGCTGCCGTTGCCGTTGATGTAAGACGCCACGGGCAGGCCGCCCGAGGTGGCGTTGCGCGTGTTGGGCAAGACCCGCCCTTCGGCGACCGAGAAGATCGGCGAACCGCTGGCCGCCGAGCCGAGGTCCAGGCCCAGTGCCTGCTGCTCGTTCATGCGTGCGCTGATGGCCGTGGCCATCTGGCCGAGAAAGTTGCGCGCATCGGTGATGTCGTACTGCTGGAAGCGCAGCAGGCCGGCGATCGAGCCGCCGGTGAACAGATCGTCCGGCAGCACCCGCAGGCCGGCACCGTCGCTCAGCGAGATCTGGACCTTGTTGGGGTCGTAGAGGTTGGCGGTGGCATCCAGCGTCGAGGCCATCGCGCCCAGCACCAGCTGCTGCCCCCCGCCCATGAACACGCCGACCGTGCCGTCGTCGGCAGGCAACGTGGTCACCTGCACCAGCTCGCTGAGCTTGTTCAGCGCCAGGTCGCGCTGGTCGAGCAGGTCGTTGGGATCCTGGCCCGAGCCGTGGGCGGCCGCGATCTTGCCATTGAGCGCGGCGATCTCGCCGGTCAGGCTGTTGATCGAGGACACCCCCACCTGCAAGTCCTGGGACAGACCGGTCTGCAGCGAGTCGAGGCGGTCCGAGGCGGTCCGGAAACGCAGCGCCAGCTCGCCCGCGCGCGACAGCACCACCTGCCGGGCCGAGACGTCCTGCGGCTTGTTGACCACGTCGACGAAGGCATTGAAGAACTGGCCCGCCGCGTTGCCAATGCCGGACTCGCCCAGGCCGAAGATCTTCTCCAGCTGCTCGAGCTGCGCCGTCCGGGTGGCGTCGGCCGCGGCGATGGACTTGGTGGTGGCGGCCTCGCGGGTGAGGAAGTCGTTGTGCGCCCGCACCACCGTCTGGACATTCACCCCGTCGCCGAAGAAGCCCGAACCGGTGAAGTGCCCGCCGGCGGTCGTCAGCGATACCGACTGGCGCGAGTACCCCTGGGTGTTGGCGTTGGAGATGTTGTGGCCGGTGGCCTGAAGGGCCGCATAGTTGGCATTCAGGGCCGTCACGCCAATCGACAACAGAGATGAACCCATGACGTGGCTCCTCGCGCTGCGCTCAGGTCACCATGCGCTGCAGGCGCAAGGTGGTGTTGATGACCCGCGTGAGCTTGTCGGCGTAGGCGGGATCGGTGGCGTAGCCGGCGCGCTGCAGGCCCTGGGCGAAACTCTCCGCGGTGCTCGCCTTGGCCACCACCTGGCCATAGCGCGGGCTGGTCTTGAGCATCTGGGCGTAGTCCTGGAACGCGGCCTCGTAGGAGTCGTAGGCGCGGAACTTGGCCGTCACCTTGTGCGCCTGCCCGTTGACGTATTCGGTGGTGGTCACCTCGGCGACCCTGCCGCTCCAGTTCGCGCCCGCCTTGATGCCGAACACGTTGAAGGAGTTGCTGCCATCGGGCATGCGAATCTCGCGCCGGCCCCAGCCCGACTCGTGCGCTGCCTGGGCCACCATGAAGCTGGCGGGGATGCCGGTCTGCGCCGAGGCGGCGTTGGCGGCCGCGGTGTGGCGCTTGACGAAGTCGATCTGGTTGAGCTGCGAAGGCGTCAGCTTGGCACCGGCCGGCCCCGTGGTGGCGCCCACGCCCGCCGCGTTGCGCGCCGGCGTGGTGCCTGTGGCGGGCGGCGCAGCCGGAGCGATGCGCGAAGCCAGCGCCTTCTGGTCGACCACCGGCGCCTTCGCGTTCGGCTCCATCAGGTTCTTGTTCGGATCCAGCGGGGGCTTGCCTGCCAGCAGGCCGAATTCCGGCAGCGGCCCCTCACTGGCGCCGCCCTCGCCGACCGGCCCGGTGGCCGCGGCGGCATCGGTGGCGCCGGTGTCGGCGCCGCCCATCTGGCGCTCGAGCTGCCGGGTGATCGCGTCGCTCAAGCCGCCGCGCATGCCCGTCAGCATGCTCGCGTACTGGGTGTCCAGCATCTCGGTACCCATCTGGCTGCCTGCGTTGTCGAGCATGCCCGAGGACAGGCTGGTCTGGCGCATGCTTTTCATGAGTTCCTGCATGAAAAGTGCCTCGAACTGCTTGGCCGTCTCCTTGACCGCCCCCTTGGGGTCGCGCGCCGCGTTCGAGCGCAGCGCGTCGACGCCGCGGGCATCGGAGGCCAGCCCCTGACCCTGCGTGCCCGGCAGGCGCAGGCTGGGACCGAGGTTGCTGGAGGCTGTCATGTCAGATCACCTCGATGTCGGCGTTGAGCGCGCCCGCCGCCTTCATGGCCTGCAGGATCGCCAGCAGGTCCTGCGGCGTGGCGCCCAGCGAGTTGAGCGCCTTGACCACCTCGGCCAGCTTGGTGCCCGAAGGCAGCTGGATCAGCGTGCCGGGCTCCTGGCGGATCGTGATGTCGGCCTTCTCGCCCACCACGGTCTGACCTTGCGACAGCGGCGCAGGCTGGCTCACCACGGGAGTGGCGTTCACCGTCACCGACAGGCTGCCATGCGCCACCGCGCAGGCCGCCAGGGTGACGGCCTGGTTCATCACCACCGAGCCGGTGCGTGCATTGATCACGATCTTGGCCGCCGGCGCGGCCAGCTCGATGGGCAGGTTCTCGATGTCGGCCATGAAGGCCACGCGGGCATCGCTTTCGGCGGGCATGCGCACGCGCACCACCCGGCCGTCGACCGCCTGGGCCACGCCCTGCCCCATGCGCGCGTTGATGGCGCGGGCCACCTCGCGCGCGGTGTTGAAGTCGTTGGCGTTGAGGTCGAGCTGCATGAACTCGCCCTGGTTGAGCGGCGTCGGCACGGCGCGCTCCACGGTGGCGCCCTCGGGGATGCGCCCGGCGCTCAGGTGGTTGATCTGCACCTTCGAGCCGCCGGCCGAGGCCCCGGCCCCGCCCACCATCAGGTTGCCCTGTGCCATGGCGTAGATCTGGCCGTCGGCCCCCTTGAGCGGCGTGGCGATCAGGGTGCCGCCGCGCAGGCTCTTGGCGTTGGCCAGCGAGGAGACGTTGATGTCGATCTGCTGCCCGGGCTGCGCGAAGGGCGGCAGTTGCGCGGTGACCATCACCGCGGCCACGTTCTTGAGCTGCATGTTGGTGCCTGCCGGCACGGTCACGCCCATCTGCTGCAGCATGGCGGCGATGCTCTGGGCGGTGAAGGGTGCGGAGGTGGTCTGGTCACCGGTGCCGTCGAGGCCGACCACCAGGCCGTAGCCCACCAGCTGGTTGCTGCGCACGCCCTGGACGGAGGCAACCTCCTTGATGCGCGCCGCTTCGGCCGAGACTGGCCACCAGACTGCTACGGCGGCCAGGGCGGTGGCCAGCACGATCAAGGCGCGTAGGAACTTCTCGGTCTTGTCCATGGGTCATTCATCCACCGTCGGCAATGACCCATTGTGCGAAACCTTAAATCGGCAGAACGTTCAAAAAGAAACGCGCTAACCAGCCAGTTCCCTGGGCTTCGGCCTGTGCCCCACGACCGCGGTTCTCGATGCGCACGTTGGCGATCTGGGCCGAGGGCACGCTGTTGCCCGGCTGGATGGCGCGCGGGTCGACCTGGCCCGAGAAGCGCAGCACGTCCACGTTGTGGTTGACGCCGATCTGCTTCTCGCCGGCGATCACGAGGTGCCCGTTGGGCAGCACCTCGGTGACCACCGCCGTGATGGTGCCGGAGAAGTCGTTGGAGCTCTCGGTGCTGCCCTTGCCCTCGAAGGCGTTGCTCGAGCTGCCGCCGGCCACGGTGCGCCCCGCCCCGAAGGAGTTGGTCGAGATGCCGGGCAGGCCGGTCAGGCTGGCGCTCAGCGAGCCGCTCTTGTCGACCTTGCTGGTGTTGGTCTGCGTGGCCGAGACTTTTTCCACGATCCGCACCGTGATGGTGTCACCCACCAGGCGTGCGCGGTGGTCTTCGAACAGCGGCCGGTACTGGCTGGACTGGAACACCGAGCCGTTGTTGATCACCGGCGCCACCACGGGCGCGGGCCGCACGTAGACCGGCTCGGCCACGTCCACCTTCGGCGGGGCGTTCATCACCTGGCAGGCGCTCAGCAGGCCGGCCAGCAGGGCCGGGCTCAGGATCGTCATCGGTTGCAGCTTCATGTTCCGTCTCGATTCAGTAGTGTCTTTTGCAATTCAACGGCCTTGCGCCCACCCCCCGTTCGTCCTTCGATACCTCAGGACGAACGGGTGACCTGCGTGAACCTGCCTTCATCTCATCGCCCGCCTGCCTCACCTCACCCCGCTCACACCTGGCTCAGGCGCTGCAGCATCTGGTCGGAGGTCTGGATGGCCTTGGAGTTGAGTTCGTAGGCGCGCTGGGTCTGGATCATGGCTACCAGTTCCTCCACGACATTGACGTTGGAGGTCTCCACGAAGCCCTGCTGCACCATGCCCAGGCCGTTGGTGCCGGGCGCCGCGCTGGAGGGCGCGCCCGAGGCGGCCGTCTCGCCGAACAGGTTCTGGCCCTTGGGCTCCAGGCCGGCCGGGTTCACGAAGTTGGCCAGTTGGATCTGCCCCACCGACTGCGGCGTGGTCTGCCCCGGCGTGAGCACAGTCACCGTGCCGTCGTTGCCGATGGTCACGCTCTGCGCGTTGGCCGGGATGGTGATGCCGGCCGTCAGCGGGTAGCCATTGTTGGTGACCAGCTGCCCCTGCGCGTTGACCTGGAACGAGCCGTCGCGGGTGTAGCCGACGGTGCCGTCGGGCATCTGCACCTCGAAGAAGCCGTTGCCGCGCACGGCCACGTCGAGCGGGTTGCTGGTCTGCGACAGGCTGCCCTGCGAGAACACCCGCGAGGTGGCCACCGCACGCGTGCCCAGGCCCGCCTGCAGGCCGGTGGGCAGCGTGGTCTGCTCGGTGTTGTTGGCGCCCGACTGGCGCAGGTTCTGGTACATCAGGTCCTCGAACACCGCGTGCGAGCGCTTGTAGCCGTTCGTCGAGACATTGGCCAGGTTGTTGGAGATGGCATCCAGCTGGTTCTGCTGGGCCTCCATGCCGGTCTTCGCGACCCACAGTGAACGCATCATGATCGGGGCTCCTTCAATTCAGGCATCCATCAGTTCAAGGCCAGCAGCTGCGCGGCCGCCTTCTCGTTGCCTTCGGCGGTCTGCAGCATCTTCATCTGGGCCTCGAACTGGCGGGCCGCGGAGATCATGGCGACCATGTTCTCCACCGGGCTCACGTTCGAGCCCTCCAGCGCGCCGTCCTGCAGCCGTGCGTTGGCGTCGGCGGGCAGGTCGCCGCCCAGCGAGCGGAACAGGCCGTCCTGGCCGCGCACCAGCGAGTTCTCGGCGTCCGGCGTCACCAGCTTCAAGCGCCCGACGGTGGTCGAGCGGCCGTTCACGCTGGTGCTGACGGTGCCGTCCTGGCCGATGCTGATCTCGCTGTTGGCAGGCACCTGGATCGGCCCGCCATCGCCCAGCACGGGCAGGCCCCCCGCGGTGCTCAGCGTGCCGTCGGAGGAAAGCATCAGCGAGCCGGCGCGGGTGTAGGCCTCGGTGCCGTCCAGCCCCTGCACGGCCAGCCAGGCGTTGCCCTTCATGGCCACGTCCAGCGGACGGCCGGTCGAGGTGACGGGGCCAGGGTCGGGGTTGTAGCCGGGCGTGGACTCCAGCGCATAGACCCGGGTGCTCGCGCCGCTGCCCTCCACGGGCACCGAGCGAAAGGCCTGCAACTCGGCCCGGAAGCCCACCGTGGACGCGTTGGCCAGGTTGTTGGCCAGGCTGTCCTGGCGCTGCATCGTGGCCTTGGCGCCCGACATCGAGAGGTAGATCATGCGGTCCATGGAAGCTCCCTGCGGTGGCTGGGTTCAGGTTCGGTCGTCGATCATCAACGCAGGTTGACCAGCGTCTGCAGCACCTGGTCCTGCGTCTTGATGGTCTGCGCGTTGGCCTGGTAGGTGCGCTGCGCGGTGATCATGTTCACCAGCTCGGCGGTCAGGTCGACGTTGGAGGCCTCCAGCGCGCCCGACAGCAGGCTGCCCAGGTTGCCCTCACCCGGCGTGCCCACGATCGGGTCGCCCGAGGCGAAAGTGCGGCCCCAGGTGTTGCCGCCCTGGGCCTGCAGGCCCTGCGGGTTGCGGAAGGTGGCGATCTCGACCTGGCCGGCCGACTTGAACTGCCCGTTCGAGTAGCGCGCCGTGATGACGCCGTTGGACTCGAACTGGATGCCGTTCAACTGGCCCGGCGCATAGCCGTTCTGCGACAGGTCCGTCACCGAGAAGTTGGCGCCGCGCTGCGTGGCCTTGGACAGGTTCAGCGTGATGCCGGTGATGGGCTCGGTGACGGCACCGTTGGCGTTGGTGGTGCTGGGGATGTCCATCGTGACCAGCCCGCCCGGGGGCGAGGTCGGTGCGCTGCCGTCGGCCGGGAAGGTGATGGTGGTGGTGGGCAGGGCGTTGCCCGCCCCGTCGTCGGTGATCGGCACGCCGTTGGCGGTGACGTAGACGTTCCAGGTGTCGGTGGCCGCCTTCTGGAAGAAGTACACCAGCGACACGTCCTGGCCCTTGACGTCGTAGACCGACACCGAGGTGGCGTTGTTGTAGGTGGAGGCGTCGAGCAGGTCGATCTGCGGCGTCACGCCGGCGGCCGGCGCGGTGACCGAGTCACGCGCATCCACGTTCACGTCCAGGCGGATGCGGCTGGTGGCGGCGGGCGCGATGCCCACCGTGGGCACCTGCAGCGGCACGGCCTGCCCGGGCTGGATGGTGCCCGTGCCGTCGGCCAGGTAGCCCATCAGCTTTTCCTTGTTGTTGTTGATGATGTAGCCGTCGCGGTCGATCTTGAACTGGCCGTTGCGGGTGTAGCTCACCGGCCCGTTGCCGTTGCTGACCTGGAAAAAGCCGCCGCCGTTGAGCGCCAGGTCCATCGGGTTGTCGGTGGTGACGGTGTTGCCCTGGCTGAACTGCTGCGACACCGCACCGAGCATCACGCCGATGCCGGTGTTGTTCACCCCCGAGCCGTTGAGCGCGGTCGCGTACAGGTCGGCGAACTCGGCCCGCGACGCCTTGGCACCGAAGGTGTTCGAGTTGGCGACGTTGTTGCCGATGACCTCCAGGTTCTTGGCGGTGGCGTTCAGACCAGAAAGACCTTGTTGGAAACTCATGATGACCTCTGAAAGAAAAACGAGCGAGACGGGGAAGCGAAAAGAGCGACGAGCCAGGGACCTTCTAGTTGAAAGCCTTCACCTTGCTGTAATCGACCACACCCGAGATCTCCAGCTCCAGGTTCAGGGACTTGCCGCTGGTGCTGATCGAGTTCACGCGGTCCTGCATCAGGGCCGTGACTTCCTTGCGGGTGGCGTTGGCGGCGGTGTCGGTGCTGGACGTGACCTTGAACAGCAGGCTGCTCGGGTCCACACCCTGGGGCACCTTGCCGTCGGGTTTCCACTCGAAGTCGTGCACGCCGCTCTTCTGCGGGCCCAGCTCGACCGTGTCCAGCACCTGCCCAGTGGCAGTGCGCACCTCGACCTTGACGCTCTTGGCCGCGGCGGCCAACTCGTAGCCGCCGACGCCCATGCCGTCCTTGATGGCCATGTGGTTGCCCGGCACCACGACGTCGCGACCCACCAGGGCGGTGCCCTGCATGACCTGCATCTGCATGAACTGGCTCGACAGGCCCTGCAGCGCGGTGTTGAGCTTCTCGATGCCGTTGACGGTGTTGATCTGCGCCATCTGGCTGGTGACCTGCGCGTTGTCCATGGGATTGAGCGGGTCCTGGTTCTGCATTTGCGTCACCAGCAGCTTGAGAAAGCGGTCCGACGAGGCGGAGGCGTCCTCGGTGGGCGCCGTCGTGGCGGACGCGCCCGCCATGCTGCTGGCGGGCATGCCTGCCAGGGGCGAGGTAACCGGTGTGGTGGCCATGGTGGGAAATCTCCAGTCGTCAGCGGTGAATCAGTCAGTCAATCAAATCAGTCAGTCGGCCGGGCTCCTGCTCAGGAGCCCCCCATCTGCAGCGTCTTGAGCAGCAGCGTCTTGGCGGTGTTCATCACCTCGACGTTGTTCTGGTACGAGCGCGAGGCCGAGATCATGTTGACCATCTCCTCCACCGCGTTCACGTTGCTGTAGGTCACGTAGCCCTCGCCGTCGGCCTGCGGGTGCTTGGGGTCGTAGACACGCCGGCCGGGGCTCTGGTCCTCGGTGATGTTGCTCACCGTGACACCCGTGGCGGCCGCGTCCGACAGGCCGCCGGCCGGGCCGGACTGGCCGAGCTGGCCCATCAGCTGGCTCTGGAAGGTGACCTGCCGGGCCTTGTAGGCGCTGCCATCGGGGCCGGCCACCGTGTCGGCGTTGGCCAGGTTGGAGGCCACCACGTTGAGACGCTGGCTCTGCGCGCTGATCGCGCTGCCCGAGACGCTGAAGATGTTCATCATGGACATGGCGGTGCTCCCGTCGTCGGTCGGTCAGTCGATGGATGGCTGGTGGATGGATCGCTCAGTCAGCCGTATTCACTGGCCCTTGATCGCTTCCAGCATGGTGCGGACGTGGGCATTGATGAAACGCAGGCTGGCCTCGTACTTGACCGAGTTGTCCGCGATCGCGGCGCGCTCGCGGTCCATGTCGACCGTGTTGCGGTCGAGGTTGGTCTGGCTGGGGGCGGCGTAGGTGAGGTGGGCCGCCAGGGACTGTCCGGTGCTGCTGCCGCCACCGAGGTGGCCCGCATTGCTGACGGCCACCTGGGAGGCCGCCTGCAGGCTGCCGGTGGCCTGCTGCAGCGCGGCCGCGAAGTTCATGTCGCGGGCGACATAGCCCGGCGTGTCCGCGTTGGCGATGTTGCTCGCGAGCAGGCGCTGGCGCTCAGATCGCAAGACCAGCGCCTGGCCTTGGAAATCCACTGGTTGGGTCAGCTTGTTCAACATCGTGCAACCCGGGACCTTCATCCCGGACCCCTTGAAAAAAACCTTTGGAAGGCATGACTCATTGTGGTAAGACGCCCGCCAAACATGAGCCGAAATAGCGAGACATTGACGGTTCAATTCATGCCCCCTGCGGGCCGGGGGCGCCCTACAGTGCCAACACCGGCACGTTTGGCAGGGGGTACCCATGGGCGCTCATCACCGTCCTCGCATTTCACCGCTTGCAGCAGGCAGCGCGTTCGCGGCCTGCCGCACCTTCGGGCTGCGCCTGATGAGCGGCCTGGGCAAGCTGTTGTTGATGTGGTGCGGCGCGCTCGCGGCCGCCCTGCTGCTGGCCCCTGCGGGTGCGCGCGCCGACACGCTCGATGCGGCGCTGGTCGAGCGCATCCGCCAGTTCACGCTGCAGGCCGTGCAGGCCCAGCCGGTGGCGCGGCCTGCGGCCGCCCCGGCCCTTTTCTCCGTGTCATCCGAGTCCGCCACGTCATCCGTGAAGAACGTCACAACGGCCGCGGCACCGCGCGTCCAGGTCGAGGTCGGCGCGATTGACGCACGGCTGCGCCTGGCGCCTTGCGTGAAGGCCGAACCCTACCTGCCCAACGGCACGCGCCTGGCCGGGGCGACGCGCGTCGGCCTGCGCTGCGTGCAGGGGGCCGTGGCCTGGAACATTTCAGTGCCGGTGCACGTGCAGGTGCTCGGGCGCGGCCTGGTGGCCCTGGCCGCCCTGCCCCTGGGCGCCGTGCTCAGCGCCCAGGACGTCGCGGTGGGCGAGGTGGACCTGGCGGCCGACCCCTCGGCCGCCCTGCTCGACCCGAAGCTGCTCGAGGGCCGCACCCTGGCCCGGCCGCTGGCGGTGGGCCAGAGCATCCGCCAGGCTCACCTGAAGCCGCGCCAGTGGTTTGCCGCCGGCGACACGGTCAAGGTGGTGGCCTCGGGCGACGGCTTTGCCGTGGCCGCCCAGGGCCAGGCCCTGACCCCGGGCGTCGAGGGACAGCCCGCGCGGGTCCGCACCGAGGCCGGCCGGGTGGTGAGCGGCATGCCGGTGTCCGAGCATCAGCTGGCGCTGGACCTGTGACATCATTCCGCAGCGTCGCGGTGGGGCCCAAGACAGGGACAAGGTGACAAGACCTTCCCGATCTGTGAGCCATTGCACACTTCCCCCGGGATGCGGTGGTTACAAAAAGCCTAAAGTTGCCGCCGCGACGGCCGATATCAAACTCATGTTGAATGGAATCGGTCAATCCAATTCCTTTTGGAGCACACCATGAAAATCGGACCCAACGGTGACAAACCCAATGTCCCGAGCACCAACGGCACTGCCGGCGCGGCGCGGCCCACCCCGGCGGAAACCGGCAAGGCGCAAAGCAGCCCCGCGGCCCAGGTGATCACGGGCGAAGCCAGCGCGACAGTGGCCCTGTCCAGCGCGGCGTCGACCCTGATGGACGGTCTGAACGAAGCGACGGCCGATTTCGACGCCGAGAAAGTGTCCCGCGTGGCACGCTCGCTGGCCGATGGCTCCTACAAGGTCAATGCCGAGGTGATCGCCGACAAGCTGATCGCCAACGCCAAGGAACTGTTGACCAACACCCAGCAGTGAGCCTGGGCCGAACTCTGCCGGGTTCCTTGCCGCTCCGCCTCGCCTGCTGTCGCAGTATTTGAAAGCGCATCATGAAGTTGTCACCGTCCAGTCTGACGCCGTCAGTCCCCCCCGTGCCCGATGCCGAGCTGGAAGAATCCCTGCGAGCCGTCGAGCAGGCGCTGGCGGCTCTGGGCGTGGCCCTGCATGCCCGCGATGCCGTGGGCATCGACACGCATGCCGCCGCCCTGCACCGGGCCCTGGCGCATGCGATTGACCATTTCGCCAAGGCGGCCCGCTCCGGTCCGCTGACTCCCGCCCTGCGCAGCCGGCTCATGCGGGCCAGCGGCCAGGTGGCCGCGCAGCGCGAGTCCCTGGCCCGCGCCACCGCGGCGCTCGACCGCGCCATCGAAGTCCTGATCCCCTCCGACAAGCCGGCCGTGTACTCCCCGTACGGCAGCGGCCAGCGCGGCGGCGTGCGCGGCAGCGTGGTCCAGGCCTGAGCCTGCCGCACGCCTGCCTCCCATTTCGCTTGTCGAAGTGCGCAGTCAGCGCGTTTCCCCTTCCTGGCACCACTCACCACGCCCCGTTCGCGCCGAGCGAAGTATTCGGCGGCGGGTGGCGAAAGAGGTGGCCCAGAAACAGGTAGCGAGCTGCGAAGGCTGCGCCCCCATCCCAACCTTCCCCCAGCGGGGGAAGGGGCTAACTCCCTCCCCCGCTGGGGGAGGGCCGGGGTGGGGGCTGGTGCGCACCCCTCACCCAGACTGGACGCGTTCTCCGCTCACCGGTTGTCGTGCGCCCCGGCTCGCATGTCGAGCCCCAGGTCCCGCAGGGCCTTGACCGACAAGGCGTCGATCATCGTCTGGGCGTTGTTGCCGCCTGGGCCGGTCGCGCCCATCTGCACCTCCGGCACCCACTTCTGCTTGCCGAACTCCTCGGCGAACTTGCCCATCACGCGCTCGTAGGTGGCCAGCTTCAGCTCCAGCGCCCCGTTGGCCTGCATCACCAGGCGGCGGTAGGCCGCGTCGCCCTCGCCGCGCGCGATCTGCTCCTGCTTGTAGTAGTTCGCCGCCTCGTTCTTCAGCTTGGCGGTGTCGCGTTCCTTCTCGGCGTCCAGGATGGCCACGGCCTTCTCCTGCTCGGCGGTCACCACCGCCGTGGCCTTGACCTGCTCCTGCTTCCACTTCGCCTCGGCCGCGTTGGCCTTGCCCTGCTCGGTCACGGTCAGGGTGCGCTGCTCGGCCTTCTTCGAGTCGGCGATTGCGGTCTGCACGTCCATCGTGATCTGTTGCTGCTGCTGGATCTGCTTCTCGACCTGCGCGTCATAGGGCATGCGCTTGATCGTGAAGCCGAAGGGCTTGATGCCGAAGCGCCCCAGCACCGGCGCCTCCTGGCGCTCCGGCACCCCGCCCTTGCCCAGCACGATCTCCACCACGGTCTGGGTCTTCTCGGCGTTGGTGATGTTGTCCTTCACGCGCACCTCGCGCTGCTGGGTGCGGTAGATCCCGTTCTGGATCTGGTCCTCGATGTAGCGCACCAGGTCGTTGCGCTTCTCCGAGAAGGACTCGCGCGACGACATCAGCGGCCCCGACAGGTACACCGCCGTGCCGGTGATCTTCTCGACCAGCTGGCGCTGCACCGCCTCCTGGCTGCCGTACTTGGTGTGGATCTCGGTCAGGCTCTTCGCGTCGGTGGGCATGTCGTACTGGATCGAGCCGCACATCACGGCGTGCCCGCCGTCGTTGAACCGCACGTCGATGCCGTCGTCGCAGTCCTTGGCACTGCCGTTGCCCGCATGGTCGAACTCGTAGATCGCCCGCTTCTTGTAGGCGGTGACGTTGCCCCAGAGCTGCCAGACCCAGCTCTCGGTGCCGGTGTACCAGGTGATTTCACCCGAGCTGATGCTCTGCACGGCCAGGATCTCGTCGGCTTTCTTCGTCTCGATCAGCCCGCCCGAGCCGACCACCACCACCCCCGTCAGCACGACCCCGAGCAGGGCCCACAACGGTCCTTTGCGGCCCGAGGGAAGATTCGCCTGGAACGCCTCGCCGAGGCTCTTGTTGATGGTGACCATGTGTTGACTCCGGGTGGTCGGTTGACGAAGGAAGAAAGGCGTTGAGGCGACAGGCGCGCACGATCAAACGGCCCGCAGGCACCGCTGGGCGCTGGCCGGCCCGCAGGCCAGTCAGCGCTACTTGGGGTTTCGAAACCAGGGAAAGAGCGGCTCCTTGCGCAGCAGCGGCAGAAAGATCTGCGTGATGATCAGCAGCAGGCCGAGTGCAGCCAGGCTGAGCTCGAACAGCAACACCACCATGGCGATCATGCGGCGGCCTCCAGGGGGAATTCGGAACTCGCGTGCGGGCTGCTGCCTCAGTTCACAGCGCCAGGCCGTCGTCGGCCTGCACCACGGCGCCGTTGATGAAGTGGCTCTCGTTGGCGCACAGCATCATCAGCAGGGCGTCCAGGTCCTGGGGCTGGCCGATGCGCTTGCGCGGCAGGCTGTCGATCAGCCGCTGGCCGGCCTCGGTCTTCCAGTGGTGGTGGTTGAGTTCGGTGTCGATGTAGCCGGGGCAGATGGCATTCACGTTGATGCCGAAGCGGCCCCACTCCAGCGCCATGGCGCGGGTCATGTGCACCACCGCGGCCTTGCTCATGCAGTACACCCCCACCTGGGGCGCCACCTTCAGACCACCCATCGAGGCGATGTTGACGATGCGCCCGCCGGTGAAGGTGCCGGGCGCGGCACCGCGCGCGCGCGCCAGCATGCGCTTGCCGACCTCCTGCGCCACGAAGAAGGCACCCTTGGTGTTGGTGTCGAAGATGTAGTCGAAGTCTTCCTCGGTGACCTCGACGAGCTTTTGCGTGGTGCTCACACCGGAGTTGTTGACCAGGATGTCGATGCAGCCCATCTCGGTCTCGGCGTGGGCCACGCCGGCGCGGATGCTGTGGGGGTCGGTGACGTCCATCATCACCACGTGGGCGTCGCCGCCATTGCCCTCGATCTCGGCGCGCAGGGTCTTGAGCCGCTCCACACGGCGGCCCGACAGGACCACCGCAGCGCCGGCCCGGGCCAGCGTTTTCGCGAACTGTTCACCCAGCCCGCTCGATGCGCCGGTCACGAGCGCGACGCGGCCAGACAGATCGATGTTGTAGCTCATGCGTGGGTCCTCATTGTCTTCAGTCAGTCAGTCATGCAATCAATCATTCAGCCACCCCTTCACCGGAGTGGGTCCATCATCCGATCAAATTCACCGGCGGCAGGCTATCACGAAGTGCCCGCCGGGCGGCCCCCCAAATCGCCCATTTCCCCCGCCCGGGGGACGGGGGCGCGGGCCGGGGCAAAATCCCCGCTTGGCCAATCGCCGCATTCACCTGCCTCCTCCCCTTCATCAGACCTCAGGAAGACCATGAGCACACCCCCCGCCTGGATAGAACAACACGGCCCGCGCGAGTCGATGGCGTATGACGTGGTGGTCGTCGGCGCCGGGCCGGCCGGCCTGTCCGCGGCGATCCGCCTCAAGCAGCTGGCCACGGCCCAGGGCAAGGAGCTCTCCGTGGTGGTGCTGGAGAAGGGGTCGGAACCGGGGGCCCACATCCTGAGCGGGGCCGTGATGGACCCCATCGCCCTCACCGAGCTGCTGCCCGACTGGAAGTCCCAGGGCGCGCCGCTGACGCAACCGGTGGTCTTCGACGACATGGTTTTCCTGTCCGAAACCCGCAGCTACCGCGCCCCGATCCTGCCGCACTGCCTGCACAACGAGGGCAACTACGTCATCAGCCTGAGCGACGTCACGCGCTGGCTGGCGCAGCAGGCGGAAGCGCTGGGCGTGGAGATCTTCCCCGGCTTCGCCGCGGCCGAGCTGCTGACCGATGAGCGCGGAGCCGTCATCGGCGTGGCCACCGGCAACGTGGGCGTGGGCAAGGACGGCCAGCCCGGCCCGGGCTTCCAGCTGGGCATGGCGCTGCTGGGCAAGTACACGCTGTTCGCCGAGGGCGCGCGCGGCCACCTGGGCCGCCAGCTCATCGCGCGCTACCAGCTCGACGCCGGCAAGGACCCGCAGTCCTACGCGCTCGGGGTCAAGGAGCTGTGGGAGGTCGACCCTTCGCGCCACCGGCCCGGCCACGTGCTGCACACCGCCGGCTGGCCGCTGGACAGCGCCACCTACGGCGGCGGATTCCTCTACCACGGCGAGGCTGGCAAGCACCAGGTGACCCTGGGCTTCATCACCGGGCTGGACTACCGCAACCCCTGGCTGAGCCCTTTCGAGGAGATGCAGCGCTGGAAGACCCACCCCCGGATCCGCGCGCTGCTGGAGGGCGGCAAGCGGATCGGCTACGGCGCGCGCGCCATCACGGCCGGCGGGCTGCTGAGTCTGCCCAAGCTGGTGTTCCCGGGCGGTGCCCTGATCGGCTGCGACGCGGGCACGCTGAACGCCAGCCGGATCAAGGGCAGCCACGCCGCCATCAAGACCGGCATGCTGGCGGCCGAGGCCGCCTTCGAGGCTGTCACGCAGGGCCGCGAGCACGACGAGCTGGCGGCCTACCCGCGCGCCTTCGAGGCCAGCTGGCTGCACAAGGAGCTGCACCAGTCGCGCAACTTCAAGCAGTGGTTCAAGCACGGCGTGTGGATGGGCACGCTGATGACGGGAATCGAGCAGTGGCTGCTGCCCACGCTGGGCCTGGGCATCCCCTGGACCGTGCACCGCCACGAACCCGACCATGCACGGCTGAAGCCGGCG